>CAYZSH010000101.1:0-8936 GCA_964481025.1 uncultured Isosphaeraceae bacterium
GCATGGCGGTCGTGGATCCGCCCGAAGGCGTCGTGATCCCCGGACCGCACCAGGTCAAGATCGTGGCAGTCGTGTGTCGTCACTGCAGTGGTCATGGCCGGTCTCCACGGGCAGTCTCCGGGATTTCGGGATTTCCTTCCAAGTACACCGCCCCACCCGGCTCAACGAGCGGGGCGGGGCGGCGGGCAGGAAGCGATGAGGTTCGGACTCGATCAGTCGTCGCCGTTCCGGCACTCGAGGAACCCGTCAAGGGCGTCCTTGAGGCACCGGTCACGCGTCTTGTCACATCGCGTGGTTCGAGTCCGGTGCTTGTTGTAGCACTGATTCTTGGCCTGGGACGGGCCTTCGCAGAACCCGGCGATGCCACCGACGAGACCGCCGGCAAAGCCGCCGACAGTGCCTCCTGCGACCGTTCCCACACCCGGAAGGATCGAACCAATCAACGCTCCTGTGCCGCCGCCCCCGGCGCCGCCCGCGGCAGCACCGACGCCGGCGCCCTTCACGCGGTCCCAGAAACCGATGTCGTCCAGGCATTCATCGAGAAGGAGGTTCGAGTCCTGAAGGCACTCCGAGTGCTTGGCGTGGCACGCCGCCTTGTCCTCCTGGTACTTCTTCCAGCAATCGTCTTCGCCGGGGGCCTGATCGGGATGGCCGAGGATCACCGCATCGTTCCAGACCGACGCCACGAGCGCGTCGATGGCGGCGAAGCCGTCGGCAGCGAACTCCCACTCGTCGAGTGGTTCCAGGATCATCGAACCGAGGCTGATCCGTTCGGGAGATTCGAAATCAAATCGCATCACGGTGATGATGCCGGTGACGAACTCGTCGTAGCCTGTCGGCGTGGACAACCGCCCGGCGAAGTAGGCATCACCCATGACGACCTCTCCCGTGAAGGGAAAGGAGCCATCCGGAGCCTGGAAGTCCTCGAGTCCGCCCGCCCAATAGGCATGTTCGGCGGGCAGGGACCAGATCGTAAGATCGCTGATGACCCCGGAAGCCTCGAAGGATGGGGAGACGCCACCCTCACTGACGAACGACGCGCCCACCTGGTATCGCGCACAAAGGCCGGTCTCGTCGCTGGGCACGCAGTCGTCGTTCGGAATGATCGCCATCGCGGCATCGGGACCGCGGTCGACACCCCAGGCCGCGAGGAAGTCGAAGTCCTGATGAAAGCCTTGTGGATCGCCCGAATGCTGCGCCGTGGCGGCGGTGGCGGTCAGTAGCAGCGTCGTCGTGATGATCTTGATCATGTCCATGATCGATACTCCTGTGTTTGTTACCGAGTGATTCGATCGCCGCGTCGGCGACACCTTCACGAGTCGATCGAATTGAAATCCGTACATCGTTCGCCGGAGATTCCCGGCAACGGACGAAGATCCAGGCGCGCGACACGGCCGGCCCCCGAAGGGACCGGCCGCGCGTCCACCGGAGAGGGCGTCGATTCAGCCGTCCATCGCTTCCGTCCAGATCGCTTCGAAGTATGCGATGTCCGCATCGGTCGACTCACCGTCACCGTCGAGGTCGATCCGGTACGCCGCGAAGTCGGCGAGAAACGCCGCGTAGTCGAATTCATCGACCGTGAAGTCGCGGTGCCAGTCCGCGATGGCGTTCGGCGCGACCGGCGTCACCGCGTCAGCCTCGACCCACCCGGTGCTGATCGCACCCGTGCCGCCACGGAATCGGAAGGGGAGCGAGATCACCATCGATCGGGGGTCCTCCGCATCCGAATCGAACACGACGGCCTCGATGCGCATCGCGCCGTTCGCGTCGACCAGGCGAGCTGGAAGATCGGGGTCGAGGGTCAGCTCGCCGATGCCCTGACCCGAAATCTCGAGTCGATGCACCACGCCATCGCGACTGCGCTGGGGCAGGTCGGCATCCAGCATCACCCGGAGATCGGCAGAGATGACTTCCCCGCCCCCGAACGGCACGAGATCCACCCGACCCTGCTGGTTGGTGATGATGCGGGACGATCCTTCGAGGGACTGCATGACGGGCCCCCGGGTCTCGATCTGGATCTCCTCCGCGGTGATCGGCGAGGAGATGTTCCGCATCTCGCCGTCGACCGATTGGGTGAGATTCCGCCATGCCTCGAGCGGTCGGCAGGCAAGATCGATGATCCCGGTCACCGCGTCCATGATGAACTTGATCTGCTGTTCCAGCGCCGTGAAGTTCGCGGCGATGCACTCCGCCTGGGCCCGGTTCAGCCCCGCATCGGCCTGCGCCTTCGCTTCGTTGACCGCGTCCATGCAGGCCAGGTATGCATCCGGTGCATCGGGGAGTTTGTCCTTGCAGCACTTGATGGCCTCCGCGAAGTGGTCGTTGATCGCCTTCTGACCCTCTTGCTTGGCCTTGCTGCAGTCCTTGAGCGCATCTCGGGCGATCTCGCCCGGTGTCACACAACCGGTGAGGGGCATGATGGAGAGCAGGGTGACGATGGTGGCACCGCCGAACATCCTGTTGGCTTGGGTGAAAGTCATGGTGATCCTCCTGTACTGTCGAACGAGATCGATCTCGTGTCCGATGAGTCGGCCGCGTCGTTCGCGAGCTCACCATTCATGAGGCCGTCGAACGACCATTCGTACAGGTTTCCCACCACAATCCGTGTCTTGTCGATCGGTCCACCAAGCATGAAGCCCGCGACCCCGGGTCGGGGTCATGGGCAGGATCGAATCCCGAAATGCGGGCGGATACCGTCAGCGGCCGCGTCGTCCGATCGGACACGGATCCCAGGCCGCGAGCATCATCCCGAGATCGGAGGCGTCGACGATGAGATCGAGATCGACATCCGCGAGATACAGGCCCGCGCCCTGCGGGTCGGAACCGAACGCCGCGAGGATGAGACCCAGGTCGGCCGCATCGACGCAGCCGTCTCCGTTGACGTCGCCGGGCACCGGCGCCACCCGGCCGAGCAGAGTCGCAGTGTTCCCGTCGAGGCGCGGTCGATCACCGAAGCCGTCCGGAAGGTCGACCACGAACGGTCCGACCCCCAGCGTCGCCGCGACTGCGGCGGGTATCTGGTTGTTCGGGGTTCCGACATCGGGCCATTCCGGATGCTGCGCCCGCACGAGGGCGGCGATGCCCGTGGCGAACGCCACCGCGAAACTGGTGCCGCGAGCCGCCCGATACTCGTCGCCCGTGGTCGTCGGATAGGGGCCGATGACCGACGCGGCGGGATCGGGATCGGATCCGGCCAGCAGGATCGAACCCGGACCGCACGCATTCAGGCTCGTGCACCAGTTCGAGATCGGATCGAATGCGCCGAGGTGATCGTTGGCCGCGACGGTGTAGACCGCCGGGTTGGACGCGGGGTAGAAGCAGCCGAGCTCGCCACTGTTTCCGGAGGCCGCAAGCACGAGCACGCCGCGCTGGGTCGCGTACTGGATGGCGGCGTTCAGCGTCTGGTTCTGCACCGGCGTCCCGAAGGCGAGCACCACGAGGTGCGCCCCCCGGTCGACGGCTTCCTGGATCCCCGCCGCCGCGAAGTCGGTCGTCCCCTCGCCCTCGGAATCGAGCACCCGGATCGGAAGCAGCATCGCATCCGGCGCCACGAGCGAGATCAGGCCGGCGATGAAGGTGCCGTGGCCACGCAGGGCGTTGTTCGCCAGCGGATCGCTTGATGGGCCGTCGTCGGGATTCGCATAGCCGGGGATCAGGCTCAGGCCGACCTCCATGACCCGACCGGCGACGGCCTCGTGGGCGGGATCGATCCCGGTGTCGACGACGCCGACCACCACGCCGCGACCGGTGGATCGCTTCTCGGCCCGCGAGATCGCAAGCTGTTCGATGGCGTACTGCTGCTCGAAGCCGGTGGCGTCGATGCCGAGGCCACTCACCCAGAGGCTGCCCGTCTGGCCCCCGACGGTCTCGACCCGGAGATTCGGTTCGACCCAGGACACCTGGTCGTCGGTCTCGACCGTCTCCTCGATGACTTCACGAAGCTGGGACGCGTCGTCGGGCGAGATCGGGAGTTCGAGCTGCAGGATGTAGACGGAGAACTGATCACGCTGCTCGATCACCTCGACGGTGTCGGGGCCCAGGACGGTCTCGATCCTGGCATCCAGTCGTTCGATCGCCTCCTCGCTGGCAGCCTTCACCACGAGCTGCCCGTCGACGAGGTACTCCGGATCGATCTCGTCGTACTGGGCGGACGCCTGGTCCACCATCGCCGCAAGGCAGGCGATCGCGCCGATGGTCATCGCCCGAACGGGTGCCGGGATTCGTGGAAGTACTCGTGTCGGGACTCGTTCCGGGATGTCATCTCTCATCTTGTCCAACTCCTCAGCGGTGGCTGCACATGGCTCCCTGGGAACCCTGCGAACAGAAGAACGGCGCCCAGTGGGCGGGATGGGGTCGATCGATACGCAGTCGCCGCTGCGATTCGGTGAGGGCCTCGGCGATGTCCTCGACGCCTCCGGCGATGGCCGCATGCATCTCGGCCATGAGCCCGGTGGTCGAGGCGTCATGAACACTCCAGAGGCTGGAGACCACCGCCCGACTGCCGCCGGCCGCGAACGCCCGAGCCAGTCCGAGCAGTTCATGGGCGCCGGCCTGGGGGTGCAGTCCGGTCTCGCAGCCCGAGAGCACCACCACCGAGGGGGTCGCCTCGAGTTCGTGGATGTCGCGGGTCGTGATCCACCGGTCGGAGAATCGCAGGCCGCTCGACCGGGGCGAACCGGGAAGGAAGCGACCGTGACAGGCGAGGTGCGCGATCCGGGCGGTCGACAATCCGGCGAGGACCTCGTCAGCCGTGGCCGACTCGGCATCGAGACGCCTCACCTCGGCATGGGTCGCGGAGATCCGGTCGCCCTCCTCGCGGATGGCGGGAGCCCGGTCGTCCGCGACCGACGCCACGACCACGCCGTCGCCACGACTCGGCATGGTGGCGAGCCGCACCGCGACGGCCGCCGACGGCGCCGTCGCGACGATCGTCCGATCGAGGACATGACCGTCGTCACCGAGCAGGGCGTGGAACGGCACCGCCGCGAGCGGGCCGTGCGGCACCACGAGCCAGCGGGATGCGGAGCGAACCGCTTCGGGGAGCGGTCGAACGATCGCGTCGTGAAGGTCGCGCAGGACCTTCTCGGTCGACTCGCGCATCCGTCGCTCGAGACCCGGTCCCGGTTCACCACGAAGTCGGCGACGGCACTGGAAGTGCAGTTCGGTGACCATGGACCCGATCGCGTCCACCTCGAGCGGCAATGAGACGACCTCGAGCCCGCCGTCGAGCCCACCATTGAGCAGGGTGAAGGCGAGCATCCGCTCGCCGACCCCGAAGAACTCGACGAGCGCCTCGCCCGGCGCCAGCGATGCGGTGAGTTCCTCGATCGGCATGGCGGCATCGATGGGCGTCGCACGCCGCTCGACCTCGAGCATGAGTCGATCGAGCCTGATCTCCAGGGCGTCGATCTCGGTCTGCCGCGTGTCCGAGCGTCGGCGGCGCTGCTCGTCCGGACCGTCGTCGTCCATCGCCGCGTAGAGACCGAGCAGTCGTCGGCGAAGGGACGAGATCTCCTCGGAGTCCCCGCCCTCGAGTCGGTCGACGGGGCCACCGACCAGTCGCTCGAGCAGGCCGCGACTGCGGGCCCGCTCCACGACCTCGAAGGCCTCGCGACAGGAGGGCTCGTCGCCACGGGCCACCAGGGCGGAGACGAGCACCTCGAACGCCTCGGTTCGTGAGGAGAGGAACGCACTCCGAAGACGATTCGCCACGAATCCGGCGCGAAGGCCTTCGAGTCGGTCGATCGTCTCCCGGGCGGTGACCAGTGCGGCATCGCTCGAGTCGTGTCGAAGCTGCATCGAGGCCAGGCGCGATCCGCACTCGATGATCAGCGGCCCGATGCCCAGCGCCTCCGCGACCGTGAGCGACGCCCGCGCCGCCGCCAGCGCCTCGTCGCTCCGGCCCCGGGCGTCGGCGAGCATCGACTGCATCGCGTGCGTGCCGACGAGGGTCGCTTCCGGAAGATCGTCGGCATCGGCGGTCGACATCGAGGAGAGCCGAGCCTCCGCGGCGTCGAGGCGACCGTCCATCAGGCACGCCTCGATGGCGAGCAGGGCGGCACGATCGGCAAGTCGTCGATTCGCGACCCCGAGGAACGCGGACCGGGCATCGTCGGCCCGATCCACGGCGGCAGCGAACCTCGACGACTGCAGATCGATGCGAGCCAGCGCCGCCAGGGCTCGTGCCTTCTCGAATCCCATCCCGAGCCGTTCGAGGATCGGCAGGGCCGCCTCCAGGTCGATCCGGGCTTCGTCGAAGAGGCCCGCAAGCAGCAGGGCTTCGCCGGACTCGACGCGAAGCCGCGCCGCATGGCCGTCGGCGCCGAGTTCCTCGCACCGTCGCCGAGCCTCGCCGAAGAGATCCAGGGCGTCCTGCAACCGACCTTCGCGGGACGCCACGTCGGCTCGATTGCCCTGCACGATGGCGGTGGCGAGGCCACCCTGTTCACCGAGGAGGGTGGCGGCTTCGGCGAAGGCCTCGTCGGCGGCGACGAGATCGTCGAGGACATGGCGACACTCGCCGATCGCGTTCAAGGCGTGGGGCCTGATCGGATCGTTCTCGTCGAGGGCGGCGATCACGCGATCCAGGTGCTCGAGCGCCCGCGAGGCATCGCCCTGCATCTTGCGGATGTTGCCGAGATTGAGATCGACGCGCACCGCGATGTCCTCGGCTCCGGCCGAGATCAACTCGCGCCGCGCCGTCTCGCCGCCTTCGATCGCCTCGTCGAGTCGTCCCGTCTCGCATCGAGGATGCATCGCGGCGACCAGTGCCCGCGCGGCCTCGATCGGATCGTCCGCGGCGATCGCTCGTTCCCGAGCCTCGTTCGCGGTGCCGATCGCCTCGTCGAATCGTCCGAGATAGGCGAGGGCGGTGGTGGTCGCGCGGAGGGCCCTCGCCCCGGTCGACCCATCCTCGCTGGCTTCGCCGATGCGTCGGCCCGCCTCGGCGGCGCGGCCGGCATCCCTCGTCACCAGCTGCTCGACCGACTCGAGCACCTCGATGCCGATCGCCCGATCGCGAAGCATCGTGGCGCGTTCCTCCGAGTCCGCCTCGAGGAAGCGGTCGAGACTGGGCATCGCGTCGCTCATGGAACCTCGATCACCCCCCGCGCCTCGCAGCCGTCGGGCAGTCGGAACAACAGGTCGTACCGGCCCGCGACGAGATTGAGATCGAATCGACCGCAGTCATCCGAACGGGTCTCCACCACCATCCGGTCGGTGTCGGCTCGGAAGACCGCGATCTCGACGGGACCCTCGAGCCCGCGCTCGGCATCGATCTGGGCGCGGATCCCGACCCGGGCCCCGTTCGGGTCGTCGACCGTCGCAGCATCGGCCTCGATCTCGAGGTCGAGTCGCAGGTCGTCCACCGCGAGCGTGCACTGCCGCAGGTCGTCCCCGCGAAGTCCGTGAGCCAAAGCCGGACCGTCGTCGAACAAGGGTGCCATCACACGGGCCGCCAGCCGATCGAAGGTCTCGAGCCAGCTGGGCGGGCGGGGCAGTTCGGTGGCAAGGCCTGCGGCACGAGCGAGGGCGGAGGTGGGAATCGGATCGATGGCGTCCTGCTTCAAAGTCTCCAACACCGTCCGGATCGCTCCCTCCGAAGCGGGATCGAGATCGGTGGCCAGTCGCCGGGCGAGGTTGTCGTCGGAATGGGGGGTGGCCATGGGAAGGCTCCAGCGTCATCCATCATGAGTGGGCCTCTCGGTGATCCGTACGAGAAACCTCAGGAAATTGGCTCAAACAGCCCGCCGGCGTGGTCCCGAAGGTGCCTCAGCAGGTCCTCGAGGCAGCGCCTCCGAGTCGGTCCCACCGAGTTCACCGCCAGGCCGAGCCTACGCGCAACCTCCTCGTATGAAGGGGCTTCTGCACGGCCAAAGAGGTCGGTCAGCAACTCCCGGCACCGTGATCCGAGGGTCGCGAGGGCCTCCCTGACCGCCTGCTGTCGCTCGAAGGACTCGGCCTCCGGCTCGGCGTGATCCACCGGGTGATGACCGTCCTCGACATCGGATCCCTGGTGTCGCCGCGTCCGCTCCGACAGCCGCCACGCTTCGCGCTTCGTGGTGACGACCAGCCAGCCGCCGAGGTTGATCGAGGCGTCGAGATCCGGCAGACGTCGAATCAGGATGGTGAAGACCGACTGGACCAGGTCCTCAGCGTCGTCGCGAGTCAATCCACAGCGACGGCCGATCGACCACACGAGCTGGCCGTACCGCTCAACGAGGTCCTGCCAGGCTCGATCGTCACCGCGTTGGGCGGCGACGATCAGGTCAAGGTCCTCGCTCGGTCGCTTGAAGCTCATGCGATGTCCACGGGTCTCCGGATTCCGACGGTACCAATTCCCGCCGGTCTCCAGACGACGACCTCAATCGCACGCGGCCCAAGATCGCAGCAGGAGTCCGAGGTCCTCGCCACCCACGATGCCGTCGCCGTCGAGATCGACCGGACAGCCGGCATCAGAGCACGAACCGGGATCGTTCGAAAATGTCGCCTGTCCCATTTTCGGGTTGGCGGCGGATGGCGAACCGGGGGCGGCGTCCATGGACGCCGCCCCCGGTGGTTCAGGGTCTGCACTCTGTGATCGATCCGGTCTGGATGTCCAGTCTCCCGGCTCAGGGGCAGAGGCCCCAGCCCGAGAGCATGAGCCCGAGGTCGGCGCCGTTGACCTGACCGTCGCCGTTCAGGTCCGCGGGACCGTCGGTCCCCCAGGCCGCAAGCAGGAGTCCGATGTCGGCACCGGCGATCTGCCCGTCGTCATTGAGATCGCCCGGACACGGATCGATCGCACACGGGGCGATGTCGTCGATCACCAAATCGCCGTTGGTCATCTGCTCGAGCGACACGCGGATGAACCGCATCGTGTTGTAGCCATCGGCCTCGTAGAAGACGCCGACCTCGCCGCACGGATCGAGCACCACCATCTGGCTGTACGCGAAGCC
>CAYZSH010000102.1:0-4180 GCA_964481025.1 uncultured Isosphaeraceae bacterium
GTGCGGTCGGTCGGGTTGGTCTTTCGGTCGTCTCCGTCGCTTTCGGGCACCTGTTCGCTGATCGGAGTGTTGCGTCTCACCCACGTCCGCTCGACCACGCCCTTCCTGATCGTGATCAGGCGGTGCCGTTCGAAGTTGTCCCACGAGCTTCCGTATCGCGATTCCATCCGCTCGCCTTCCATGACGATCAGCTCCTGATCGCACCAGTCGGCGAGCACCGGCTCGAAGGGCGGATGGTTCGGGAAGATCCGTTGCCAGAGTCTTGTGTGGCCGCCGGCTCGGAAGATGTCGGCGGCGGTCGCGTCGTCGTAGAGGTCGCCCGCCCACGGCGTGCGTGGCAGTGAGTCGGGGAAGGCGAAGCTGTCGAGCCTTCCCCAGAGACCCGTCAGCCAGAGTCGATCGTCCTGCAGCAGCCATCGCGCCTTGCACGGTCTGCCCGCCCGCAGGTACGGCCGCTTCACGGTCAGCCAGTCGCGACAGACCTGGATGCCGAGTCGGTCGAACAGCGGTTGCAGTTCGATGCGGACCACCCGCCATTCGGGGCCGTCTGGTTGGAATCGGATGCGGTCCTGCTGGTGCGGGACGGGCTGGTCGGGTGGAAGCTGATCGAACTGGGACTGATCGAACGGGGTCTGTTCCGACATGAAGTCCTTTCGAGGGGGTTGACCTGACGGCGAGGATGGAAGGATGGGTGCGGTGACTGTGAGGGTGACCGTGTTCCGGGGACGACACGCCCCGGGCCGGTGGCCGGCCCGAAGGCCAGTTCGTCCCGGGGCGTGCCGAAGTGTGCGTGCGTACGAGGGAGACACGGCCAGTCGGCGTTGCTGACCGCGTCGTTCAGACCTCCGCCGGCGTCGGGGTGGTGCGCTCCGACCCGCACACCCCCGACGCCGAACGGCGGCCACTCCCCTCGTTCGTGGTACTCGTCTCTCGTTCGTCCGGGGTCTCAGTTGTTGGGACTCGTCTTCTTCTCGGCGTCCTTCTCGACGCCCTTCCCCTGCGCGATCGCCTCAAGCATCGCCTGTTCGTCGGCGGGACTCGGCACCGTGGTGACGGGCGTGCTCGGGATGATGCCGGCCTGCACGAGTCGACGATGACGCTCGATCTCGATCTCGACCTTCTCCATCGCGTCCTCGCGCATCTCGCGGGCGGCCCGGGCCCGGATGCCCTGCCGACGCCGTCGGCCGAACATCTGGTACGCCTGCGCGATGCCGTCCACGCACTTCACGACCGGCTGTTCGCGGAGATCGAGGATGTACGGCCCCATCTCGTCACCTTCGCGGTCGATCGGCGTGAGATGGAGGAACGGGAGATCCACTGCGAGCACCCGCATCGGACGCCCGGGCTGGATCGCCGCCCGCTGATTCGAACGCCGCGACCATGCGGCGAACTGCTGCTCCAGGAACGCGGGCGGCGCCGCGTCGCGGTGAATGTCGCGGATGGTCACCCACATGCCGGGCTGCAAGTCGTCGTGCGGAATCGGATGCGTCATGAAGAGGCCTTTCCGTGGAGTGAGTCCGGCGTCCTGCCGGAGTGCGAGGGATAGCGACGGTCACAGCCGTCGTCTGTGAACGGTGACGTCGTGGCGAGTTCTGATGCACCGCGCTGCACGACCGGCGATGCGGGTGAGGTGATGGCCCCCGTGGAGGCCGTGTCCGAGGTGTGCGGCGACGCGGTTCCCGCGGCGCCAGAGTGTCATGCGTCGAATCGAATCGCCGTGCACCGGCAATCCGACATGAGCTTCAAATCAGCCGTCAGCGTCGCCGCGATCGGGACGACGCGCCTTGCGAGCCAGTCGACGCTTGCGGCTCGCCTCGAGATCCTTCTGGACCGCGCGACGGATCGCGGACTCGGCCGCGGCGTCGGAGATCCGGTCGTCGCTCGACGATGCGTCGAGACCCTCCTTGCGACGTCGACGCGAGGCCGCGGCTTCGGCGGCAGCCTCGACTTCCGCATCACGACACGCGACGTCCTCACGATGTCGACTCGACTGCAATCGCTTGAGCCCCGCGAACTTTCGGATCGCATCGGGCACCGACGCATCCAGTCGCTGGACCGGCTGCTCGCGGATGTCGAGGATGAGGGGTCCGACCTCGTCGCCGTCGGGATCGAGAATCGAGACGTACAGGTACGGCAGGTCCACGGCGATGATCCGCATCGGCGTGCCGGGACGCTGACCGACCCGCCGCCGGCGGCGCATCAGCCATTCGTGTTCGGCACCCGGCAGGAAGTCCGGCGTGGGCTCCTCCTCGGGCATCGGACGCAGGGTGACCCAGAGATCGGGTCGCAGATCGTCGGCGGCAATCGGGCTCGGCATGGGCGGTCCTCCTTGACCAAGAGTGCGATGTGCCACCCGACGCTTCCCGCTCCCGATCCGGGAGTGGACACGCACGAACATGGACGTGCGACACCGCGGCGTCGGACGCCCTCGCCATCCTCGTGCCGACATCGGTTCCGGCCGATGACAGCGCCCGTCCTGGGAGAGGGTGGCGTCGAGTGGGGTTCGGATTGACGTGCCGGCGATGGGCCCCTGCGGGGGCTCTTTCGAGGTCCACCTCGGCGAACCGGGAGTCTGCCATCGATCGCTCCCGAAGGGAAGCGCTTTCTTCCAACTTCGCGTTTTCCACAACCCATCACGACAAACCCCGTTCTCGCGGTCGAGAACGGGGTTCGGGGGTCGAGGTCGCTCGTCTCCCCTGGCGAGCCGACCCGCGACGTGGTTGTCGCCGACGAGGAGTCACGCGTCGTCCGGGGTCGGGTCGTCATCGCGCGGTGTCGTGCGCGATCGGGTCGCCACGTCGGTGTCGTTCGAGGGCTCGCGGTCGCCTTCGTCGTTCGACGACGGCGTGGGTTGCTCACCATCATCGGGAGCTCGCCCTCGTGCACCGTCGGTGCTCGCACGGGCCTTCGCCTTGCGACGACTCTTCTCTTCTTCGCGCGCCGCGGCGGCGTCGCGCTTCTTGCGCGCAAACGCGATGATCGCTTCGGGAATCTCCACGGCGATGCGCGCGAGACGATGGCGACGCACGTCGATGATCGCCGGACCGACTTCGTCGCCATCGGCGTCGAGCACCGCGAGATACACGTGCGGCAGATGCACGGCGAGGATGCGAAGCGGAATGCCCGGACGTGGCACCGTGGAATCGCGACGCATCCGTCTGACGAACGGCGGCTCGTCGTCGTCGAACGGCGATGCGCCATCGGTCTCGACGTCGTCGTGAATCGTGACCCAGTCGTCGATCTGATAATCGTCGGGTGAGTACGGCATGCGGGGCTCCGGGGGTGGACGGGGCGGGACGGGTGCGGAAACTCCGAACACCGTCGCTCGTCGCCGCTGACCCGCATCGAATGCGGAAACCCTGAAAACACAGGGGATTCGGGCTTTGTTCGGATGCGTGCGACGCCGGTACGCTGCGTCGCATGGCCTCCGGAAGCAAGACCGTCATCTACGCCGCCCTCGCGGGCAACGCCCTCATCTCGGTGACCAAGTTCATCGCGTCCGCGATCACCGGCTCGGCCGCCATGATGGCCGAGGGCATCCACTCGCTGGTCGACACCGGCAATCAGGTGCTGCTGCTGCACGGCATCAAGAAGGCGAAGGCGCCGGCCGATGCGCGGCATCCGCTCGGGCACGGCAAGGAGATCTACTTCTGGTCGTTCGTGGTCGCGATCCTGATCTTCGCGCTCGGTTCGGGCATCTCGCTGTATGAAGGATGGCATCGCACGATGCATCCCGAACCGGTCGAGAACCCGATGGTCAACTTCGTGGTGCTCGGTCTGGCGATGGCGTTCGAGGGCGTGGCGTGGTGGCTCGCGTATCGCGAGTTCCGCGCGTTCCAGGGCCGACGCTCGCTGCCCGCCGCGATCCGAGCGGCGAAGGATCCGACGACGTTCGTGGTGCTCTTCGAAGACACCGCCGCGATGCTCGGCCTCGCCGTCGCGGCGATCGGACTCGGGATCAGCGCCGGCTTCGACCTGCCGATCTTCGACGGCATCGCGTCGCTCGGCATCGGCGTGATTCTGGCGTTCACCGCGGTGTACATGGCGGTGCGGACGAAGTCGCTGCTCATCGGCGAAGCCGCCGAGCCGGAGATCATCGAAGACGTGCGCCGTCGGGCGGCAGCGCTCGACACGATCATCGCGGTCAATGAAGTGATCACCCTGCACATGGGGCCGCACT
>CAYZSH010000102.1:4280-8913 GCA_964481025.1 uncultured Isosphaeraceae bacterium
GGGTTCCCCCTCAGTCGCCTTCGGCGACAGCTCCCCCGCGAGCGGGGGAGCGGAATCGGGCGCCTTCGGCGAGCGCAGGTGATCAGGGACAAGCGCCCCACATCGCGATCATCAGTCCCAGATCCGCACCGTCCACTCGGCCGTCGCCGTTGAGATCGCCGGGGCATCGAGCGGGCGTGGGTGGACAGTCGAGCCACGCCTTGAGCGCGAGCTGGGCGATGACGTTCTGGTCGCTGGTGCCGGTGGTGGCATCCGCCGAGGCGAAGGTGACGGGCTGCGAGAGAAGCGGCGGTCCCATGGCTGCGAGATGCGACGCACAGGTGATGCGGCTGCCGCCCTTCACCTCGGTCAGCTGAAGCGACGGTCGATCATCGAGACACTCGACCGTCGCCCGCACCGGCACGGTGTCGAACTCGGCGCCATCGACGATCGCCAGCATGCAGACGAGATCCCAGAGATGGAAGCCGGGCTCACCGAAGATGCCCACCCACTTCGTCAGCCACTCCCGGGAATCCGCGGCCACGCGATCGGTCGTCGCGCGATCGACCGCGGCGAGCAGGTCGAGCCCCGGCTCGGCGATGTAGCCGAAGCGGATGGCGTTGAACGGCACGAGGGTCGTCTCGGGAAGGACGTCGGGCGTCTCGAACAACCAGCGGACCGCGTCGGGATCACCTCGGAAGTTGTAGTCGGAGACCGACTTCCCATTGATGACGAACCCCGCCTGCCCGGCCCAGGGACCGAACTGCCCCATCTCGAGCACGAGACGTTCCACGCGATCGAGTCGCCCGATGTCCGCGAGGTCGCGCACGAGGTACGCCGGATCGGTGGCGGGTCCGATGCCGATGATCGTCACGGGCTCGGGGTGCGCGAGGATCCCCTCGAACGCGGCACGAGTGCCCTCGGGTGCGGGACCGTCGATCGAGAATCGGCGGCTCGCCCCGCGATGGACCGGCACGTCGCGACCGCACGCCTCGACCACCCAGCGGGCGATCTCGACCTGCTCATCGAGCACGGCACATGGGATCTCACCCGGCTCGGGCGCGGGCGCATCGCAGGTGGTCGGCGGTGTCTCGCAGGCACAGTTGCCGAACGAGACGATCACGCCCAGTACGTTCCAATCGGGGTGATTCAACGCCCAGGCGAGCGCCCACGCGTCATCAGGATCGGCCGCCGACGGCGGACTCCCGAAGACGTTGGTGCAGTCGAGCCCCATCGCGATGTCGGTGCAGATCAGCACCGGTCGGGGGGCGTCGCCCGAGTCGGCGTGCGCGGCTCCGGCCAGACCGACAGCGAGGACGGATGCGAGAAGCGACATGGCACGTTGACGCATGCGAGGACTCACGGGTGGTGATCGACCAGCATGAACCTAACCGACGATCGGCGACCGGGCTGGATCAAACTCAGATCGCACGCCTGAATCCGGGCACACCGGCATGAGACGAGGTCCGGTAGCCGAACCCGCGCCCGAACGGTCGCTTGCCTGATGGCGATCCCCTCGCCGAAGGCGGGCCACCGTCAGCGGATGCCCTGCCAGACCACGATCGGCACGAAGCCGACCTCGAGACCATCGGGCGGCGTGACGAAGAGGGCTGCGTCGAAACGCGCGAGTTCCCCACCACCCGGACCAGGCAGATACGCGCGATCGATCGGCCACTCGCGGTGCATTGCGACGATGATCGCCTGCAGCGCCTCGCGTTCCGCGTCGGTCCAGTCGAACTGCTGGAAGCACGGCTGATCGATGAAGCGATACCAGTGATAGCGCACGGTCGAGCCATCGGCCAGCACCGTCTCGAACGGACCCGCGGCGGGACCGGGCGTCGCCCACGCACCCCGCAGCGGCTCGGCCGAGTACGGCTCGGGCTTCGGGCGAGGGCCGGGGAAGACCTGCTCGACCAGACGTGTCTCGGCTGGAACGTCGGCTTCGGTGATCCGGGCGCGGGTCTCGCCCTCGTCGCGGAAGTACGACGGGAACCGCGCGACGCCATCGTCGATCACGCTCGGATCGGTCCACTGCAGTCCGAACACGTTGCCGGGGAAGACCGTCGGGGTCGCCAACCGGTTCACACCGGTGATCTTCTTCTCGTCCTGTCGGTACGTGACCGCGCGGGTTCCGACGTCGGGCGTCATCGCGCCTTCGGGCTTGAACGTGCCGCTTGGCGCCGGGCCGCCACGGCGCCATCGGAGGACGTCGTCGTACAAAGCCGCCTTCGAATACATCGTCACGTCGCGGACGAGGATCGTTCGCCCGTCTTCGTCCACCGGGAACTGCAGCTGCGGGATCTTCGCGTAGACCGTGCCGTCGGCCGCGGTGACGCGGAACTCCGGGACGGTGTTGATCTCCATCGATCCCGCCATGCCTCCCGCCGCGGGCCGCGAGTCGAGACACCGGTGATGGTCGAACGGATAGTCGCGGGAGATGCGGCTCCAGCACTCGGGCAGGTAGTAGGCGAGCGGCCCCTTGAAGTTGGCGGCGTCGAGGAAGAGCGTCCAACTCTGATCCCCGGTCGGTTGCGGGTCGTCGCGAGGCTCGGTGAGCGGCAGCGCCATCCACGCGTAGCCGAGCAGTTCGCCCATCGGGGCACCCTGGAACGTCATGCCGTCGGGCGGGACCAGCAGTCGGTTGCTGACCTGCGCGATGCCGAGCATGTCGTCGGGGAGCGGTTCGCTGCTGTGGAAGAACGGCCATCCCGGCGAGGCGACCTCGGTCGAGTAGCAGTTGGGCGTGGCGTTCATACTGAACTTGGGCGGGCCGTAGTGGAAGCGGTTGCCGGCCCAGTACCCGAGTCCGCCCTCCATCGTCTGGAAGACGCTGCCGTAGGTCGGACCTCGCTCGGGCCAGTTGTCCCGCGCGATCGTGCCCGGCGGACACAGGGGCTCGGTGCGGTTGTCGCTGTTGTCCGGCGTGAGCCAGGTCGAGGGAAGTCCGATCTGGAAGTTGCGGATCGGGCGGTCGATGAGCGACCACACCGACGCATAGAAGCCGGCGCCGTATCGATGCGTCTCGGGTGATGCCCCCGCGTGACTGCCGATGTAGCCATGCAGTCCGCGGAATGCCAGATCGACCGTGGGCGCAGGTGGATCCTGAACGCCGCCCGCGAGCGTCGATGCCAGAAGCACGCCGGAGACGAAGACACCATCAACCATCGGTTCGCTCCCGCGTCGCGGTCATCGGGGCCTGCGCCCACGCGGGCATCGCTTCCTTGCCGTCGTACCGCATGTCGCTGAACTGCGACGTCATGGTGTCGCCATCGACGACGCTCGTGACGAACGCATCGAGCGCCACCCCCTCGGCGTCGGTGCCGGTGTAGCGGACCTTCATGCGACTCGACGAGATCTCGATGACTTCGCCGTCGAGCACCATGCCCATGCTGCTCACGTACTTCTGACGAATGGTCGCGGTGTCGAGGTCGTACCACATCATCGAGACGCCGGTCACCTGATGCGTGCCGTCGGGGAGCAGCGGGCCCTCGTGGGTCAGCACGCATCGACCATCGGCGGTCCACTCGCTGCGATTCGCAAGCTTCATCCCGCCGAAGTCGGTGATCCAATCGGCGGTCGCGTCCCAACCCGACAACGCCTCGGCCAGAAAGTTCACGCGGGTGAACGTCTGAACGAACGGCGTCCCCGTGCCATCGGCCCGCGCCGTGGTGCGGCGCCGCGCGTTCTCTCCGGTGCGTTCGAAGACCTCGCGCACCGCGAACGAACCGTCCGCACCGGTCTCGGTGTACTCCCAGACCATGCCGCTCGCGTCGAAACCGGCCAGCGTGCCCGAGTCGGACCAGGGCTTTCCGAGATCGAATCCGCTCTGGCTCCGCACCACCTTCTTCGACGCGTCGTCCCAGACGATCGTCGCGGTTCCCGCGGAGACGACCGCGCCGGTCGAAACGTCGGTCATCGTGAAGCTGCGGACGACCGATCGGCCGTTCCGGTCGATCGACATGCGGCTCCGATACGTGAAGTCGATCCCCGCCGGCAGCGTCTTCCACACGTCGGTCGTGGTGCCGCTCGCTTCCCACCATCCGAGATCGCCGTTGTCGGCGAGCTGCGCCGTGAACTCGGTCCAGGCCGCGGGCGACTGAAGATCGGCGGGGATCGACAGGACGGTCGGGGTTGGATCCGCGGACGGCGTGCCCAGGTTCGTGGTGGGCGCGGGCGCGAAGCAGCCGGCGAGCATGGCGAGCGCGGAGATCGACACGAGAGGGCGAAGCATGGTTCAGGCTCCGGGAGTCGGGTGCGGGGCGGATGTCACCGTATCCTGCCAGAAATCTGCGCCGCCCACGGAGTTCCGCCTCATGTCGATCGCATCGATCATGTCACTTCTGATGGCCGCCGCCACCTCGGCTCCACCCGCGATCGACGTTGCCGATCGCGTCCAGCCGATCGTCGATCGTCATCTCATCAAATCGATGTCCGGCGTCGAGCTCCGACTGGCGACCCCGCATGACGAGGGCGAAGTCTTCCGCTTCGACCGGCCGTGGGAAGGGGCGTTCTGCGCGTACGCGACGGTCATCACCGATGGCGACCGACACCTTCTCTACTACCGCGGCCTGCCGGAGTCTGGAAAAGACGGGACCAACCGCGAGGTCACGTGCGTGGCGAAGAGTACCGACGGGATGCGATGGACCCGGCCGGA
>CAYZSH010000103.1:0-8884 GCA_964481025.1 uncultured Isosphaeraceae bacterium
CGAGCTGTCCGAAGAGCGGCACGCCGCCCGCGGCGGCCTGCTCGGCGAAGACGTCACGCATGCCGGTGAGCGACAGTGTGCCGGTGGCGCCGTAGAGCAGGGCGAAGCCGTAGAGGAACGTCGCCGAGCTCATCGCCCCGAGGAAGAAGTACTTGATCGCGGCTTCCTGGTTCCGTCGCGTGCCGCGGCCGAGGGCGACCATGACGTAGGTGGGCAGCGATGAGAGTTCGATCGCGAGGAACAGCCAGATCAGGTCGTTCGCGTTGGCGATGAGCATCGTGCCCGCGAGCGAGAGCAGCAGGAACGCGTGGTACTCGCCACGGACCACGCGCAGCGGGTCGAAGCCGGTGCGACCTTCACGAACCGCCGCTTCGTAGCGCCGGTCGACCATGCCCATGCCGAGCAGCACGAGTCCGATCGAGATCACGCCGACCAGCGGCTTGATGTACGCCCCGATCGACGGGAGCAGCAGCCCCGCGGCGGTCACCTTGTCACCGTCGGCGTAGACCGACGAGGTGGCGACGATCGACGCCACGATGAAGCCGATGGTCGTCCAGGGCACCGCGGCGCGGACGGCGCGGTTGCCGGAGAGGCCGAGGACCGCCACCACGACCGCGCCTGCGAAGAGCAGGATCTCGGGAGTGATCAGCGCGAGTCTGGAACTCATCTCGATCATGGGTCAGCGGCTCCCCAAGGAGGCGGGGGCGATGAGGGCGACGGTCTCGTCCTCCGTGGTGGTGGCCGACTCGTCGGCGAGTCCCGACTCGTACTCGACCATCCTGTGATGCGCCTCGACCAGTGCCGGATACGGCTGCAGGACCTCCTGCGCCACCGGCTCGACGGCGTGGAGGATCGGCCACGGCACGAGTCCGAAGATCAGGCAGGCGAGGGCGATCGGGGCGACCGCGAGGATCTCGCGGGCGTTGAGGTCGGTCGGCAGTTCCTCGTGCTCGTGGTGATCCTCGGGTTCCCGCAGCGGGCCGAAGCAGAGCTTGCCGGTCATGTACAGGAGGTAGATCGCTCCAAGCACCATGCCGGTCGCGGCGACGAGGGCGAACCAGGGGCCGAGCACGCCGGGGTAGCCCGACTTCGCACCCGGGACCGCGACGAAGGTGCCGATCAGGCAGAGGAACTCGCTCACGAAGCCGTTGAGGCCCGGCAGCGCGACGCTCGCGAAGACGAGCACCACGAAGAGGAAGGTCCAGATCGGCATCTTGCGAGCGAGGCCGCCGATCTCGCGGAGGTCCTTGGTGTGGTAGCGCTCGTACATCATGCCGATGCAGAGGAAGAGGCCGCCGGTCGCGAAGCCGTGGCTCAGCATGTAGAAGACCGAGCCTTGCAGGCCGATCGGGTTCAGGGCGAGGAGACCCAGCACCGCGAAGCCCATGTGGCTGACCGACGAGTAGGCGATGAGCTTCTTGACGTCGGTCTGCACCCAGCAGATGAGGGCGGCGTAGACGATGCCGATCACCGCGAGCACCGCGATGGTCGGTCCCCACTCGACGACCGCGAGCGGCACCATCGGCAGCACGAAGACGTAGATGCCGTAGAGACCGAGCTTCAGGATGACCGCCGCGAAGTTGACCGAACCGGCGGTGGGGGCCTGGTTGTGAGCGAGCGGGAGCCAGGTGTGCAGCGGGAAGAGCGGCACCTTCACGGCGAGACCGGCCAGAAGCGCCAGCAGCAGCCAGCTCTGTTCGCGGCCGGAGAGCGTGGCGGCGAACGGTGCCAGATCGGAGATCGCGAACGACTTCGTGCCGGTCTGCTCCGCGTGTTGCCACGCGACGTACGCCAGCGCCAGCAGCATGAACAGCGAGCCGACGAAGGTGTAGATGAAGAACTTGTACGACGCGTGCTTGCGGTCGGGGCCGCCGTAGATCGCGAGCATGAAGAAGCCCGGGACCAGCGACGCCTCGAAGAAGGTGTAGAACGAGATGACGTCGCGGGCGACGAACACGCCCATGACGCAGGTCGAGAGCACCATCAGCCAGATGTAGAACTCGCGACGACGTTCGGTGATCGCGGTCCATGAACCGAGCACGCAGGCCGGCATGAGCACCACGTTCAGCAGCACCAGCAGCAGCGACACCGAATCGACGCCGAGGATGATCCGGATGCCCGCGAGCGGCAGCACCGGGAACTCGTCCTCGATCTGGTCGGGGCCGGGCCAGTAGAGCCACTGTTCCGCAGCCCAGTGCGGGAACTGCATCGCGAGCACGATCGCCCACGCGACGGTGGCGAGCGAGCCGCCGAGCGCGACCGATCGGGCCTGGCGTTCGCCGGCGAGTCCGATCGCCGCGGCGGTGGCCAACGGCAGAAGCAGGAGGATCCACAGACCCATCAGACGCCTCCTCGCATCCAGACCCAGACGATCCATGCGAGCACCAGTGCCACGCCGCCCGCCATCGAGGCGCCGTAGCCCTGAAGCACACCGTTGTAGAGCGGTCGCAGGATCTGACCCGCGAACCGGGGAAGACGCGCGGTGCCGTTGACGCCGATGCCGTCGACGAACACGCGGTCGAACACGTAGAGCGCCTGACTCGCGATCCAGAGCGGGAATCGCACGGTCGCGAGGTAGACCTCGTCGACGTACCACTTCCGCTCCATCGCCCGCGGGAGCC
The DNA here is from genome assembly GCA_964481025.1 of uncultured Isosphaeraceae bacterium. Lineage (GTDB taxonomy): Bacteria > Planctomycetota > Phycisphaerae > Phycisphaerales > SM1A02. The sequence goes on from CAYZSH010000103.1 coordinate 2,622, forward strand.
ACGCGATGAAGCCGTTGCCCATCATCCACGCCTTGAGATCGTCGGCGGCCTTGCGGTTCAGGCAGTGCAGCCAGAGGGCGATGATGAAGCCGATCGCACCGACCGTGCCGCTCACGAAGTACATCGAGGTGTGCGGGTCGTAGCCGAAGAGCGTGGCGTGGGCGCCTTCGGGCGAGAGCATGAAGCCCGTCCCCGCGCTCGAAGCCGCGATCATCTCCATGACCCACGCCTTCGATCCCCAGCCGCTCGGCAGGAAGTAGCCGACCGCAAGGAGGATCGCGCCGACCGCGAGGATCGAGAGCACGAGGTTGATCCGCATGCCCGGGGCGTGCGGGTGGAACCCGTGACCGTGGTCGCCGTGCCCGTGATCATGCGTGTGCGCGTGATCGTGTCCATGATCGTCGTGGCCGGCATGATCATGCGACTCGTCGGGCTTGTAGTGCGTCTCGCCGGTGAAGACCCGGAACCACACGCGGAAGGTGTAGTACGCGGTGAGTCCGGCGGTCGCGATGCCGATCCAGCCAAGGACGCGGAAGCCCGCGCCTTCGGTGATGAACGCCTGGGCGAGGATGATGTCCTTCGAGAAGTAGCCCGCGGTGCCGGGCAGACCGGCGAGCCAGAGGCTGCCGATCAACATGGTCCAGCAGACGACGCCCCAGCCGGGCACGCGCCGCAGGCCGCCGAGCTTGCGAAGATCGAGCTGGCCGCCGAAGCCGTGCATCACCGCACCGCAGCAGAGGAAGAGCAGCGCCTTGAAGAACGCGTGCGTGAGCACGTGGTAGCAGGCGCCGAAGCTCGTGAGGACGCCGAGACCCATGAACATGTAGCCCAGCTGCGACACCGTCGAGTACGCCATGACCCGCTTGATGTCGTACTGGGCCATGCCGATCGTCGCGGCGAGCAGGGCGGTCAGGCCACCCACCCAGGCGACCACCTCGAGGGCGTGACCGCCCGCGGCCTGGTTCATGAGGAAGAGCGGCATGGTGCGGGCGATCAGGTAGATGCCCGCGGTCACCATGGTCGCGGCGTGGATGAGGGCCGACACCGGGGTCGGACCTTCCATCGCGTCGGGGAGCCAGACGTAGAGCGGAAGCTGGGCGGACTTGCCGAAGGCGCCCAGCATGAGGCACCACGGGATCAGGGCCGCGGCCCAGCCCTCATACTGGCCGGCGCCCGTGTCGCCCGCTGAAAGGGCGGTGAACAGCGCGTCGTACGAGAGGCTGCCGTATTCGAGCCAGATCAGATAGACGCCGAGCGCGAGCCCGACGTCGCCGATCCGGTTCATGATGAACGCCTTCTTCGCCGCCGCGACCGCCTCGGGCTTCCTGTAGTAGTAGCCGATGAGCAGGTAGCTGGCGAGACCGACGCCTTCCCAGCCGAGGTAGAGCATCAGCAGGTTCTCGCCGAGGACCAGACAGCCCATGGCGAAGAGGAAGATGCTCACGCCTCCGAAGAACCGGCAGTAGCCGGTGCCGAGGTCGTCCTGCATGTACTCGCTGGCGTAGAGCGCGATCAGCGTGCCGAGGAAGGTGACGAACAGGATCCAGTACGCGCTCAGGCCGTCGAGGTAGAGGGCGAAGTTCGCCTGCAGTCCGTGCCAGCGATCACCCGCCTCGCCGATCCCCGATCCCCAGGAGAGATCGATCCAGTCGAAGAGATGCACGATCGCGGGCTGGGCGTGCGTCGGGTCGAGCCGCATGACGGTCATGACCGCACACACGCAGGCGCCCGCCAGGGCGGCGACCGTCGTCCACGCCGGCAGTCGGCCCTTCACGCCGAGGGCAGCGTAGAGGGCACAGAGCACTGCGCTGATCGCGGGGAGCCAGATGATCCACTGGGCGATCGAGAGCGACGGGTTGTCCGCCACCGCCTGGATCGCGTTCTGGAATCCGAACGGCTCGCCCGCGGGCAGACCGTGCGCGAGGTGATTCGCGTGGTCCGCATGCGCGGCGTCGTCGGCGACCGGAAGGGCGGCGAGGGCCGCGTGCGCGATGGCGCTCAGCATTCCTTGAGCTCCGACCAGGCCTCGGCGTCGAGCGTCGGCTTGCGGCGATAGAGCAGGACGACCAGACCGAGTGCCAGGGCGGCCTCGGCCGCGGCCACGGTCAGGATGAAGATCACGAAGACCTGTCCCTGCGGATCGAGGTGCATCCGACCGAAGGCGATCATCGCGATCGCGGCCGCCTGGAACATCAGTTCCGTGCAGAGGAACATGAGGATCATGTTCCGACGGGTCAGGAACCCGATCATGCCGACCGCGAAGAGCACGGCGCTCGCGAGCAGGGCGACCCGGAGCGAACCCGGATCCATCGCGGTGGGCGCGGAGGCGAGCAGGCTCGTGAGCCCGCCGCAGGAGTGGGCGACGGCGTCGATCACGCGGCACCTCCGGCGAAGTCGGTGTCCTCGTCCTCGAGAAGCGGCGCGAGCCCGGCGGCGACGCGTCGCTCATCCTCGGAGAGGTCGATCTGGCGACGGGCGAGGACGACCGCGCCGAACATGGCCATGAGCAGGATGACGCCCGCGACCTCGAGGCTCACCGGGAACCGGGCGACGAGCGACCAGCCGACGGCTTGGGTGTTGGTCGGGGCGGCCGACTCGGGGATCTCGACGGTCCGTCGTTCACCGGCGACGTCGACCTCCACCGTGGGGCGGCCGTCGAGGAACCGGATCGCGGTCCCGTCCTCGCCGCGGACGACGCTGATCTCAGTGCCGGGCTCGTTGCCGGGTTGGGCGGCAACGATCTCGGAGACGGTGCGATCGAGCTGCATCGGCATGCCGTCGAGCACGCTCCAGCGATCGGTCTCGGCGATCGCGATCGCGTCGGGGCGATTCGCACTGACGCCGCCATCGACGACCAGCAGCGCATCGCCGATCGAGGCGAGCAGCACGAAACCGACGACCAGCGCGGCCACGGGCTCGCGGGGCAGGCGGTCATAGAGGGCTTCGCCCGCGGTGCCGGTGGCTTCCTGGGCGAGCATGATCACGAACAGGTAGGTGATGAGGATCGCACCGGCGTAGACGATGATCAGCGAGAACGCCATGAACTCGGCGCCCATCAGCAGGAACAGGCCCGCCGAGCAGACGACCACCATGACGAACCAGATCGCGGCGAACACCGGTCGGGGATGCGTCACCATGCGGACGGCGCCGGCGATTCCCCCGAGGGCGAAGACCACTTCGAGCACCGGCAGGATGGCGTCGTCGGCGAGCGACCGCAGGATCTGCGTCATCAGGAACGCCATCGCGCCAGCGCCGATGATCGTGCCGACCATGCGGGTGCCGCGGCGATGGGGCCGCATGATGAGGAAGAGGCCGACGGCGCCGGCGAGGGACGCGAGGTAGAGGATGAGGGGCGTCATGCCTTGGGAAACTCGTCTCGCGGAGTCGAGGGCCGGACCGGAAACCGGTCCGGTGGCCGCGGAGTGCGGAGCCGTGGAGACCGGCGCGGCCGGATGGCGGGGGAGGAATCCGTCCGTCCCGCCGCGGAAAGTGCCGGAGGATACGGGGGGGGGCGCGGGGTCGCAACCGACGACGACTCGGGATTCGGGGGGCTGAAGGGGGTGGCAGCCTCAACCTCCGCCGGCCGTGCGGCCCGCGGGAACGCGGATACCGTGGTCGGCATGGATCAAGGCTTGCGACGCGCGGTCCCGAACCTGCTCACGATCGCCCGGGTGGTGCTGGCGATCGGGTTCTTCGCGATCGTCTCGGTGGTGCTCTGGCCGAAGCCGGGGATGGACGCGGCGGTCCGGCAGTTCTGGGGGAACACCGCGGTCGTGGTCTTCGCCATTGCCGCGATCACCGACTTCGCGGACGGCTACTTCGCCCGGCGTTGGAAGGTCGTGAGCGTCTTCGGGCGGGTGATGGACCCCTTCGGCGACAAGCTGCTCGTGATCGGGGCGTTCGTCCTGCTCGCGTCGCCGGCGTTTCTCACCATCGCGCACACCGAATCGGGAGGTCTCTCGATCGCGGCCGACGCCGCCGACCGCGTCACGACGACCACTGGCGTCCGGCCGTGGATGGCGCTGGTCATCCTCGGCCGGGAACTCCTGGTCACCAGCATCCGGGGCGTGCTCGAAGGCATGGGCATCGACTTCTCCGCGGGCTGGAGCGGGAAGTGGAAGATGGTGCTCCAGTCGGTCGCGGCCCCGGTGGCCCTGTTCGTGGCGGTGAACCCGTTCGCCCTCGAGTCGGACGCCTGGCTCTGGCTGCGGGACATTCTCGTGTGGGCGACGGTGCTGGTGACGGCCTGGAGCGCCTGGCCGTATCTCGTGCGGGCCCGGCCCGTCATCGAAGGCCGCCGCGCGGAGGGCGACGGATGAGCGATCACGCCCCGACCGCATCCAGCCGCCCGCATCGGCCGTCACCGGCCGAAGCGATCGCGTCGATGGGGCTCGTGCCGACGCTCGGCGTCACGGCAGGCGGCCTCGGATTTCTGCGACCCGCCAGCGGGACCTGGGGATCGCTGCCGCCGGCGGTGGCCGCGGCGGCGCTCGTCGCCGCCGGGCAGCCGGGCTGGATCATCGACGTCTGTCTCGTGCTGCTGCTTCTGATCGGCTCGGTCGCGTGCGTGCGATTCGGTCACGCCGCGGAGCGGACATTCGGGAAGAAGGATCCGGGCCAGGTCGTCGCCGACGAGGTCGCGGGGCAGGCGGTCACGCTCCTCGCGCTCCCTTGGGCGGGCGTCGCGGGATGGGCTGGGGCCGCGGTGCCGCCCGATGGCTGGACCGCCACCACCTTCAACCTCGGTCTCGCGGCCGCGGGCTTCCTGATGTTCCGCGCGTTCGACATCGTGAAGCCCCCGCCGGCGAACGGTCTGCAGCGGATCGGCGGCGGCTGGGGAATCCTGATCGACGACCTCATCGCGGGCGCGATGGCGGGCGTCGTGCTTCAGATCGCGGTGCGACTGCTGTTCTAGCGCGACCCTTGCCGCGTCGCCGTCGTGTGATCAGTCCTCAAACGACTCGGCACCGGCGACGACCGCATCCGAGGATGAGTCCGTGGACTCGATCACGGTCGCCGGCTCGACGGCGGGCAGGAACGACGGACGCGGCAGCATCGCGACCTGACGCCACTCGGCGGGCGGCGTCAGCAGCATCGCGTCGTCGGCAGGTCGTCCGAGCGACCAGTCGTGGAACTCGAGTTCCACCACGCCGCCATCCTCGAGCAGGACCGCGACCGCGAGCGGCAGCGTCGGACCATCGGCCGCGAACGCGAGGCGCATCTCGCCGCCGGATTCGTCGTCGCGCACCGGTCGGCACGGAACCACGGTCGCGCGGGTCGGACCAAGATCGACGACGCGATCGGCGCCGGTCGCGCGGAACGACGCGAGTCCGTCGTCGAGCGCGATTCCGAGCAGGTGCATCGCGGCAGGGCCGAAGCGGCCGGTGATCTCCTCGTCGTCGAGCCAGGTCGAGGCGCAGTCGGGAAGCGGCCACGACTCATAGTTCTGCGCGACGGGGTCCGCGATCGTGATCGTCTCGCCGTCGCACGACAGGCTCGACGAACCGAAGGCGCCCCAGGTCTCGACCACGAAGGTCACGCCCGACTCATCGCGGGCGAACGCGACGCGACCGTTGCTCGGCGGCGCGAGTCGTCGTCCGTCGGCGTCGCGCACGATCGTCGAGACGACGACCTCGAAGCCGTCGATCTCGTGCATGAACACCGAGGCGGTCTGCAAGGTGTCGAGCGACACGGGGATCTCGGCGGTCGCGGCATCGACGGGCGTCGGCGTCATGTCGTCTGCGACGAGCGGGGTGGCGAGGCAGGCGGCGAGAGCGAACGGGCGGATGATTCGGTCGAGCATCGGTGATCCCCAAGGGCGCAAGGTGGCCTCAAACAGGGAGATCGGCACTTCGGGCCGGCGACTTCTGCGCGATCCCCCCGGTTCGGCGCGCTGGAGGCCGACGCCGCGGTCTCGCACACCCTCCCACGAAACCAACCGGATCTTGACGGTTCCTTGACATTCGACATCTACGTTCCGCATCCGTCGCAGGGCGGGGCCGCGCAGACCTCGCCGACGTTGCAGAAGTCACACATGGTGCGAACCGAATCCTGACCGTTCATCGCGACCCTGCACCTTCAGTAGATCGACGCCGCGCGTGCGGCATCACCGACCCCGCCCGGCGGTCGGGAGGAGCGAAGAGATGACCTCCTCGGCGTCGGGCAGCACTCGAGCCTCTCCACCCCGGTCCACGTCCGGACCACGCATTCGTCCTCGAAAGGAACCCCGAATGAATCGCCTGTTCATCGCCAGCCTCGCCGGC
>CAYZSH010000104.1:0-6509 GCA_964481025.1 uncultured Isosphaeraceae bacterium
GGCGATCGCTCGTCGAACGCGCCCTCCAGCCCCGCGGTGTCCTCCTCCGAAATCGTCCACCCCGCCCGCTGACGTCCGGACGACGACTCGCCGCCGGGCATCCAGATCCGGGTTCGGCGACGAATCAGCTCCTCGCCGTCCGGTCGACGCTCCACGATCTCGACCACGAAGCCGAAGAACACGCCTTCGAGTTCATCCGCTGACAGGCGGCGCGGGTTGAAGCGGATCGCGAACGGCCGGGTCGTGCCCGCCCATCGTCGAAGCCCATCGCGAAAGACGTCAGCGACCGCGTCGTCCGTCGCCGCGTCGCCCGCCCACGGCTCGAGCCGGGGACGCGGCAGACTCTCCGGGCGTTCAAGCGTGATGTCCGTCGTCACCAGGCTCACGACATCGCGATCCGCATCCTCGTCCGAGGCCACGACCGCCTCCGGATCGCTCACACTCATCTCGAGCCTCGCATTGACGACATTCGACGACGGCCAGGTCGAGGTCGCGGGCAGCGTGAAGTGATGGCGACGGCGGATCGACGCTCGATTGCGATATCCGACGCGATGCCACGGCGTCCCGGCCTTCGGTTCCTCGCCGGCGGCGTCTGCATCTGCATCTGCATCGGCATCGAGCGTCACGATCGCCACCGCGCCCGCCGGCCACCAATCCCGGATGCTCATCGCGACCGGCACCGGCTCATCCGGCGGCCACGCACTCGGCGTCTCGATCTCGATGCGAGGCGGAAGCGACAGCAGTCTTGCGTGAATCGGGCTCTCGGGCGGTGCGTACCGCAAGCGGAGTTCGTCGGCCAGCACGCCGTACCGCTGGATCCAGCGATCGCTCGGGGGACGTGCCGAGGCGTCGCCCGTGACCACGACATCGGCGAGCGTCGAGATCGCCGCGTCGGAGAGACCGTCGCTCGTGATGCGGCGTCGAATCTCCACCGCCACCGGACCCTCGCCCCGCACGCTCACCGGATCGGCCGGGAGCAGAAGCATCAGCATGTTCGACGGGAGGAGCGACAACGGATTCCCGCCCAGTGCGATCAGCCGCACGGTCGTCGCGCCGACCAGCATCACCGCCAGTGCGAATCCGGCCTTTCCCCAGTGCCGTCGTGTGCGAAGCAGATCGCCCGGTCGGCGTGCCGTCCATCCGCACTCGGTGCAGGTCAGCCCCTGTGATTCGACGAACGGGTGTGCGCATCGAAGGCATCGCGGTCTTCCGCGAGCCTTGTCGGCGAAGAGCGCGCGGGCCATGAACCACAGCATCACGGCCATCGCGATGATGCCGATCACCCATGGTTGCCAGGCGGTCCAGGAGTTCATGACGTGGCGTTCAGGCCTGCCGGATCCAGCGCAGCAGCTCCAGCGGCGTCGGCGCCTTGCCCTGCATGAGCACGCCGACCCGGAAGATCCGCGACGCGGCCCAGACGAACGTGATCACCGACCCGATGCCGATGCCCGCGCCGAGCAGCAACTGCCAGACCGGGATCGGCTCGGTCGCCGCTCCCAGACGCATCACCATCGCGAACGGCAGCACGGGTGGCACGAGACTCGCGACGGTCGCGAGCATCCCGTTGGGGTTCTCGCCGATCGGCATCCAAAGGAGCATCGGCACGATCAGCACCAGCATCACCGGACCCATGAGCGACTGGGCTTCGCGAAGATCGTTGACGGCGCTGCCGACCGCCGCCATCAGGGCGGCGATCGTGAAGTACGCGATCAGGAAGAACAACCCGCACCACAGCAGGAGTTCGATCGAGATCAGATCCGCCATCGCGAAGGCCGCGAGTCCTGCGATCGCGAGACCGCCGTACGTGAACAGGATCACCACCGAGACCAGCGCGAGCCCGAGGATCTTCCCCCAGAGCAGTTCGAGCGGGCCGACCGCGCTCAGCACGACCTCCATGACCTTGTTCGACTTCTCCTCGATCGTCGAGGTGAGCAGGTAGTTGCCGGCGGTGAACGTGGCGATCCAGAGCAGCATCATGAACCCGAACGGAACGATCATCCGGAGTTCGCTGTCCTCGCTCTCGACGCCCTCCTGACCGAGTCGGACCACCTCGACCGGCGGACGTGACATCATGGCCTCGATGCGGTCGTAGTTCTCGCCGTCCGCCTGGAAACGGGCTCGAACCACGGCGCTGCGGACGAGATCCCGAAGTTCGCCGCCGTTGCGAGGCGACAGGTCGGTCGGCACGAAGAGATCGAGTTGCTCACCTCGGCCGGTCTCGTCCCCGGTACGGGGTTGGAGTTGCGACGGCGGGATGGTCAGGACGCCGATCCACTTGCCGTCCCGGGCCTCGAGTTTGAGGGCGTCGACATCCGCGTCCGCTCCGAAGGTCGTGGTGGACACCTTCGGACCGGCGGCCGCGACGGCGGTCAGCGCGGCTTCGGCGCCGAGAGGGCCGGCGCCGACTCCGAGGTCCTCGAGCTTCTCCAGTGCCTCGTCGGGCAGGCCCGCGGCGGACTTGTCGCCGATCAACGACTTGAACGCCGGGGCGAAGCGGCCGGTGCCGTCCACGACGGCGAGTTCGCCTTCAAGCGGCTTCAGCTGCGACACCATCAACGCCGGCACCAGGGTCATGAGTCCGATCATGACGATCGGAATGATGACCGCGCCGATGAGGAACGACTTCGTGAGCGCGGTGTGACGGAACTCCCGCCAGGCGACGCTGCCGACGCGGGCGAACGTGCGATCAGCCATGGATGGTCGCCTCCTCGGGCGTCGGAGACTCGACATGATCGGCGCGGCGACCCACGAGCGAGAAGAACACCTCGTCAAGCGTGGTTCGTGCCCGTTCGATCGAACGGACCGGGCCTGCCGCGAGGCATTCGGTCATGACATGCCGGGTGTCCGCGTCGTTCGTGAGTCGCGCATGCACGCGACCCGAAGGCTCGATGTCGATGGACTCGACTCCCGCGACGCGACGGATCGAATCCGCCCACGCCGTCACGTCGCCGTCCGGCTCCGCGGTGATGGTCCGGGGATCGAATCGAGACCGGATCGAGTCGAGGTTCTCGTCGAGCACCTTGGTGCCACGATCGATCAGCACGATCCGGTCGCACATCCGTTCCGCCTGATGCAGGACGTGCGTGGAGAACAGGATCGTGCGGCCTTCGGCATGCAGCCCGCGGATGAGGTCGTTCAGAAGCTGGGCGTTCACGGGGTCGAGCCCCGAGAACGGTTCGTCGAGGATGATCAGTTCCGGATCATGGATGATCGCGGCGAGGAACTGCACCTTCTGCTGCATGCCCTTGCTGAGTTCCTCGCACTTCCGGCGCTGCACGTCGGGCAGTTCGACCCGCTCCAGCCAGTCCGCGACCCGCCGACGGAGCGTCGGCGTGTCGATGCCCTTGAGACGGCCGATGTAGGTCAGGTACTCGCCGACCTTCATCTTGCGATAGACGCCGCGTTCCTCGGGCAGATAGCCGATCCGATCCTTGCGGTCGAGCGCGTCGCCGTCGAGCACGCGCAGCGATCCCGCATCGGGACGGATGATCGACATGATCATCCGGATCGTGGTGCTCTTGCCCGCGCCGTTGGGGCCGAGGAATCCGCAGAGCGAGCCCATCGGAATGGACAGCGACAGGTCGCGCACGGCGTGCACGCGACCGAATCGCTTCTCGACTCCTTCGACCTCGATGCAGTCGGTCACGAGCCGCGGCCGCCGCGGGAACTGGAACTCGAGCTCGACCCGGAGTTCCTGGACGAGCCCGACGAGCCCGAAGACTTCGAGGACTTCGAAGACCCCGAGCTTGAGGAATTCGAAGACTTCGACGACTTCGAGGAGCTCGACGACTTCGACGACTTCGAGGAGCTCGAAGACGCGGAGTCGGACGAGCTGGACGACGCCGAGCTCGCGTCCTGTGCGGAGTTCGACTCCGACGCGGACTCGCTGTTCCGCTTCTCGACCAGCGCCTTGATCGCGGGCGGCAGGGCGAAGGTGTCGGCGGGGAGTTCCTCCGACTTGATCTCGTCGATCGTCATCACCTGCTCCATGCCCATCATCTTCATGACGATGCGGCTGGGAACCTTGTGCTTTCCGATCGTCTTCCAAGCCTCGTTCACCGTGATCGTCGGAATCTCACCCATGGGCGAAGGCGCCTTCGCGCGACGGCCCTTGAGCTCTCCGGTGTCCTCGACGATGAATCGCTCCTCGACCGTCTTGCCGCGGACGAGCTTCAGCACGACGCACTCCACGCCTTCGAAGACTTCGCGGCCGGTGACGGTGGCGGAGTCGTAGCGCTTCAGGAGATCGAGTTCCGCGGTCGAGTTCGCCTCGTCCTTGATCTGGGCGAGCATCTCGCCGTCCATGAGCGAGGCGCCCCGGACGGGGTCGATCGACCAGCCCACGGTGCCGTCGAAGCCGGTGAGCGAGGTGCCGATGCCCGGAAGCTCGACCTCGACCTTCATGAAGTTGGGCGGCGCGGTCCAGGTCTTCATGGTGCCGTTCATCTGGGCGGCGGGAACGCTGAACGTCCCGATCGACTCGACCGGGCCGATCTCGGCGAACGCTTCGCGTCCGCCCATGAAGTCGATCATCTTCGCGTGGATCGCCTCGGCGGTCGGAAGCGGGCGGGTCTCGGTGGCGGCGGGCGCGGGGGCGTCCTGAGCGGTCGCGACCGGAAGGACGGGGCTGACGAGGATGCCGCAGAGGGCGAACGCGAATCGGCGGGGGCGGTGGTGCACGGATGAGCTCCGGTGATGGCGGATGCGGAAGGTCGAGCGGTGTCGATCGAGTGGGTTGGAATCAGTTCGATTCGTCGGCGCCGCAGATCCAGCGGGCGGCGGCGGCGAGGTCGGGGTCGCCCTCGGCAAGCAGACGCTCGCGTTCCAGCGGCACGGCGATGTCGGGGATGACCCCGGTTCCCTCGATGCTGTGGCCGGCGGGGCCGATGAAGTCCGCGATGGCGAACATGAAGGTGTCGCCGTTGGGAAGGGGCGTGAGGTGCGCGGGCAGTGCGGCACCGGCGCTCGGGCGACCGACGACCGTCGCGCGGCCGAGCTGCTGAAGTCCGGCGGCGAAGACCTCGGAGGTGCTGGCGCTTCCGGAGTCGGTGACGATCGCAAGCGGTCCGGCGAACGGCTCGACGAGTCGGCCGTCCATCGTGACCTTCTGCGGGTTGACCGCGAAGTGCATCGTGGTGTCACGCGACACGAGGTCGCCGAGGCTCTCCTCCTCGGCCATGAAGTGGCCGGCGACGCCCATGGCGAGGCCGCCGACGCCGCCGGGATTGCCGCGGAGATCGATGATGAAGCCGTCGGCATCGCGATGGGCGTCGACCGCGTCGGCCATCGGCTTGAGGGCCGGGAACATCCAGATGTTGAACGAGGTCACGACGATCGTCGGGTACGAGCCGTCGTCCCGGGCCGGGATCCCCCAGGCGTCGAGTTCCGCGGGCGTGAGGATGCGCGTCTCGAATTCGAAGGGCGTCGGAGGAAGAAGTCCGAAACCGACCCGCTCGCCCGGCTCCTCCTCGAATCGGATCGACGCCTCGTCCGTGTCGCCGTCGCCGTCGGTGAAGACGAACGTGCCGGTCGAACCGACGTCGCCGGTGCTTCGGGCGTTGAGGACCATCGCCGACTGCGTGATCGCGAAGGGGGCGCCGCTCTCGGCGGCCGCGGCACGGATGCCCGCGAGATCCGTGGTCGGCTCGAAGTCGTCGACGCGGTCGAGTCGCCAGCCGGGACGCACGCCCGCGTCGTCGCCGGGGGAGCCCGGTCGGACGGAGACGACCAGCGCGTCGTCGCCCGCCCAGTCGAAGCGGAGTCCGGTGACGCCGCCGCCGGTCTCGGCGTCGGCAAGGTCCTCGCCTGACTTCTGGTCCTCGCCTGACTTCTGGGCGTCGGCTGCGGCCTGCGCGGAGGCGGCGGCTTCCTGCGGGATGATCACGAAGTGCGTCTGGCCGAGCTCGGCGAGCATCGCACCGAGCAGGCGGCGGACGTCATCCTCGGTGCGGGTCTCCTCGATTCGGGGCCGGTACTCGGCGCGGACCGCGTCCCAATCGACGCCGTGGTGCTCGGGATCGAAGTGTCGTTCGTCGACCGTGGACCAGACCGCGTCGAAGGTGGCGTACGCGGTGGCCGGCGGCGAGCCCGGGCGGTCGATCGCCGCGACGCTTGGCGAATCGCCGGCGGAATCCGTCTGGGGACTGGTGCATCCGACGCCGAGGATCGAGGCCAGGAGCACGCCGGACGCCGCGGTCCGGAACACGAGGGCCGTCTGTGGCTGGCGACGGCGGGGGTGTGCGAATCGCATGGCGTCGGGACCGGGGGGCTGGGGGACGAGAGAGAGACGCCGTCGAGGAGCCGGCGGCGACGGGCGACCATGGTATCCGCGGGGAAGACGGGGATTCGGTGGGTGAACACGGTGTTCCGCGTGAACCTGCTGGAGTTTCAGGCCGGGGAGGAGTGCCGGGGCCTGGTCAGCGAGTCAGAGGCCGGGTCGGTGCCGGCCGGGTCGGTGCCTGTCCCGTACTTCGGGGTCTGGTCGGTGCCTGTCCCGTACCTCGGGGGCC
>CAYZSH010000104.1:6609-8852 GCA_964481025.1 uncultured Isosphaeraceae bacterium
GTCCGCAACTGCCGACCTTGGCCACGACTGTCCCGTCCAATAACCGTGCTTCATCCGTTCATCCGGATGAACGGTTGAAAGGGGGGCGTTTCGGCCGTACCTTCCCCTTCCCAGCGTCTCCATCCGCCGATCTCGGGAGTTCCCATGTCCGCCAGTCCGCTTCTCGCCGCCCTCGACCGCCGCGTCCTCCTCATCGACGGGGCCATGGGCACCAGCCTCCAGTCCTGCGACGACTGTCGCACCGACGACTGGCTCGGCCGCGAGAACTGCTCCGAGATCCTCACCCACAGCCGCCCGGACATGATCCAGCGGATCCACGAGTCCTTCCTCGCCGCGGGTGCGGACTGCATCGAGACCAACACCTTCGGGGCCAACCTCCTCGTCGGGGCCGAGTTCGACCAGGAGGTCGTCTCGATGACCCGCGAACTCAACCGCCGCGGCGTCGAGCTCGCCCGCGCCGCCTGCGAGAAGTACGCCACCCCCGACAAGCCCCGCTTCGTCCTCGGTTCCATGGGCCCCGGCACCAAGCTCGTCAGCCTCGGTCACACCGACTGGGACGCGATGCTCGCCAGCTACACCGAGCAGGCCCGCGGCCTCCTCGACGGCGGCACCGACGCGTTCCTCATCGAGACCTGTCAGGACATCCTCCAGGTCCGCTGCGCCGTCAACGCCTGCCTCGCCGCCCTCGACGAGGTCGGCCGCTCGGTCGACGAGGTCCCGATCATGGTCTCGATCACCATCGAGACGACCGGCACCATGCTGCTCGGCACCGACATCGCCGCCGCGGTCAACGCGCTCCGCATGCTGCCGATCGCGAGCCTCGGTCTCAACTGCGCGACCGGCCCGGTCGAGATGACGCCGCACGTCGCGTTCCTTGCGAAGCACTGGGACCGTCACGTCTCCGTCGTCCCCAACGCCGGACTCCCGGTGCTCGTCGACGGAAAGGCGTCGTACCCGCTCGGGCCGCGGCCCTTCGCCGAGGCGATGCGACGGTTCGTGGAGGAACTCGGCGTCAACCTCGTCGGCGGCTGCTGCGGCACCACCCCCGAACACATCGCGGCCCTCGCGACGCTCGTCGGCGATCGCCCGAGGACCGAACGCGAGACCGTCGAACTCCCCGCCGGCTGTTCGAGCCTCTACGGCTTCACCGAGTTCAAGCAGGACAACTCGTTCCTCATCGTCGCCGAACGCACGAACGCCAACGGCAGCCGCAAGTTCAAGCGACTGCTCGACGCCGAGGACTGGGACGGCCTGCTCGGCATGGGCCGCGAGGAGATGCGAGGCGGATCGCATCTGGTCGATCTCTGCGTCGACTTCGTCGGCCGCGACGGCGTCCGCGACATGAGCGAGGTCGCGAAGCGGTTCGCCACCGGACTCAACGCCCCGATCATGCTCGACTCGACCGACGCCCGCGCGATCGAAGCCGGTCTCAAGCGGCTCGGCGGCAAGTGCGTCGTGAACTCGATCAACCTCGAGGACGGCGAGAAGCGATTCGACGAGGTCTGCCCGCTGCTCAAGGCGCACGGCGCCGCGTGCGTCGCGCTCACGATCGACGAGGATCCCGAGGCGGGCATGGCGAAGACCGCGGGCCGCAAGCTCGAGATCGCGAGCCGCATGCACGAGCTCTTCACGCGAAAGTGGGGCCTGGACGAGCGCGATCTGCTCTTCGATCCGCTCACCTTCACGATCGCGACCGGCACCGAGGCCGACCGCCGTCTCGGGCTCGAGACGCTCGAGGGCATCCGACTCATCTCCGAGCGGTTCCCGAAGTGCGGCATCCTGCTCGGACTCTCGAACATCTCGTTCGGCCTGCGTCCCGCGGCCCGCGCGGTGCTCAACTCGGTCTTCCTGCATCACGCCCGCGAACGAGGCCTGACCGCCGCGATCGTGCACGCCTCGAAGATCCTGCCCCGCACGAAGATCGACGAGGAGAAGTGGACCGCCGCCGAGTGGCTCGTCTTCGATCGTCGCGGCACCGATCGGCCGGAGGGCATGACGCCCGACTTCGATCCGCTGCTGCACTTCATCGGCCTCTTTCCCGAGGGCGAGGAGGAGGATCGCGGTCCGGCGCTCGCGGAACTCCCGCTCGAGGATCGTCTGCGCCGGCACATCATCGACGGTGAGGACGGCGGGCTGGTCGAGACGCTCGACGAGGCGCTCGGCGTGTACAAGCCGCTGGAGATCGTCAACGATCACCTGCTCGCGGGCATGAAGACGGTCGGCGAGCTCTTCGCCGACGGTCG
>CAYZSH010000105.1:0-8837 GCA_964481025.1 uncultured Isosphaeraceae bacterium
GCAACACCGTGATGATGGACGCGATCGACGAGGTCCGCGAGAAGGTCACCACCGGTGGCTCGCTCGCCACGCCCCTCGAACGTTCCGGCCACTTCCCCCCGCTGCTCGTCCAGATCGTCAACCTCGGCGAGCGATCCGGTCGCCTCGAGGGCATGCTCATGCACGCCGCGGGGGCCTTCGACCGACAGGTCAACAACAGTCTCAAGATCTTCACCAAGGCCCTTCCGCCATTCCTCCTCGTGGTGATGGCGGCCGTCGCGGCCTTCGTCCTCTCCGCGATCCTCCTACCGTTGCTTGAGATGCAGGAAGCGGTCGCCGGCTCTCGTTGAGTACAGCATTCCTCGGACGCCCGGCCCGACGGGCGTCGTCCTCCTCCGAACCCTCCACCCTCCAGGGATTCCTCATGTCCAGCCCCCGTTCCGCTCGTCGCCGACTCCAGCCCCGTCGCGGCTTCAGCCTTCTCGAAGTGATCATCGCGGTCACGATCGTGGCGCTTCTGGCGACGCTCGTGGTGCCGCGACTGACCCGGTTCCTCGCGGGCGCGAACGAGGACAAGGCCGTGGCCGAGGTGAACAGCCTCGCCAACACGGTCAAGCTCTACATCGCCGAGCAGACCACGGGCACGCTCACCGACGACTTCTCGCTCGACATGCTCGTCGAAGGCGAGAACCCGTTCCTCAACAGCCCCGAGGAACTCATCGACCCCTGGGGCAACGCCTACGACATCGTGATCCCCGGTGATCGGAACATCGACTTCGACATCGTGTGCTACGGCCCCGACGGCAAGCCCGGCGGCGGCGACGACATCGTCCACGGCAAGCGATGAACCGATCGTCCTGCGGAGTCCTCTCCTGACCATCGACCGATCATCTCGACGCACGAGTCCGCGACCGGGCTTCACCCTCATCGAGGTGATCCTGGTCGCGGTGGTGCTGGTGATCCTCGGCACGATGCTTGCGCCACGCATGACCGGCGCGACGCGGGGGCGATTCACCGCCGCGACCGAGGGCATCGCCACCTCGATGGCGACCTTCGCCTTTCATGAAGCGACCGACGACCGTCCGGTGGCGATGGCGTACCGAGCGAACGATCGTCGTCTCGACGTGCTGGTGCTCGGGGCCGTGGACGGATCCCGCACCGCCGAGTGGCGCCCGATGCCCATGGCGCCGTCGGTCATCCTTCCCGACGACTTCGAGTTCGTGCGAGTGACGGTGGATCAGGCGATGCACGATCCGACCGACTGGTTCATCGCCACGCCGCCCAGCGGACGCCGCCCGGACATTCGACTGCGTCTGGAGTCCGAGACCGGCGACGGTGCCGAGATCATCCTGACCCCCCACGCCCTCGCGCCCCAGATCGTGCGGGACGGCGATCCGGAGGCGCCGTACATCCGCGAGGCCGCGGACCTCGACGCGATGGGTGCCGGAAGGGAGTCGTGGTGAAGTCTGGCGGCATGCGATCATCCCGAGCCGCATCGCGACGGGGCTTCGCCCTGCTCGATGTCGTGATCGCCGGCGTGATCCTCGCGATCGGACTGACCACGCTCTTCTCGCTGACCGCCAAGGCGCTCGACATGCAGCGGGACGGCGAGGTCCGGGTGAAGGCGGCGGCGATGCTCGACGATCTGCTCTCGCTCGTTCTGCTCGAGGGGCCCGCGGACTTCCAGCAGCTGCATTCGGTCTCGGGTCGCGGCGAGGCGCCGTACGAGGAGTTCGAGTTCCGCGTGAGGATCGACGACCCCGGTGAAGGCGAGCCCTATCGCGTCACCGCGACCGTCACCCACGAGACCGGCCGGGAGTACACCTGCGAGACGTTGATCGCGGCAAAGCTCGGAGAGGACCCCGATCCGATCCGAAATCCCGAGGAACCCATCGATCGGGAGGCTCGTTATGAAGAGATCTTCGGTTTCTGATCGTCCGCGACGCACCCGTCGGGGTTTCACGCTGGTCGAGCTCATCCTCGCAGGCGCGATCGCGGCACTGGTGCTGATCACCGTGGTCACCACGCTCTCGCAGGTCGGACGAGCCCGGACCATCTCGCGAGCAAGGTTGCTCGCCCACCTTCGCGCCGACGCCGCGCTGGACGCCGTCCGCCGGGATCTCACGAGCGTCCTTCGAGACACCGACCTCTTCCACGCCCGCGTCCTCCTGTACGACGGCAGCACGATGACGGTCGTCGGCCGCTCGCGCATGGACCTCGCTCGCGATGAGGTGCTCGTGTTCAACGGTCGCCTCGAACCGCTCGGGGAGATCGACTACAACGGCGAAGGCGGCGAGTACGAGACCCAGTACCGCATCGACGAGGACAACTTCGGAGTCGCACTCTGGCAGCGCCGCGATGCGGTGCCGGATGAATGGCCCGATGGCGGCGGCGTGGCGACCCCGATCGCGGAAGGCCTCGTCGCACTCGAGATCCGCGCCTACGACGGGCAGGAGTGGTACGACGAGTGGGACTCCGATCTGGACGGTCTGCCCTGGGGTTTTCAGATCTCGGTCACCGCCATCGGGACCGAGGATGGATCGCTGGATGACGCCGATCCGGCCACCATGGCCACGCTCCGCACGCATGTCGCGGTGGATCGCATCGTGCCGCCGTGGGTGGAGCCCGAGGAGGAGGAACCCCTCCCGGACGAGGCGGCTCCGGGAGATGAGGCGGCCATGGACGGCGCCGGCGGTTTCGCGCCTCCGGCCGCGGGCGGCTTCGGCGGTGGTCGTGGCGGTTTCCCCGGACGCGACGGCATGGGCGGTCGTGGCGAAGGCGGTCGTGGCGAGGGCGGTGGTCGAGGCGGTTCGTTCGGCGGCGGAAAGCCGGCCGGCGGGATCGGCGGCGACCTATCGACCAGCAGTGGCCGCGGAGGCAAGACCATCCGACTGAACTCCTCCGGACCGACTCGGATCGACTGACCAGTGATGCCGACTCGCCGCCCCAATCCGCCATGCTCCCGAGGTTCCGCGACGATCGTCGTCCTCTGGTCGATCGCGATCGCCGCGGTCGTGGTGGCGGCGACGCAGTTCGTCACCTGGCGAACGGCGGCGCTGGGTCATGCGACGCTTGGTCGCGTGCAGGCTCGATGGGCCGCCCGAGCGGGCATGGAGCGGATCATCTCGACCCTTGCGTACCACACGCAGACACCGGACCCCGAGGATCCGATGGCGGTCCTGAGGGATCTCGAGTTCGACTGGCAGGGCTCGCTCGAATCCGGCGCCTGGGACATCCGTCACGCCGAGGAAGGTCTCGAACTCAAGGGACCGCTCGACCTCCACTCGCGTCTCAACATCAACGCCGCCCAGAAGGGCCAGCTGCTGCTCGTGCCGGACATGTCGATCGACACCGTCGACGCGATCCTCGACTGGAAGGACGAGGATGACGAGGTGCAGGGCATCGGCGCCGAGCGCAGCTTCTACGAAGGCCGGGATCTCAACTACATCCCCCGCAACGGCCCGTTCAAGTCGATCGCGGAGTTGGAACTGGTCGCCGGCGCCTGGCCGGAGTTCGTGCGGGGCGAGGACTGGAACCTGAACGACCGGCTCGATCCGGGCGAGAACGACGGCGCGCTCTCCGCGCCCGACGACGACAACGACGACATCCTTGATCCGGGTTGGGCGGGCTACCTCACTGCGAGATCGATCGACTCCTCGCTCGGTCTCAGCGGGCTCCCACGGATCGATCTCCGTCGGTCGTCGGTGGAGGAACTCGTCGAGGTCCTCGGCGTGGACGAGCAGCAGGCCGGCGCACTGCTGCAGTACGCCTCCAACGACAACGCCCCGCTGGGATCGCTTCTCGCGGTCAGTCTCGGCGAACTGGTCGGCGCCCCATCGACGCCCACGAACAGCCGATCGTCCGGCCGCTCGACCGCCGGACGCAACACCACGTCGAACACGCAGCAGCCCGCGGTGAACCCGCTCACGAAGGACCAGCTTCGCGCGATCTTCGCCGAGTGCACGACGTCGGACTTCAGCGGCCCCGAGCCGGTTCCCGGACGGGTCAACCTCAACACCGCCGGACCGCAGGTCCTCGAGATCCTCTTCGGCGATCCGGGCGTGGCGGAGTCGATCCTCGCCCTGCGTCAGTCGCGGGCCGAGGGCATCACGAGTATCGTGGACCTCCTCGATCTGAGGCGGGTGGAACCCACCCTGCTCGCCGGCATCGCCGACCTTCTCGACGTGACAGGCTGGACTTTCTCGGTCACGAGCCGAGGAACGTCGAACACCGGGCAGGAAGTGGAAATCCACGCCGTGCTCGATCGTTCCAACCTGCCCGTACGGATCCTCGAGTACCGCGAGGACTGATCCGTCCGGAAACCCCGTTGACCGAGACCGCCCCCGCGATGGCCCGACGCCGTATCGAATCAGACCCCGACCTTCTGGCCGTGTGCCGCCGCCGAGACGGTGCCGGCGAGGACGTGCGTGTCCTGCTCGTCCGCGGCGATCGCTCGATCACGGACCGATTCACGTGCTCGGTCACCGAGCTGCCGGATCGTCTCGCCGATGCCGCGTGCGGTCGCGTGCTGGCGGTGCTTCCCGGAGCCGCGACGCTGGTCCGAACGATCCACGTCCCCGCGTCGAGCCCCCTGCAGGTCGAGTCCGCGATCCGGCTCGAGGCCGAAGCCCGCCTGCTCGGGTCCGCGCCTCGACATCGCACCGGCATCGGCGTCCTGGGCGGCGACGGCCCACATCCCACCGGCATCGTGGTGGCGTGGGCCGAAGGACTCCCCGGCGGCATTCCGGTGCTCGAAGGCCACACCGCTCCGGCCGGACTCGATGTCGATCGCGTCCCGGAGATCGCGTGCCTGGCGCACCTTGCGGGCCCCGCACCAAGCGGCGTGGTGGCAAGCCTCGACGGCCACGGACGGGGCCGCACGCTCAGCGCGGTGATTCCGACCTCCTCCGGACCGGTCTTCCGCTCCAGTCGCGGTGGTGACGGGGACCTCGTCACCCGCCTCCGTCCCTTGATCATCGAATCGCTGCTCGCGGACGGTCTCCAGCCGTCGGAGCTTCAGTCCACCGCGAATCGCCTCCTCCGCGACGTGCCGGATCGAACCGTCGGTTCCGTGCTCGCGATCGACGAGGACACCGATCGCAGACTCTCCGAACATCACGGCTCGCTTCCGGCTTCCGATGATGCGCATGCCGCCGAGGATCGGATCCTGCTCGCCGCGATCGAGGTCCGACTCGGCTCCCTCTCGGCGCTGTCGCGACTTCGTGCCGAAGAGGTCATCGAGGAGCCCGGTGTCC
This sequence comes from uncultured Isosphaeraceae bacterium, assembly GCA_964481025.1. GTDB lineage: Bacteria > Planctomycetota > Phycisphaerae > Phycisphaerales > SM1A02. The sequence continues at coordinate 5,235 of CAYZSH010000105.1, forward strand.
TGCGGAGCCTCGCGCTTCGCTTCTCGGAGGGGCGGACGGCGGTGGCAGTGGTCTTCGCGGCCATCCTGATGCTGGTGCTCGCACCGCTCGGCTCCGCAGGTCTTCGACTCTGGATCATGCAGGCGAAGGTCGAGGACCTGGCCACGCTCGAGGCTCGGGTCCGCGAATCGGAAAATCGTCAGAAGGTCTATCGCGAGCTCGACCGACAGGCGTGGTCGATCACCAAGCTGCTCGGCGACGTCTCGAACCTGATGCCGGAGCAGATCGAGGCCACGTCGATCTCGCTTTCGCACGGCGAACCGATGACGATCAGCGGCGTCGCGAAGCGGGACGGCGACATCAACGGCACCGACGCGGTCTTCGAATTCAACCGGCGACTGCGCGAGAGCGGACTCTTCGCGGATGCGGGGCCGATGCCTTCGATCGAACCGCCGGACGGACGCGGCTACTCGGAGTTCAAGGTGACCGCGGAACTCGCGGATCCGCTTCGACCGCTTCGAATGAGCCCGAGCGAGGACTACGCGGTCCTGTCCTTCAGCGATCGACGCTTCGGACCGCTCGACGACGACGGGTTCCTGATCGTGGACTCGGAGAAGAAGGACGCGCGAATCGCGGCGCTGATCGAGCGAGGCCTCGCCTTCGACAAGCCGCTGCCCGCGATGCAGTCGGAAGGCGATGCGAACGCCGCCATCGACGCGGGCGGCACGGACGTACCGCCCGACGTGACCACCGCCGCGACCGATCCGGAGTCGGGCGAGACGGCGATCGCGACCGAGGACGCGGGAACCGGAGCTCGCGCCTCCGCGTCGGATCGTCCCGCACGCCCGACCCGGCCGACGCCCGGAAGCCGGACCGGCGAGGCCGGGGAACGGGATCAACGCGACCGAGGTGCCGCCGGATCGAGCTCCGGAGCGCCCGCGTCTCGAGGATCGATCCGGACCAACGTCATCGAGATCCCCCCGCCGATGACGTCCGAGGAGATCGCCGCGCTGACCGAGGCGGAAGTCGCGGATCGTCTCTCGAAGGTCGCGTCCGCGCGAGGCGCGGGCGGGCTCTCCGACGAGGACTCCGAGCGACTGAAGGCCGAGTTCCGAGAGCTCCTGGCTCGTCAGAGGGAGTTCAAGAACCCATGAGTCGTCATCCCGAAGAGACTCGCGAGAACGCTGGAGGCGATCTGGTCGATCGCTTCCTCGCCCTGCCCCCGATCTGGCGGATCGCCGGTGCGGGCGCCCTGCTGGTGGTGGCGGTGCTCGTGGCGCAGGATCACGTGTGGCCGATCGCCGACGAGTGGAATCGTGAAGCGGACCGGATCGAGCGGAGCATCGCCCGAGGCCGCGATCTCGACTCTGCGCTCGACGCCCGGATCGAACGGATCGCCGTGGCGCTCGGACCGATCGAGGTCCCGCGAAGCGCCGCCCCCGGCGCCACGCGACTCGAGGAGACGGTCGGGCGCATCTGCGCCGCGCACGGACTCGACCCCAAGATCGACGGTCGTACCGGCAGCCGACTCCCGAGCAACAGTCCGATCAGCGAGGTGGCGGGCGGTCGCGTGGAGCGGCTCGTCTGCGAACTCGAATTCGTCGCCGACCCCGGCACGCTGATGGACGTCGTGCGCGAGCTCGAGCGGGAGCCGGAGATCGAGTCGATCTCGGATCTTCGGATCGAACGCATCGAGGACGGACCGCGACTCGACGTGCGACTCGTGATCGAAGCGTGGGTGGTGCCCACCCGAGGAGGTGGTTCGTGAGTCCGTCCCCCGCTCGCCATCGCGGCCTCGGCGACATCCGCTGGTCCGGCACGCTCGTGACCAGCCTCGTGGCGGTCGCCATCGCGGTCGGTGCGGTCGCGGTGGAGATTCCGTCGCTGACCTCGGCGCTGTCGACGCCGTCCTGGGAGGACGACGGAACCGATGCATTCGCCACCGTCGATGTCGCCCACCAGCGTCAGGCCGAGGTGAACGCCCGCCGATTCAGCGGACGGTCGCCCTTCGTCGTGCCGGCGCGACCGAAGACCCGCCCCGCCCCGAGGCCCCCGCGACCCGAGACCCGCCCCAGCGAGCCGGTCCGCGAGACCCCGAAGGTCGAGACCGGGCCGCCGGCGACCTACACCGGACCGAAGGTGGTCGGGGTGGCCGCGGAGCTCGTCTTCTTCGACAACGGCTCCGAGGTGCTCGTCGGCACGGAATCCGACGGCGTTGCGGTGCTGGCGATCCTCGGACCCCGCAAGGTCCGGCTCGGACACAAGGGCGGCGAGTACGAGGTCGACTTCCTCGCCGCGGACGCGACCAAGGTCTTCGAAGCGTTCCGGTCCTCCAGCAACAGCGATCGCGTGCTCGGTGCGTCACCGCGGGGCCATGATGGCGCCCGGCACTTCGTACCGAGCGTCGGTGAGCGGGTCCGGGTGACGGCGACGATCAACGGCCAGCGACGCGTGGTCGAAGGTCGCGTCGAGTCGATCTCCGGTCGTGATGGTTCACGATCCATGCGGATCCGACCCGACGACGGTGGTCCGACCCGGACGATCATCGAGTCGCAGCTTCTGGAGATCGCACCGGCAGATGCGGCCGCGAGCGACGCCGGCGCGAGCATCTCAGATCCGGCGGAAGGCGACGCGACCGCTGAAGCCGATTCCGAGACCGCGGGCGAGAGCGAGACGGACGAGTCCGACGCCGACGACGACGCCGACGATGACGCGGCACCGATTCCGCCCGCCCGCACCGAGGCCGAGTACCGCGCGATGACCACCGCGGAACTCGAAGCCGCCTACCCGCCGATCGCCCACGCCCTCGAACGCAACGACCTCGACGACGCCACCCGCGCCCGTCTCGGCGCCGACCTGAATCTGATCCACGACCTCCTTCGTCCGCCCTCGCCGGGCGGCGGCTGAGTCGTCGTTCCGTCCCTGATCCTGATGCCGATCGGTCCTTCGGGCCATCGCTTCGAACCCCCGCCGTGTTCCTTCGGACCACGTTTCCCCCGCCGAGGATGACCTCGTGACCCCCAGCTCGCACGCCCTTCGTCACCGCCTCGCACTCGTCACCGCCTTGACGCTGGCCACCTTCGCCCACGCGCAGGACGATCGGTCGCCCGAGCGTGACGGCCCCGCGCCTCCGAAGGCACCCACCCGCGCCGCCACCGGCTCCGGCAAGGGTGATGCGATCACCGACACGCGCCGCGTCCTCGACGACGAACTCGTGCCGCTCAACTTCGAGGACAAGACGGTTCAGGACTTCATCCCGATCATCGTCGAGTACACCGGCAAGGCGGTCATGACCCGCAGCCAGCTCTCGCCCACGACGAAGGTGTCGATCCGCAGCGATCGGATGGTCACCAAGCATGAGGCGCTCAACCTGATCTTCCAGGCGTTCCGCCTGAACTCGATCGGCGTGGTCGAGACGCCCGACATGATCATGATCGACGCGCTCTCGCCGACGAACATGAGCAACTTCCAGCCCGGTCTCATCCTCGGACCAGACGCCGACGTCACGACGATGGCCGAGGAAGGTCAGATCGTCACCAAGGTCTTCCGACTCCAGCACGCCAAGGCCGCGGACATTCTGGACCAGATCGAGGACGTGAAGCCCGAGTACGCCCGGGTGTCCTC
>CAYZSH010000106.1:0-8709 GCA_964481025.1 uncultured Isosphaeraceae bacterium
GGATCAGGTGCATGTCGCCGATCCTAACCAGACGCCGAAACTGTCGCCTGTCCCATTTTCCGGTCCCATTTTCCGGCGGCACCAGAACGACACCGCCCCGGACTTCACAGAGCCCGGGGCGGTCGTCGCGCTGTTCTGATGTCACGGTCGGTCCCGCGGTCGGGATCCGACCATCGGGATCGACGCGTCTCACCGGTCAGGGACACGCGCCCCACTGGACCAGCAGCAGGCCGAGGTCCGGTCCCTCGACCAGACCGTTGCCGTCGAGGTCCGCGGAGCAGCCTTCGCACGATCCCCACTGCGAGAGCAGGAACCCGAAGTCGCTGCCGCCGACCACGCCGTCCCCATCGAAGTCCGCCGGGCACGGTTCGCTCCCGCCATCGTCGAACTCGATGATGTACGACCACATCGGGAAGTCCGCGGGCAGGTCATTGAACACCGCCGACGGCCCATCGCCGTTGAGACTGAAAAACTGCGCGATCGGTCCGTCGCCGCTCGGCTCGCCCGGCCACCACGGACTCTCGACCAGCGGCTCACCGGTGATCCACTGCCAACTGCCGCCGACGTTCTCGAGTCCGACCAGCGGACCACGGTTCGCGTCGAACGTGTTCGACGGCTGCTCCCAGAGCGACAGGAAGATGCCAAGATTCTCCGCGACCCAGAGACGCTCGTCGGCGGTCTCCATCGTCACCAGGTGTCCCCCCGCGTCCTCCGCGAGCTGTCGCGCCGTGTTCCAGTCAACCTGCGGATACGCGATGACCGCCTGATAGCGATGTCCGTTGCCGCCGTCCGCGGTCTCCCACACGATGCCGTCGGCGATGCCGGGATCGGTGTCCCACTCGACGAGCACCTGACCGAAGTCGCCATCGAAGCAGTCGTTCCACTCGGCGTTGGGATAGAACTCGCCGAAGTCCTCGGGCGCCGGATTGTCGTTGGGTTCACCGGCCCGCCAGTTGGTCCAGACCAGGGCCTCGCCCGAGGTCCAGTACCAGTCGCCGCCGGGCTCGAATCCATCGGGATCCTGCACGAGACCGAACGCGCACCGATCGTACGTGCCGGGCTCGCTCACCCGCACGAAGTCGCGGATGAACGCCGCCTCCTCGGCGGAGGTGACCGACGCGAGTTGCCCGCCGACCGAGGCGACCAGCGCCTCGACGGTCGCGAACGTCGAATCCTCCGGCACCCGAAGGTTCGCGTAGAAGTGACCGTTGCCACCATCCTCGACCGCCCACTGCGGCGTGATCTCGGTCGGATACGGCGGCGGTGCATCACCGAACGTGACGCTGAGCGTCCCGCTTCCGGTGGCGGTTCCGTAGCCGCCGACGCGGATGAGATACGTCTCACCCGCGAGCGCCGGGAAGGTCATGTACGACGAGAGTCCGGCACAGCCGTCGCCGTCGTCGTTGCATCCGACGAGCGGACCACCGCACCCGGCGTACGCCGCAAGTCGCGTGTCGTAGTCGGCCTGATTGCAGGTCGAGACGATGATGCCGGTGTCCTCGCTCGGCGTGATCGCGTACCAGATGTCCGGCGCGAACGCCGTGCCGAATCCTTCGTCGCAGGTCTCGGGAAGATCACGCCCGTCGGAGGTGGCACCGACCGTCGAGAACGCGATGTCGCCTTCGCCGATCTCGATCGCGTCGACGCAGTTGTCATTGGGCAGGTCGCCGCCGCCTCCACCGCCACCCCCGGAACAGTACGTTCCAACATAGCCGGCGCAGGTCGAGTCCCATGCGGTGTCGCAGCAGTACGAGTCGACGGCGCACACCGCCTCGCAACAGGCGGCGTCGCTGCAGCCCGGCGTGCCGTTGGCGACGTTGCAGTCGCCGGCCGCCGGATCACCGCAGGGCGAGCCGCCACCACCACCGCCGCCGGAATCGCAATTCTCCTGCGCGTAGCCGGCGCAGACTACGTCCCACTCGCCTTCACAGCAGAACGAGTCGATCAAGCACACCAACGCACAGCAGGTCGCGTCATCGCACCCCGGGGTCGCGTTCGCGATGAAGCAGTCACCCGCGGCGGGGTCGCCACAAGGATCGCCGCCGAACGCGGTCGACGCCAACGTGATCGCCAGGACGCCGACCATCGGTCGGGACAAGGGATTCCGGTGGAACATGAGATCGAGTCTCCAGATGTCGAGCCAGTCACCGCCAACCCGGCCGGTGATCGATCCAGAGCCTACATCGAGGCATGGGACTCGCTTCCCTGATCACGCGGAATCCACGGTCCAGCCGGCCCTCGACGGAAAGAAGCCCTCCCGCGAGGTCCGAGAATCTTCGCCTCGGACCCTTCGGCCACGGCCCGCCGCTGGTACCATCCCGCCCCTCGAACGCCCGTTTCAGACATCCGTTTGAATCCGGCCGGTCGACCGCACGAAGCCGAGCCACCCCCGCCTTTCCCAGACTCGAAGGTCCGAGACCCCGTGTCCTCCCGAGACGACATCCTCGACGCCGCGACCACGATCTTCGCGGACAAGGGTTTCGATGCCACCAGCGTGCGGGAGATCTGTGCCACCGCGGGCGTGAACATCGCCGCCGTGAACTACCACTTCGGAAGCAAGGCGGGCCTCTATCGCGAAGCGGTGCTGCGTGCGTATCACCAGGCCTCGCAGTCGGCGATGCCGACCCTCGACACCGCCGATGGCGACGCCGACGCCGCCCTCGCGAGTTGGATCCACTGGTACGCGGTTCGATGCGTGCGACCGGGTCGCGATGCCGCCTCCCGTCTCATGCTGCGTGAAGCGGCCCAGCCTTCGGAAGCGCTCACCGGGGTCGTCGAGTCGGTGCTGCACCCGGTCTATCGGGAACTCGAGGAAATCGTGCGTGCGCTGCTTCCCGCATCGACCGACGCACGGGTCCTCAAGATCCAGTGCCTTTCGATCATCGGCCAGTGCCTCGTGCATCGAGTGTGCCGCGAGATGATCGACCGTCTGCCGGTCGAACCCGCCCTCGGCCCCGACGACGCTCGCGCCATCGCCGAACTCGTCCTCGCCAACGCCCGCGCCGCCCTCTCGGCGGCATCCACTTCGATCCTGGAGTCCACCTCGTGATCGTCGATCCCCACCTTCGAGGACGACTGGCGTTGACGCTTGCCGCCGGCATGCTTGCGACGGGATGCTCGCCACGAGCTCTGCGCGAGGACACCGATCCCGGCGTCCCGATCCCCGAGGCGTTCGCCGCCGCCGACGCGTTGCCGTCCGAGGTGACGGCGCCCGACGACTGGTGGACCGCCTTCGACGATCCGGGCCTCGACCGGGCCGTCACCGAGGCGTTCGAGGCGAACCGCGGACTGCAGCAGGCATGGGCGAGGCTCGCACAGGCCGAGTCGCAGGCGACGGTCGCGGGATCGTTCCTGTATCCCGAGGTGAACATCGATTCGTCCGCCGGCCGCTCGAAGTCGGTGTTCAACCTGACCGGGCAGAGCTTCTACAACAACCGATATGCGGTCGGACTCGGCCTGAGCTGGGAACTCGATCTCTGGCGCAAGATCGCCAACCGCGCCGAAGCCGCGACCCTCGCGGCGGTCGCCGGACGCGACGATGCGGAGAACACCGCCCTGCTGCTCTCCGGCAGCGTGACCGACACGTGGTTCTCGATCCAGGCGCAGGCGGCGTTGCTTTCGCTGCTGAACGAACAGGTCGAGACGAGTCGCAAGTTTCTCGAGCTCGTCGAACTTCGGTACGGCCGCGGCGTCGGCACGGCCCTGCAGGTCCTGCAGCAGCGACTTCAGTTCGAGTCGGTCGAGTCGGAGATCCCGGACGTCCGATCCCGCTACCTGACGGCGCGGAATGCGCTCGCGGTGCTCCTCGGCATGCCCCCGGAATCGCTCGAGGCGAGCGGGCTCGCCCCCGAAGCCGGACTTCCCGAGCTTCCTCCGACGCCCGAACTTCCGTCGCCCCGCGACCTGCTCGCACGTCGGCCCGATCTCCGCGCCGCGCTCGCCCGCGTGGCGGCCGCGGACCGCGAGGCTGCGGCCGCGGTCGCGGACATGCTTCCCTCCGTCCGGCTCTCGCTCACCGGCGGCTTCCAGTCGATCAAGGCCGACTCGCTCTTCGACGACACCGTGTGGAGCGTCGCCGGCAGCCTCGTGCAGCCGTTCTTCGACGCCGGCCGTCGCGGTGCCGAGGTGGATCGACGCGATGCGATCCTGCGGGAACGACTCGAAGCGTTCAGCGAGCGATACCTCGTGGCCCTTCGCGAAGTCGAGGACGCGCTCGTCCGCGAACGCAATCAACTCGACCTGCTCGACCGCGTCCGGACGCAGGTCGAGACCGCCCGCGCGACGCTCACCGAGAGCGAGCTGCTCTTCGTGAACGGCCAGAGCGAATACCTCGACGTCATCACCGCGATTCAGGCCCTGCAGCGCCTGCAGCGTCAGGAGATCTCGGTCCGACTCGGACTTCTCTCCAACCGTGCCGCCCTGCACCTGGCTCTCGGTGGCGAGTGGACCCGCGACCTCGAGGCGCCGTCCGACGATGACTCGCCGGAAGCCCCGCTCGCCGCGATGTCCGACCTGAACACCACCGATCACTCCGCCGACACCAACCCGCCCTCCACGGACGCCGACGCATGACCGTCCCCCCCGAAGACACCCTCTCCTCCCCCCCGCCCGCCGCCGTCCGCGGGATCGTCGCGGTCCTTCGATTCGCGGTTCCGGTGGTGGTGATCGTGCTGGCCGCGTTCGGCGCCAACTGGCTGCTCGCCGGCCGCCCCGAAGCCGCTCGTCGCGAGATCGAGGTCCGGGCGACCCTGGTCGAGACCCTGATCCCGACCTCAGGATCGCAGGTCGCCGAGATCGTGGCCTACGGCACCGTCGAGGCGAACCGGGTGCTGACGCTGCAATCGCAGGTCGGCGGGCAGGTCGTCGAACTCAACGACGATCTTCGCGAAGGCGGCCGCGTCACGACGGATGAACCGCTTCTGCGGATCGACCCCCGCGATTACGAGATCGCCGTCATCCAGCGCGAAGCCGATGTCGCCAACGCGGCGGTGGCGCTCCAGCTCGAGGAGGCCCGCGGACTCGTCGCCGAACGCGAATGGGAGATGCTCGGCGAATCGATCACCGTCGATGAGAGCGGACGACGCCTCGCCCGGCGCGAGCCGCAGCGGATCGAGAAGGAAGCGATGCTCGCCGCCGCCCGCGGACGACTCGCGCAGGCCGAACTCGATCTCGAACGCACCACGCTCACCGCGCCGTTCAACGGACTCGTGCTGCAGGACGACGTCGAGATCGGCCAGGTCCTCGGACCGCAGAACCGCGTCGCGACGATCGTCGGCACCGACCGTTTCGACGTCGTGGTCTCGCTCCCGATGGATCGGCTCCCGTGGCTGCGGGCGGATCCGGAGGACCTTTCCAACAACTCGACCGCGATCGTGGTCCAGGAACTCGGCGACGGCCGGAGCGTGGTCCGCGAAGGCCGCGTCGATCGCATCATCGGCGAGGTCGAACGCTCCGGGCGACTGGCCCGCGTGCGGATCGCGGTCATGGACCCGCTCGGGTTGTCCTCGCCGGATCCGGCTTCGGCATTCGATCCCGCATCGAACACCGACCTGCCGCTCCTGCTCGGAAGCTACGTCCGGGTCGAGATCGCCGGTCCCACGCTCGACGACGTCGTGGAACTGCCTCGTGCCGTGCTGCGCGACAACGAGACGGTCTGGGTGAAGGACGCCTCGAACCATCTCCGCATCCACAAGGTCGAGATCCTCGTCGGGCGACCGCAGACCGTCCTGGTCCGGTCGTTCCTCGAGGCCGACGAGGAGATCGTCGCGAGTCCGCTTCCGGTCGCGATTCCCGGCATGCCGCTCGAACGTCTCGACGCGGCCGGCACTCCCGGCATCGGCCCCGAGACTGGAACGGCCGCCGGCACGGCTGGAGGTGGCGCATGAGCGGCGACGGACTCGAACGTCGTGGCGGCGCCGTCGCGTGGATGGCCGGGCACCCGGTCGCCGCGAACCTGCTCATGGCCGCCCTGCTGCTCGGCGGGTTGTTCATGGCCTTCCGCGTGAAGCAGGAGGTCTTCCCCGAGTTCAGCCTCGACATCGTCGGCATCTCGGTGATCTATCCGGGCGCAAGCCCCGAGGAGGTCGAGGAAGGCATCGTCGTCGCGATCGAGGACGCCGTCCGCGGACTCGACGGCGTCAAGAAGGTCACGAGCACCGCGAGCGAGGGCCGCGGATCCGTGAGCGTCGAGGTCCTGCTCGGCAAGGATCCCGACCGCATGCTGTCGGATGTGAAGAACGCGGTCGACCGGATCACCACGTTCCCCGAAGAGGCCGAGCGGCCGATCGTCAACCTGCTCGAGAACCGGAACCTCGTGCTCAACATCGCGGTCGCCGGCGACTTTCCGGAGCGGACGCTTCGCGAGACCGCGGAGCGTCTTCGCGACGACCTCTCCAATCTCGACGGCATCACGCTCGTGCAGCTCGGCGCGTCGAAGCCGCTCGAGATCGCGGTGGAGATCCCGCAGGCGACGCTCCGGGCGTACGGCATCACGCTCGATCAGGTGGCCGCGGAGATCCGCCGCGCCGCCCTCGACCTGCCTGCAGGCAGCCTGAAGACCGAGGCGGGCGAGATCCTGTTCCGAACCACCGAACGACGCGACTTCGGACGCGAGTTCGGGAACATCCCGATCATCTCCAACCGCGACGGCTCGACGGTCCGACTCGCCGACGTCGCCACGATCACCGACGGCTTCGCAGACATCGACCTTCAGCCCGGCCTCGACGGGCTGCCGGCCGCGACGGTCGAGGTCTATCGCGTGGGCGAGGAGACGCCGCTGTCGGTGTCCGCGGCCGCACTCGCGTTCCTCGACGATTTCCGCAGCGAGGTGCCGGCCGGCATGTCGATCGAGGTCGTCCGCGACGACTCGACCGTCTACCGCGAACGCATGGAACTGCTCATCCGCAACGCGATGCTCGGTCTCGTGCTCGTGCTGCTGATGCTCGGCCTGTTCCTCGAACCGCGACTCGCGTTCTGGGTCACGCTGGGCATCCCGATCTCGGTGCTGGGATCGTTCCTGTTCCTCAGCGGCACCAACGCCTCGATCAACATGATCTCGCTGTTCGCGTTCATCGTGACGCTCGGGATCATCGTCGACGACGCGATCGTGGTCGGCGAGAACGTCTACGAGAAGCGGGAACGCGGCATGCCCGCCCTGCAGGCCGCGATCGAAGGCGCCCGCGAGATCGCCGGGCCGGTGACCTTCGCCGTGCTCACGAACATCGTGGCCTTCGCTCCGATGCTCTTCGTGCCGGGCGCGAGCGGCAAGCTGTTCATGCAGATCCCCGCGGTCGCGATCAGCGTCTTCATCGTCTCGCTGATCGAGTCGCTCTTCGTGCTGCCCGCCCACCTCTCGCACGCCCCGCGACGCACACTCTTCTGGCGGATCGTCTCGACCCCGAGCGTCGTCTTCGAGCGTGGACTCAAGTGGTTCATCGAACGTGTCTACGGCCCGAGCGTCGCCATCGCGGTCCGCGAGCGGTACACGACGATCGCGGTCGGGCTCGGCATGCTCATCCTCTCGGTCGCGACGCTCGCGAGCGGCAAGCTGCCCTTCACGTTCCTGCCCAAGATCGACGCCGACTTCGTCCTGGTGAACGCCCGACTGCCTCTGGGAGTTCCGGTCGAGCGGACCGCCGCGGTGCAGGAGCGGCTTCTGGCGTCGCTGGCCCAGACGATCGATGAATCGGGCGGCCCCTCGATCAAGGAGAGCCTCTACACGGTGCTCGGCAGTCAGGTCGGCGGCTTCGGCCCCGTCCGGCAGGCCTCCGAGAACGGCGGGCACCTCATGGGCATCCAGTTCGAACTGGTGCCCGAGGGCGAGCGGGAGATCTCCGCCACGGAGTTCGCCCGCCGCTGGCGCGAGAACGCGGGCGACATCGCGGGGCTCGAGACGATCTCGTTCAAGAGCGAGGTCGGCCGGGCGACCGGTGCCGCGGTGGACATCCAGTTGAGCCACCGCAACACGACGATCCTCGATGCCGCGAGTCTCGACCTTGCCGAGCGACTGCGCGGTTTCGACGGCGTGAAGGACATCGACTCGGGCGTCGCGATGGGCAAGCCGCAGTTCAACCTCGAACTCACGCCCGAGGCCCGCAGCATGGGCCTCACCGCCACCGACCTCGCCCGCCAGACGCGATCGTTCTTCTACGGAGCCGAGGCGCTTCGGCAGCAGCGGGGTCGCAACGAGGTCAAGGTCATGGTCCGGCTCCCCGAGGCCGAGCGTGACACGCTGCACACCATCGAGACGGTCATGCTCCGCACCCCCGGCGGCAGCGAGATTCCGTTCCGCGAGGCGGCGGTCGCGAGTGAAGGCCGCGCGTACACCAGCATCAAGCGGACCGACGGACGTCGCGTGAACTCGGTGACCGCGGACATCGATCCCGAGGTCGCCAACGGCAACGAGGTCGCCGCGGCGCTCTCGAGCGACGTGCTCCCGGCGTTGATCCGGCAGTACCCGGGACTCTCGTGGAGTCTCGAAGGCGAGCAGAACGATCAGGCCGAGTCGCTGTCGAGTCTCGGCACCGGCTTCCTCGCCGCCCTGTTCATCATCTACGCCCTGCTCGCGATCCCGTTCCGCAGCTGGGTGCAGCCGCTGGTCGTCATGATCGCGATCCCGTTCGGCATCATCGGGGCGGTCATCGGCCACCTCGTGATGGGCTACGGGTTCAGCATCATCTCGATCTTCGGCATCGTGGCGCTCTCGGGCGT
>CAYZSH010000107.1:0-8639 GCA_964481025.1 uncultured Isosphaeraceae bacterium
ACCACCTCGCCTGCGGCGACGTCTTCCGCTCGCTCGACACCACCAGCGACCTCGGTCGCAAGTTCCTCGAGCATTCCTCGAAGGGCGAGCTCGTCCCCGACGAACTCACCATCGAGATGTGGCGGCAGAACATGCACGCCCAGACGGTGCTGAGTCTCTACAAGCCCAAGGTCGATCTTCTGGTCCTCGACGGCATTCCCCGCAGCCTCGGCCAGGCCAAGGCGCTCGAGCCGTATCTCGACGTCCTCAAGATCATCCACCTCGTCTGCCCCGACCTCGACGCGATGGTCGAGCGGATGAAGAAGCGGGCGATCAAGGAGAACCGGCTCGACGACGCCGACGAGCGGGTGATCCGACGACGCTTCGAGGTGTACGACCGCGAGACGAGCCCCGTGCTGGCGCACTACCCGCCCGAGATCATCACGAACGTCTCGGCGATCGGTTCCCCGGCCGAGGTGCTGCAGCACGTGCTGGAAGCGGTCGTGCCCGTGCAGAACGCGCACTTCCACAACCCGCTCGCCGGGAACAAGTGATTCCGATCAATCCCCGATGCGACGAATCGTCCGGTTGATGCCGGACGGCGTCGACTTCTCGGGGGGCACCACGCCGTCCACCGTGACCCGTCCGTCGAGCGCGACCGGCGCCCGATCCCACAGGATCCGCAGCTGTCGCACGTACTCGAGGCGGCGCAGCGTCTCGGGATTGCCGGTGGTGACCTGAGGATCGCCGAGCTTCCGGTACGAGCCCAGCGCGAACTCGACTTCGACGGGCTCGAACCATCCGCCACCCTCGACCTTCACCCAGTCGGGGCCGGGCTGCTCGCCGGCGGGAAGCACCCGAGGCCGCAGGATCCGGACATCGATGACCTGCCCGGGCGGCATGCGCTGGACGTGGCTGATCAGATCGGTAGTCAACCGGATCGGCGCCTCGTCGATCCGGGTGATGACGTCCCCGACTCGAAGCACCCGCTCGGCCGGGAGCCCGGGAATGACCTCGGTGATCTCGACGCCATCGACTCCACCGGGCGCGAAGCCGGCGCGGGTGTTCATCCGGATGCCGATCGCCCCGCGTTCGCGAAGCAGCACCCGGGCGGCGACGATGTCGAGCAGCCGCTGTCGCTGCTCAGAGGAGAGTTCGTCCTGATCGAGCACTTGGAGGAGCGCCTCGTCAGAGACCGGATGCGTCCGCAACCGCTGATCGGCAGCCTCACGGATCGACCATCGGGAGTCATCGAGTTCGGCCACGATCTCGCGAACCGCCGGCGGCACCACCGCGGTGCGAACCGCCCGGAGATCGATTTCCTGATCACCTGACAGCGATCGGATCCCCACCTGACCAGGTCGCACGAGCGGCGCGACCGGCTTGACGGGGCGAACGTCGACCCCCTGGGCCAGGGCGGCGGAGACCGGCTGCAGAAACGCGATCACGCCGATCAGGGCGAGCGCCCGACTCCGGACGGCGAGCTTTCGATGGCGGCACGGCATGGTGTTCACGGTAGTCCCGTCCATCGGCCCGATCCAACCCCGATCGTGACCGCGAGGCGGGAAGTCGGGCTCAGACCCCGGCCACCCGCTTGAGGAGGATGGTCAGGGTGGCCGCGTTCCGAGTGATCCACGCCGCCTTCCGCTCGACCATCTGAAGGAACGGACCGCCGGGGACACCGGCGAAGGTGCCGGTGCGGGCGATCGGCACCAGGCTCTCGGCGACCAGCCCCTCGATCATGAGGGCCGGGAGCATGGCAGGCTCGTGCGGCTGCAGTGGTCCGACCGACTCCAACCAGCCCGAGAGGAACGCCCGGATGCGATCGCTCGAGAGCGACGGCGGCCACTCGGCGGGCGACCGGCCCGCTTCGCTCCGCATCGCGAAATGAAGCAGCCCGTTGGCCACGTCCACCAGCCGGGGCTCGACCCGCGACGAGTCGAAGTCGATGACCGCCCGCACCACGCCGGGCCGCCGCTGCGTCGGCCGCTCGGGCGTGAAGAGCACGTTGCCCGGATGCCAGTCACCGTGAATCGGCTGCGTCGGCGCGATCGACCACCCCGCGGCGTCGACGGCGACACGCGCCTCGTCGCGCCGTCGTCGCAGCGAGGCCAGCGTCTCACGCAGCATCGTTCGATCGACGTCCGGATCCGCGCCAACGATCGCGCGTTCGGCTCGCGCGAAGGCCGACTCGACGGATTCCGCGGCATGAAAACCCGGAAGCGACGGCGCATCGTCGACGGACATGAGCGCCGACTCCCGATGGATCGCACCGAGAACGCGTCCGGCGTTTCGCACCTCCGGCGCAGCCTTCACCATCCGACGACCGTCGATCCACTCGAACAGTTCGTAGACGCGATCGCCCATGAGCAGCATCGAGCGGTTCCCGCGCACGGTGCCGACCAGACGAGCGACCGGCACCCCCGCAGCCTCCAGATGGAGCAGCACGCGATGATTGAAGATCGCCCTTGCGACGAGTTCCTGTCGGGCGGTGCGTCGCTTGAGCAGGAACTCGCCCTCGGAGGCGACGACCCGCACCTTCGGGGCCTGTCGCGAACCCGCGGGAAACTCGCGGATCTCGCGGACCAGCGTGATCGGAAAGGCGTCGAGCACCGTCCGGAGCTCGGCCGGCTCGAACGTCGCACGCTCGCCGGCCTCGGCGTCGGAACCGGACGGGGACGGCAGTCCGACCGCGGTGCCATCGTGGAACGTCTCGCTTCCCGACTCGATCGCCGGATCCTCGGGCCCGGATGAGGCTCCCGGATCATCTGACATCGAGCGTTCGTCGCCGTCCAGCACGCCGGCCTCCGTCCACGCCAAGGTCACTCGACGTTGGCGGCCTGCTCCTTGACCCGGTCGATGAGTCCCTTGACCTCGACGACCGCGCGGGCGATCTCCGCGTCGGACGACTTGCTCGCGATGGTGTTCGCCTCGCGGAGCATCTCCTGCGTGAGGAAGTCGAGCGTGCGTCCGATCGGCTCGCCGCCGGGCGTGCCGAGCAGATCGAAGAACTGGTCGAGGTGACCGCCGAGACGCACGACCTCCTCGGCGATGTCGCTGCGTTCGGCAAAGACCGCGACCTCGCGAACGAGATCCTCCTCGCCGAGCGATGCGCCGACGTCCTCGAGCAACGACTGGATCCGCTGGTGCAGTCGGTCGCGATAGAGCTCGACGACCTTGGGCGCGCGGGCCGCGATCGACTCGAGCAGCGATCGCATGCGGATTCCGAAGCCTTCCATCTCGGCCCGGACGACCTCACCCTCGCGACTGCGCATCTCGATGAGTCGGTCGCACGCCTCCTCGAGCAGTCGGAACACGATGTCCCGGGCGTCCTCCGCGAGCTCCGTCGCGTCGTCCACCTCGGCGATGCCCGGCACCGTGAGCAGGGTCGCCAGATCGACCGTGCAGCGACCACGAACGTCCTCGGGCATCGCGGCGAGAAGCTGTTCGACCGCGGCGCGGGCGGCATCCGCGTCGATGCGGGCGGCCATCGCGGCACCCGCCGCGGACCAGCGGACCGTGACCATCACGCTGCCGCGACGCAGACGACGCGACACCGCGGTCTCGATGTCGGTCTCGAGCGCCGCGATCTCGTCGGGGAGACGGACGGTCGTCTTGAGGAACTTGTTGTTGACCGAGCGGATCTCGACCGAGCAGCGAGCGGCCTCGGTCTCGAGGTGCGAGGCGCCGAAGCCGGTCATGGAGCGAATCGTCGGTCGGGACATGCGTCGGTTCCGGAGTTCGGGTCGGACGGCCGCGGCGAAGAGACGCTCCGCCTCGATCAGCCGCCCGCAGGCGTCTCGGCGGGCTCGGACGAGGCGGGCGTCGTGGTCGGCGCCGGCGTCGGAACCGCGGGAGTCGTGGTGGTGGTCGTGGTGGCGGGCGTCGCGGCTTCGCTCGGCGCCGCGGTCTCGGCGGGCGCCTCGGTGGTCTCGGTCGTCGTGGTCTCGGTCTCGGCCGCGGTCGCCGACGACGTCGTCGGGCCGTCGACGATGTTCAGCGCGATCGCGACGAGGAGATACACCGCGAAGCAACCGACGGTGCCGACCGTGAGCACGTCGCCGGTGCGTCCACCGAACGCGGTGTCGGTGCCGCCGCCGCCCGCGCCGCCGAAGGCGCCGGCGAGGCCGCCGCCCTGCGGTCGCTGCACGAGGATCACGAGGATCAGTGCGATCGAGACGACGATGAAGAGCAGGGTCAGGATGACGGTGAGCACGAGTCGATTCCGGGCTGGGTCGTCGTCGCATCAGTGGCGACGGCGACGCGGGTGAGAATGATCCGGCCGAGCCGATGCGCCGTCAGGACGGCACCGCGGCGCGGCAGATGGCGGCGAAGTCGTCCGCCTTCAGGCTGGCGCCTCCGATCAGTCCGCCGTCCACGTCGGGACCGGCGAAGAGTTCGGCGGCGTTTCCGGGCTTCACCGAGCCTCCGTAGATGATCCGGACGGCGGCGGCGAGTTCCGCATCATACAGGGAGCCCAGCAATTCCCGAATCGAGGCGTGGGCCTCCTGGGCATCGGCCGGGGTGGCGGTGACGCCGGTCCCGATCGCCCAGACCGGCTCGTATGCCACGACGATCCGGCGGGCCTGAGCCGCGTCGAGCCCCTCGAAACCCGCCCGAACCTGCCGGGAGACGACCTCGACGGCCTGTCCGGCGTCCCGCTCGGCCTGAGTCTCGCCCACGCAGAGGACCACCTGAAGGTCGGCAGCGAGGCCGGCTCGAAGCTTGGCGGCGACGATCTCGTCCGTCTCTCCGAGCCCGTGACGCCGCTCGGAGTGGCCCACGAGGACCGACTTTCCGCCCAGGTCGGCGACCATCGCGGGGCTGGTCTGGCCCGTGTAGGCCCCTTCGAGATGCGGGCAGCAGTCCTGCCCGCCGAAGACGATCCCCGAGCCGCGGAGGGCGTGCCCGACCGCCTGGAGATACGGAAACGGCGGGTAGATCTCGATGTCCACGGTCTCGGCGGCGGCGGTCAACGCCGCGGCGACGTCCTCGGTGAGTTCCACGGCGGAGGCGAGGTCGCCATGCATCTTCCAGTTTCCCCCCACGAAGGGGCGTCGCGTCGTCATCGAGGTTCTCCGAATCTTGCCTTGGACTGCGGCCGGGACAGGGCCGAAGAAGGTACCGCGCCGACCGGCGGGTCATAATGCCCGCCCGGCCGCGGCACGTCGCCGCCACCCGCCCCCACCCTCCCGCCGCCCAGGTCGCCCCTTCGCCATGAGCCTCACCGCCCGCGAGATCCGCCAGCAGTTCCTCGACTACTTCCGCGAGAAGGCCGGGCACGAGGTCGTGCCGTCGAGCCCCGCGGTCCCGCACGAGGACCCCACGCTGCTCTTCACCAACGCGGGCATGAACCAGTTCAAGGACGTGTTCCTCGGACAGGGCACCCGGCTCTACACCCGGGCGGCGGACACGCAGAAGTGCATCCGCGCCGGTGGCAAGCACAACGACCTCGAGGACGTCGGCCGCGACACCTATCACCACACCTTCTTCGAGATGCTCGGCAACTGGTCGTTCGGCGACTACTTCAAGACCGAGGCGATCGACTGGGCGTGGGAACTGCTGACGAAGGTCTACGGACTCGATCCGTCGCGGCTCTACGCCACGTGGTTCGAGGGCGACCCGGCACAGGGACTCGAGCCCGATCACGAGGCGCGTGATCTCTGGCTGCGATACCTGCCCGAGGACCACGTCCTACCCGGCAACGCGAAGGACAACTTCTGGGAGATGGGCGAGACCGGTCCATGCGGACCGTGCTCGGAGATCCACTACGACCGCATCGGTGGACGCAACGCCGCTTCACTCGTCAATCAGGACGATCCCGACGTCCTCGAGATCTGGAACCTCGTCTTCATCCAGTTCAACCGCGAGGCCGATCGCTCGCTGAAGTCCCTGCCCGCGAAGCACGTCGACACCGGCATGGGTCTCGAACGACTCGTGTCCGTGCTGCAGGACAAGCGCAGCAACTACGACACCGATCTCTTCACCGGGATCTTCATGCGGATCCAGGACGTCACCGGCGCTGCGCCGTACCGCGGCTCCATGACCGATCCGGTCGACATCGCCTATCGCATCATCGCCGACCACATCCGCTGTCTGACCACCGCGCTCGCCGACGGCGCGACCCCCGGTGCCGACGGCCGCGGCTACGTGCTGCGTCGCATCCTCCGTCGCGCGGTTCGTCACGGTCGCCAGACCTTCGGCATGGAGCGGCCGTTCCTTGATCGCATCGTGCCCGCGGTGGTCGAGTCGCTCGGCGAGGTCTTCCCCGAGATGAAGTCGAAGGAGGCCCGCGTCCGCGAGATCATCGCTCAGGAGGAGGAGACGTTCCGACGAACCCTCGATCGTGGACTCCAGCTCTTCGACGACGCGGCGAAGGACGCCGCCGACGACACGATCACCGCCCAGGACGCCTTCACCCTGCACGACACCTACGGCTTCCCGATCGACCTCACGCAGGTCATGGCCGAGGAACGCGGCATGCAGGTCGACGTCGCCGGATACGAGGCGCTCATGGAGGAGGCCCGCGAACGCAGCCGCGGCGGTGGCAGCGAAGCCGATCCGGTCGTCACCATGCCCCCCGACGTCCTCGGCAAGCTCGACTTCCTGAAGGTCCGAGCCACCGACGACTCCGCGAAGCACGCGGGCTGCCAGATCCCCGCGGCGATCAAGGCGATCTGGGACGGTCGTCACCTCACCGAACACATCGAGGTCGGTCGCCGCGCCGCGATCATCTGCGACCGCACCTGCTTCTACGGGGAACAGGGCGGACAGGTCGGCGACACCGGCGAGATCCATGTCACCCGCGAGTCGAGCGCCGGGCACGATCACAGCGGTACCTTCGTGGTCGAGGACACCCGCCGCGTCGGCGACTTCGTCCTGCACGTCGGACACGTCTCGCAGGGTCGGTTCGCGGTCGGGGACGAGGCGGAACTCGCGGTCGATGCGCACCGTCGGAGCGCGATCCGCGCGCACCATACGACCACGCACCTCGTGAATCTCGCTCTTCGCGCGGTGGCCGGTCCCGAGAGCGACCAGCGTGGCTCGCTCGTCGCGCCGGATCGCCTTCGCTTCGACTACGCCGCGAGCGGCGCGCTCGACGCGACGGCTCTCGCGGACATCGAGGCCCGCGTCAACGCCGCGATCGAGGCGGGACTCGCGGTCGACACCGCCGACGCCCCGCTCGAGGATGCCAAGGCGATCAACACGCTGCGGGCCGTGTTCGGCGAGCGGTATCCCGACCCGGTTCGCGTGGTCTCGATCGGCGCCCCGGTCGGCGACCTGCTCTCGAACCCCGATGATCCGCGGTGGCTCGATCTCTCGGTCGAGTTCTGCGGCGGCACGCACCTGGGGAACACTGCGGAAGCCGGCGGTTTCGTGCTGCTGTCGGAGCAGGGACTCGCCGCGGGCGTGCGTCGCGTGCTCGGACTGGCGGGCGAAGCGGCGGCCGCGGCCCGGGCCGACGCCGCGGCGATCGCGGGTCGCATCGCGGCGCTCGAGGCGGCGGACGAGACCGCGGTCGCGGAAGGTCTTGATGACATCGTCCGCGACTTCGACGCCGCGACGATCTCGATCGTCGAACGAAACACGCTTGCGATGCGGATCGATGCACTGCGGTCGATCGCGAAGAAGGCCCGCAAGGCCGCCGCTGCCGCGAACCGCGGCGAGGTGGTCGATCAGGCCCGCGCGATCGCTGCCGAAGCGGGCGGACCGGTCATCGTGGCCCGCATCGACGACGCCGACAAGGATGCCCTGCTCTCCGCGATGGACGCGATCCGCGCCGCGCACCCCGGCAGTGCGGTGCTCCTCGTCTCCGCCGACGCCGACGCGGGATCGGTCGTGATCGTCGCCAAGGTGCCGGAGAACCTGATCAAGGATGGCCTGAAGGCGGGCGAGTGGGTCAAGGTCGCGGCACAGGCGTGCGGCGGCGGCGGCGGCGGTCGCCCCGACAGCGCTCAGGCAGGCGGCAAGGATCCGTCACGAGCGGGCGAGGCGATCGACGCCGCGAAGATGCACGCCTCGAACGTCGGGCTCGCGGTCGGCTGAAGTTCCCCGAGCGGGCTTGCACCGACCTCCCGGCGTCCACTACGGTCCGAGGTCCGGCGACGGACGCGTCGTCGTTCCGCGCCCTCCCAACCCCGGACCCGACATCCATGAGCGATACCGGCACCGACACCGGCGGCATCGATTCCGTCCTCCACGAGAACCGCGTCTTCAACCCGCCCGCGGGCGTCGCCGAGCGACTCGGCGGGGCGTGGATCCCGGACATGGACGCCTACCGCGCGATGTGGGAGCGGTCGGTCCGCGAGCCGGAAGCGTTCTGGGACGAGCAGGCGAAGGAACACCTGCACTGGTTCAAGCCCTACGACCGCGTGCTCGAATGGAACTGCCCCGACGCCAAGTGGTTCCTCGGTGGCGAGACCAATGCGTGCCACACCTGCGTCGATCGGCAGGTCGAGAACGGGCACGGCGACGAGGTCGCGATCATCTGGGAAGGCGAGCCGGTCGGTGATGAGGGGCCGGAGATCCGCCGCCTGACCTACCGCGACCTCCAGCGCGAGACCGCGAAGGTCGCCAACGCCCTCGAATCGCTCGGCGTGAAGAAGGGCGACATCGTCACGATCTACATGGGCATGGTCCCCGAGGTCGCGATCGCGATG
>CAYZSH010000108.1:0-8588 GCA_964481025.1 uncultured Isosphaeraceae bacterium
TGCACGGCATCCACGTCATCATCGGCATGGGCGTCATCGGCTGGCTGATCTGGCGAGCCCAACGCGGCGAGTTCGGGCCGAAGTACTTCACGCCGGTCGATCTCGGTGGCCTCTACTGGCACATCGTCGACCTGATCTGGATCTTCCTCTTCCCGCTCTTCTATCTCATCCACTGATCGGAGCCGTCCGCCGCGGCATGCCGCGGTCGACCCACCTTCCGGTTCGCTCCGTCACCCCAGTCCGCAGGACAGACCCATGGCCCACGACGCCACCGCCCATCACGACGACGACCACGATCACGGCCTCGGCCACGTGGTCGGCTACGGCCCGCTCATCGGGACCGCCGTCGCCCTCATCCTGCTCACCGTCATCACCGTCGCCGTGCACGCGGTCGATGCGGGCGAGCTCAACGTCCCCATCGCGTTGACGATCGCCGGCGTGAAGGCCACGCTCGTGTGCCTCTACTTCATGCATCTCCGCTGGGACCGCCCGTTCAACGCGCTGGTGCTGGTCGGCTCGATCGCCTTCGCGGTCCTGCTCATGATCTTCACCACGATGGACTCCGGGCAGTACAGCCCGCAGATCGTCGCGGGCAACCCCCCGACGGTGCAGGCGACCGTCGAGGCGGAGGCCCCCGGCGCCCCGATCGCGCGGGATGCGCAGATCAACTGACGACCCAATGCTTGTCCACTGATCGAATCGGAACCCCGCCCGCGCGGGGTTCCGTCGTGTCCGGAGCCTGAGGCTTCGAGCGGATTCCCACCATGGCCCACATCGTCACGCCGTTCGACGATCCCGCGGAGCGGGCCCGCGCCGGGGTCTTCGGCATGCTGGCGTTCATCGCGTCGCTCGCCATGATCTTCGCCGCGACGATCCTCGGCGTCGTCGTCGTGCGATTGGAGGACGACGGCGCCTGGCCGCCGGTCGGTCTGCCGGGGCTTCCCTCGGTGCTCGCCTGGAGCACGATCGTGCTGCTCGTCTCGAGCGGCACCATGTGGCTGGCGAGCCGGGCGGCACGGGTTGGTAACGCCCGGCGGCTGGCACGGTGGATGACCGCAACCTTCGGGCTCGCGATCGTCTTCCTCGCGTTTCAGGGATGGGCGTGGTGGCGGCTGGTCGAGGCGAGTGTCGATCTCACCGACCATCTGTATGCGTGGACGGTGTACGTGCTGACGGCGCTGCACGCGCTGCACGTTCTCGGTGGCATCGGTCCGATGGCGGTGGTGACGTGGAACGCGATCGGCCATCGGTACTCGGTCGAGAATCATCGAGGGGTGACCTACGTCGGGCTCTACTGGCACTTCCTCGATCTGGCTTGGATCGGCCTCTACGCCACGCTTCTCTGGGCGACGCACTGGGGATGAGCCGCCGAGGATGAATCGGGTTCGCGATCCGCGCTCGTTCCGGTAGGCTCGGACGATCGAGATCTCCGGCGTCGGTCGCCGGGTTCCCGGTGTCGCCGTCCCGGATCAAGAAGCATGCGATCCCGAATCCTCGCTGTGTGCAGTGTGCTGCTCGCCGTCCTTTCTCCGTGCGTCTCGGCGAGCGCTGCGGATGGCAAGGCCGTCGAGACGGGCTTTGAAGGACTGGCCGCCGGCCCGCTCATCTCGATCACTACCGACGTCGGTACCTTCACCGCCGTCGAGGGACCGTCGCTCGTCGAGTCCGGGCACGCCCGCACCGGGAACCGCTGCCTGCAGCTTGCCGGTCCGAGGTCGGTCGTGGACCTCACGCTCGCGAAGGATGCGGACACCAAGGGCGTCCTCGGCTTCCATGCCGAGCGCTGGACGAGCCGTGGTCCCTTCGCCTTCCGAATCGAGATGTCCGACGGTGGTGACTGGAAGCCGCTGTACGACGGCACGCGGGATGTCGTGGTCGGTCGGTCGTACAAGTCCTACGTCCGGATCCCGCTGCCCGACTCCGATGTGAAGGCGCTTCGATTCATCGTCGAGAGTCCCGCGAACACCGGCGTGCTCATCGACGATCTTCGGATCGCGCCGCTGCAGCCGCAGAAGATCCGGTCGGTCGAGCCGGTGGACGAGAACCTGCCGGTGCTCGTGCGGCGGGACTCGAGTCCACTCGCCCGGGTGGCGGTGGAGGTCGAGGGTGAACTCGAGCCGCTCTCGGTCTCCGAGGTTCGAGTGTCGCTTGATGGGACCACCGATCGACGCGATCTCGAGGCCCTGGTGCTGCGACTTGGTGCCGACTGGGACGACGCCGTCACGCTCGCCGAGACCGCGGTTCCGCGGGCGGGAGCCGTCTTTCTGAAGGTGCCCGAGGGTGTCGGGACACTCCTGCAGGGACGGAACGATCTCTGGGTGGGATGCCGTCTGAGCGATCGTGCCGACATCGATCATCGCATCGGCATCGACATCCGCGGCGTGGAGTTCGCCGGAGACCAGCGGTTCGAGATCGACATGGAGCCCGCGCTGCGTCGCCTCGGCGTCGCGGTCCGCATGGGCGGCGAGGACGACATCCACACCTATCGCATTCCAGGTCTGGCGACGACCAACGCGGGCACGCTCATCGGCGTCTACGACAACCGCAAGTCGGGTGGCTATGACCTGCCTGGCGCAATCGACGTCGGCATGTCGCGATCGACCGACGGGGGGCGGACCTGGGAGCCCATGCGGGTCATCATGGACATGGGTGACGACCCGAAGTGGCGGGGGGAGGGCATCGGCGATCCGTCGGTGCTCGTCGACCGTGAGACCGGCACCATCTGGGTCGCGGCGCTCTGGAGCCACGGCAACCGGGGGTGGAACGGATCCGGCCCGGGCATGACCCCCGAGGAGACCGGGCAGTTCGTGCTCGTCCGCAGCGACGACGACGGCGTCACCTGGTCGGACCCGATCAACATCACCGAGCAGGTCAAGGATCCCGAGTGGGCGCTCATGCTGCAGGGACCGGGCAAGGGCATCACGATGTCCGACGGCACGCTGGTGTTCCCGGCGCAGTTCCGGTCGTCGCCCGAGACGAGCAAGGTCCCGCATTCGACGATCATCTGGTCGAAGGACCACGGTCGCACCTGGCACGCGGGCACCGGCGCGTTCGAGCACACCACCGAGTCGCAGGTCATCGAGATCGAGCCCGGCGTCCTCATGCTCAACTGCCGCTACGACAAGGCGGGCGTGCGGGTGGTGATGATCACCCGCGATCTCGGGAAGACCTGGGAACCGCACCCGACCTCGCGACGGTCGCTCATCGAACCCGGTGCCTGCATGGCGAGCCTCATCCAGGTCGATCGTGAACTCGGTCAGCCCTGGGATGGACGGGTGCTCTTCTCGAACCCGGACAGTCCCGCCGGTCGCATGCGGATGATGATCAAGGCGTCCACCGACGAGGGACTCACCTGGCCCGAGGATCGACGCGTGCTGCTCGACACCGGTCGCAGCGCGGGCTACTCGTGCATGACGATGATCGACGACGAGACCGTCGGCATCCTGTACGAGGGCAGCGAGGCGCACATGACGTTCCAGCGGGTGCCACTCGCGGATCTCTTCGGTCCGCTGGAGGCGGATCGCGGGGCGAACGCATCCGTCGAGACCGAGGGATCGCCTCTTCGTCTTGCGCTCGGACTCTCCAGCCACATGGTGCTTCAGTGCGATCGCCCGATCCTGATTCATGGCACCGGCACGCCCGGCCGAATGGTCGAGGTCGAACTCGGGGGCGAGCGACGGCGCTCGAAGGTCGCCGCAGACGGTCGATGGGAGACGACGTTCCGCCCGCTCGACGCATCGAACACGCCGATCACGATGACGGTGTCGAGCGGCGATCAACGAATCGTGTGCGACGACATCCTCGTCGGCGAAGTCTGGCTCTGCGCCGGGCAGTCGAACATGGAATGGCCGGTGCGTCGTTGTGCGAACGCCGGGGCCGTCGTGTCCGGAGATCCGAAGAATCCGATCCCTCTTCCGGAAGGCATCCGGCTGCTCGACCTTCAACCCGGCGCGTGGACGGGGTCCCGGCCCTACGGCGATGCCGAGGTCGCACGTCTCGATTCCGATCGCTATTTCGAAGGCGTCTGGGCTCGATCCGAGCCGTCATCGGCGGCGAACGTCTCCGCCGTCGGGTGGTGGTTCGCCGACTCGTTGCATCGGGCGCTCGGCGTCCCCGTCGGGATCATCGACGTCGCGGTCGGCGGCACGCCGACCGAGGCCTGGATCGATCGGGACACGCTGGCGGAATCGCAATTCGCGCCGCTGGTCGCGGGTTCGTGGCTCGATCATCCCGGTCTCACGGAATTCTGCACGCGGCGGGGCAACGAGAACCTCACCGCGCCGATGCGTTCGGGGCGTGTCATTCCCGGCGATCACACCGGACCGAATCATCCGTTCAAGCCGGGCTTCATGTGGTCGGCCATGGCGCCGCTGCAGCCGATCTCATGTCGCGGCGTCCTCTGGTACCAGGGTGAGTCCAACGCCGAGACGCTCGATCGCTCGCTTGAGAACCGGGCGCTCATGGCGGTGCTCGTCGATTCGTGGCGTACGAATCTCGGAAACGATCGACTGCCGATCCTGTACGTCCAACTCCCCGCGATGGACCGACCCGCGTGGCCCGCGTTCCGCGAGTCGCAGCGTCGCCTGCTTTCGGACCGCGACGATCTCGGCATGGCGGTCACGATCGACACTGGTGATCGGAACGACGTGCATCCCGCGCTCAAGCGTCCGGTCGGCGAACGACTGGCCGGACTCGCTTTGGCGGGGCCGTACCGAGTTCGGGGCGCCGCACCGGGAACCGGCCCGACGCTCGAACGCGCGACGCCGACCCGCGGGGAGATGCGGGTGAGCTTCGATCACGTCGGCCGCGGCATCCGCACCACGGACGACGGTCCGGTGCGTCATCTCGAACTCGCGGGCGCCGATGGCGTCTGGCACGCGGCGACCGGCGAGATCACGGGGGGGCGGATGCTGACCGTCACCTCGCCCGCGGTGCCGGATCCCCAGTTCGTGCGGTACGCCTGGACGCCGTTCCCGACGCCGCCGGTCAACCTCGTCGACAGCGACGGACTTCCCGCCTCGCCGTTCACGACTGCGACGGAGTACGGGAGCTGACCTGATTCAGGCCGAGGCTTCAGGCGCTTCGAAGCGATGGACCGCAAGAAGCAGTGCCGCCGAGGTCGCGAGCAGCAGGGCACCGTTGGCCTGGTGCGCCGAGGTCGGGACGAGTTCCCAGACCGGGATCTCCGCGGTCTTGCGGATGATCGTGGTCACGAACGCCACGATGCCGAGCGTGAACTGGATGCCGACGATCGCGTTCACCGCGCGGCCGAGGCCGGGAACGACCGGCACGCCGGCGTCGCGACGGGCCTTCGCGCGGATGCCCGCGACGAGCGCCACGATCAGCACCACGATCGAGAACGTCAGGTGACCGTGCATCGCCCACGCCGGCGGCTCGGGCTTCGGGACGCCGTCGAGCGGCGGCGTCGCGAGGTGTCGGTAGCACGCACCGAGGAACAACTGCAGGATCAGCGAGCCGACGAGCAGGAACGACCAGGTGCGATCGCCGGCGGCGCCCGGAATCGACGGTGCCACGAGTGACTCGTTCCGCCACGATCGGCCGGACACGAGTGCCAGCACCACGAACGCGGCGAAGGTGAACTGGCCGAACATGCCATGCGCGATCGCGAGGGCGGTGCTCGGGCGGACGTCGGTCTGGCTGTCGGTGAGGTGGCCCGTCACGCGAAGGCCGCCCATGAGTCCCTGCACGCAGACCATGATGAAGATCGCGATCGCGAGTCCGCGGACCCAGCCGCGCCGATCGTGCAGGAAGACGAGCACCAGCAGCGTGATCGCCGTGAAACCGACGAGCATCCCGTACAGCCGGTGTGCGTGCTCGTAGAAGATCCCGCCCGTCATCTCGCTGAGCGGGTAGAGCAGCATGTTGTGACCGAACGAGTTCGGCCAGTCCGGTACCGCGAGTCCCGCCTCCATGCCGGTCACGAGACCGCCGGTGACGATCAGCACGAACACCGTCGCCGCCGCGACCAGCGAGAAGAGCCCGGTCGGCGTCGCGCGCCAGGGCGATCCCGGGTCGAAGCCGCGTCGCCCGATCGCGGCGCCGATGGCGCCGAGCGCCGCGGAGACCGCGAAGAGTCCGCCGATCCAGACCATGAGTCCGCCGTCGCCCGATCGCACGATGCTTCCCACGATGAGCAGATTCACCACCGCCGAGACGAAGCCGGTCCCGACGCCCGCCGCGATCGATCCGAGTCGTCGCCCCGCGAACCAGCCACCCGCGGCGAGCACCAGCAGTTCGAGCGCGAAGACGACCTCGCCGACGACCAGGCCGGGCCGCATGAAGCCGGCGTACCCGATCGCCCACATCACGGTGGCGGTGGCGAATCCGAGGCCGAGCACGAGACTGCGGCGTTCGGCGGGCGACGGCGAGGCGAGGTCGGCGGGGTGGGGCATCGCGGGTGGCTCCGGGAGGGGTCGCCAGTCTAGGTCGCCGGCGTCGAGACGTCCTGTGATCGGGCGTGCGTCTCGATGTCGCGTCGGGACGTAGAATCGCCGCCCCGATGGACGACTCCGCCACCATGACTCCGTTGACCCCCGCCGGCCCGACCGACAAGCCCGCGCCGGGGCTTCGCGAGATGGTGGTCGATCTCACGAAGGTGCGGCTGAACCTGCTCGTGCTCGTCACGACCGCGGTCGGCTACGTGCTCGGACGCGTCGGCGAGTCGCCCTTCGACTGGGGGAGACTCGGACTCACGCTTCTTGGTACCGGGTTCGCCGCCGCGAGCGCCGCGATCCTGAATCAGGTGCTCGAGCATGCTCGCGACGCCCGCATGGATCGCACCCGCGAACGTCCGCTCGCCAGCGGTCGGATGTCGCGATCGCTCGCCTTCGTCGCCGGGATCATCACCGCGTATGCGGGGTTTGCGGTGCTGGTCGGATCGGTGGACACGACCGCCGGTGTGCTCGCGCTGACCAACGTCGTGCTCTACGTCGCCGTCTACACGCCACTCAAGCCGATCACCACCATCAACACGCTCGTTGGTGCGGTGTGCGGCGCGATTCCCCCGATGATCGGCTGGTCGGCGGCGACCGGAGATCTCGAGGCCGGTGCGTGGATCGTCGGCGGACTGCTCTTCGTCTGGCAGTTGCCGCACTTCTTCGCGCTGGCCTGGCTCTATCGCGAGGACTACCGCCGAGGCGGTCACGCGATGCTGCCGGTGCTCGACCCCAACGGTCGGCTCACCGGCCAGGTCATGACGACGACCGCCGCGATGCTGGTGCCGGTCGGACTGCTCGCGACGATGTTCGGGGTCGCGGGTTGGTGGTCGGCCGGGCTCTCGATCGTGCTCGGACTCTGGTTCACCTGGCGGTGTTTCGGCTTCTGGCGTCGTCCCACGGACGCCGCGGCGAAGTCAGCGTTCCTCGCGAGTCTGTCGTACCTCCCGCTCATGCTCGGCGCGATGGTGCTGGATCGCGGACCGGTCTCCGCCGAGGCGTGGCTGCGCGGCGGGCGTGGCGGCATCACCGGCTCGGCGCCGGAGCCAGCGGATGCGGCGCCGGCTCCGTCCGAGAGCGAGTTCGGCGGGACGACGTCGTGACGAACGACCGCGCTGCACGATCGGGCGTGTGGCCGTTGGTCCTGTCGATCGGTCTCGCGGTGCTCGGTGGCGGGGCGGTGATCGGGTGGGGCGTGATCGGCGTGCTCTCCGGTGACCCGCCGATCGGCGATGGACGAGATCCCGCGACCTACGGCGTCGATCTCTCCAACACGACGCTCCCGGCGGAGGCGATCGCGGCGACGGGGAATCCGCGTGACTTCCTTCTGGCATACGCGCAGCCGGACACGCTGCCCGGCGCCGAGGTCGCGACGTGGAACGCCGAGCATGCCCGCAAGTGGCAGAAGGAGGTCGTGAGCACCGACCGCGTGGTCGGGGTCTCGATCGGCGGCGAGCATCGGGCGTATCCGCTCTTCATCGTCGATGCGCACGAGATCGTGCTCGATGAACTCGGCGGCACGCCGATCGTCGTCGCGCGGTCGCCGCTCGCTGACGAGGTGATGGTCTACGAGCGTGATGCCGGCGAGGTGTTCGGCGTGAGCGGATTGCTCGGTGATCTCGGGCTGCTCATGCACGATGCGACGGGCGAGGACGCGGCGTCGACGAGTCTGATCTCCGCGCGCGACGGCAGGGCGGTGGCGGGACCGAAGCGGGATGAAGGCAGGCGACTCCGGCCGATCCCCGGCGTCTCGATCGTGCGGTGGCGCGACTGGCTGGCGGCACACCCCGACACCACGGTGGTCGTCCGTGATCCCGGATCGATGCAGCGGTATCGACGCATCTCGTACGACCACTATCTCGACGGCGACGCCTGGATCATCCCTCCGCGATCGTTGCCGCCGGTCGGTGAAGAGGCGCCCAACGCCCGCGACATCGTGATCTCGGTGCTCGATCGTGACGGCACGCTGCTGGCGGTGCTTCCGGTCTCGGAACTGCGGGCCGCGGCGGTGCGTGATCGCGTCCGGATCGAGGTCGGCGGACGAACGCTCGAACTCCAACCCGATCCCGCACTCGACGCGACGCTCGTCGTCGAGTCGAACGGACTCGTCACCCGACAAGGCATGTGGATCGG
>CAYZSH010000109.1:0-8486 GCA_964481025.1 uncultured Isosphaeraceae bacterium
GGGCTTCGCCCAGCCCGCCTCGCTTTCGAGATCACGGTCGGCGCGGCGGCTCGCGTGGTCCACGTTCCGCGGCATCGTTCATGATCTCGATCGGATGCGGCAGGACCTCGACCGCCTGCCTGCCCAGCGTGGTGCCCGTCGCCTCAGCCAGTTCGAGCAACGCCACCTGGTAGGCCGTTTCGGCATCGATCACCTCGAGCCCGGCGTTCCCAAGGTCGGTGATCGCCAGGGACACCTCGTACACGGTCGTGTTGCCTGCCTGCAGGAGGCGACGTTGTGCCTCGAGATTCCGCTCCGCGTCCGTCTCGGCCTTCCGCGTCGCGACGACGCGGGCCCAGCCGATCTCAAGGCGATCGATGGCGTCGTAGACCTCCTGAGCCACCATCATGCGGACCTCGCGTCGTTCCGCGAGCGTCTGGAGTCGGCCGATGACGGCCGCCTGATACTCCGCGGTCGCCAGCCGATTCTCCAGCGGCATCCGAAGGTGGAGACCGATCTTCCACGCCGGCGGAAACTCGCCGTCGAACAGGCTGTCGATGGCGCCGCTGGAAGATGTCCCGATCCCGAGCAGTCCGACGGATCCGCGGACGTCGAGCGCGGGAAGCAGAGCGTTCCTCGCCATGCGGATCCGTCGTTCATCCTTTCGAAGTTCGTACTCGGCCTGAACGAGCTCGGCCCGATTGTCGAACGCCGTGGTCGCCAGCCCCGCACGGTCGAACGTGTACGCGGTCAGCGTCAGGGATGCCTGCGGCTTGACCACCACGTGTTGATCGAGCGGCACATCCTCGCGATTCATGATGATCTTGACCGAACGCATGTCCCGTCGAAGCATGAGATCCGCGTCGAGCAGCTCGGCCTGTCGTTGATTGACGGTGAGATCGGCCCGGTATCGCTGCACCGCGGGCACGATCCCCGCGGCAGCCAGCTTCTCGACGTCGGTGACGAGCCGGCGAGCCTCATCGAGGGTCCGCTGCTGCAGTTCGACCGCCCGCCAGGAGCGGGCGAGCTGCCAGTAGACCGTCTCCGAAGATGCGAGCAGTCTGGAGAGCAGGACCCGGAGGTCGAGCACCGCGAGTCGCTCGTCGTACGCCGCCACCGCGATCGGCCCGAGCGTCGCGTCGTAGCCGGCGCCTTGAAGCAGAGGGAGGGTCACCGCCGCGTTGAGGTTGGACGGGAAGGCACTTGAATCCGGTGACAGGTTCGATCCGCCGTCCAGATAGGCGGTCTCGTAGCGGTACAGGTCGCCCTCGAGCCAGACCTCGCCACCCGTGGCCAACGGAACCGCGAGCCCCGCGCCGGCGTCGCGGTAGTTCGACTCCAACGCGTAGATCGGCAGGTTGTTCGCACTGGCATCCTCCATCTCACGCGCCGCGAGCACGTTGGCCGCCAGCGTGGAATCCAGCCGCGATTGTTCGGCGAGCACTCGGGTGGACGCCAGCGTCGGATCGAAACGGGCGACGTTCAACTCGAGGTTGTTGCGAATGAGCGATTCCCGGAACTCGTCGAGTCCGAGCGACACCACTTCGGCCGAGCCGTCCGAGAGGAGGCTGGGGATCGAGTCGGGAACCGAGGCATCTTTCTCGGTGGTCACCGGAACCAGCGAGCCCCCGGTCATGTCGAGCGGCTGGATCGGAACCACGTCGTGTTCGTCGTCGAGTCCGAGTCGGGAGTCGATCCACTCGTCGCTGCACCCGAGGAGCGAGGTGATCGCGGTCAATGCCGTCATCATCCTGAGCGTCGAACGAATCATCGGAACGCACTCCGAGTCGGGACCGGAAGAGCCTGGGAATGCGCGATCTCGCCCGGCGGACCGTCGGCGGCGATGCGACCTCGCTCGTCCAGCACGACCACGCGATCGGCCAGTGCCACGATGTCCGGGGCGTTGCTCGCGATGACCCGCGTCCCGGTGCGGCCCGCGACGTCCTGAACGGCCCGCCGGTGATCGCGCCGCTCCTGCATCGAGGCATGATCGACGATCACGGCCACCCGTCGAGGGTTCAGCGACAGTCGGGCGGCGGCCAGATCCGCCGCCACCGATGCCGAGGTTCGCCGCGGATCGAGCACGTCGTCCAGGGACAGGGCATCGTTCGCCGTGGCCAGCGCGGCGAGCAGCGTCTCATCGTCGAATCGGCGCTTCGGATCGAGGTTGCGTCGCACCGTGCCGGGCAGGATGCCGGGCGTGGACACCAGACTCGTCAGGCGAGGGAGGAGGCTTCGCGGTCCGAGTCGGTCGACCGGTGTCTCGTCGATCAGCACCCGACCATCACTCGACTCCATGCCGGTGAACATGCCGAGGAGTCGGCGGGCCATCGCCGGGCGTTCCGAGACGATCACGGTGAGTCGGCCGGGCTCGATCTCGAACGACAGCGAGGGTGAACCGAGGGAGTCTCCCTCGTTCAGTGGAGGAGCCTCGACCCTGAAGGCGCCGTGCGGCTCCGGCCATCCGCCCCCGCCGGGGGGCGGCGCCTGCCCATCCAGCAGGGGTCTGAGGCGGGCGAAGATCGGTTCGATGAGTGCGGCGGTTCCCACCAGCGTGCCGAGCTGACCGACCGCGGCGGTGACCCCGGTGAATGCGGCCAGTGACGCGATGATGGCGCCCAGCGTCAGTCCGTCGACGAGCGGGTAGGCGGCGATCGCGAACATCAGGACGCGGGCCGCGGAACCGATCAGAAGATTCACCAGCGATCGTGCGTTGGAGACCGACGCGGATCGGTACGCCGCGCCCGACGCCTCGATCTCCTCGGACTCCCATCGGCGGACGAGCCGTTCGGTGATGCCGCGATCATGGGCCGCGTCGATGCCGTCGAGGATCCGGATGGAGGAGGCCTTGGCCCGTCCGAACGCATTCTCGGAAGCAAGCGCGTATCGACGCTGGATCACGGCGTCCG
Source organism: uncultured Isosphaeraceae bacterium (assembly GCA_964481025.1). GTDB lineage: Bacteria > Planctomycetota > Phycisphaerae > Phycisphaerales > SM1A02. The sequence continues at coordinate 2,889 of CAYZSH010000109.1, forward strand.
TCGCCATCACGGCGAGCGTCGCCCCGGCGGCCACCACGCCGATGATGCCGTAGACCCAACTGAAGAGGAAGAGGACGAGCAGGTTGGAGAAGCCGCTGACGATCTGGACCAGCACCGTGTTGGTGGCCTGCGTGAGCTGCTTCATCGCGTAGTTCACGCCGGACACACGCTGCACGATCTCACCGGCCGACAATGGGCTCGCCGAGTGGGAACGTCCGAGTTCGCGTGCGAGGACGATCGACTCGATGCGATAGGCGAGGCTGTTGTCGAGCCGTAGTGTCGCCTGCCCCGCGACGAGCAGCAGCAGCGAATTGGCGGAGATGGCCAATATCAATGCGGCCGCCACCCCGACGAGGCCTCGCAGATCTCCGTTGGGAATGATCGAATCGATGACGAGGGCCGTCATCAGCGGAATGACCACCCCGATCGCGGCGGCGAGGCAGGCGGCAAGCACTCGAAGTCCGAGATCGCTCCATCGTTCCGCCATGGCCGCGGCCACCAGGTCACGGACTCGAATCGGGCCGGACGGCGGCATTCGCAGGCATTCATGGGCGATCTCGCCACACTCGGCCGCGAAGCTGGAATCGACTCGGATCGACTCGGTTCCACCCTGATCCAGGGGTCGCCGAGCATGCCATCGTCCGTGACGATGGAAGACGAAGCACGGCCCCAGCGTGCGATGCTCGATGAGAAGCGGTTCGCCGCGGGTGCGCCACCATTCCGGCGCGAGATCGACCTCGCGGATGAGGACGCCGCTGTCGCTGCCGATGCCCTCCAGTGCTTCCGGAAGTGATCGGGCGTTCGCCACCTCGGAAAGCGAGGCGATCGGCCGTTGAAGATGCAGGAACGCGGTGAGCAGCGCTCCGAAGGCGGGTGACGACGGGGCGGTCGTCGGCGATTCGGTGCTCCCTCGCCAGGAGAAGACCGACGGCAGGAGTCGCGCAGAATGCCGAGCAGGCTGGTCCGGTCCAGCGGTCTCGCGGTGAGGGTTCCGAGTCACGAGGGCACCTCGCCCAGCGGACGCACGGCGATCTCGGAGGCATGGCTCCCGACCTCGACGCGGGGGTCCAGCACCAGGACCGCAGCGCCCGTGTCGCGGAGCCGATCCAGCATCGAATTCGTCTCGTCGGTGGGAAGCGTGCCGAGCCCGCGTCGAGCGACCACGAGGGTCGGTGGATCGAGAAGCACCGTGGCGACTTCGAGACGAGCGTCCTCATCCGGATCGCCGATCGGTCGATCCTCACGGACCGGCGCGGTCACGCCCGTGGTCTGCCGCTTGAGGAGGGGGCCAAGCCCCGCGGAGAGGAGGGCGTCGGTGACGTTCGACGCCGAGACCCGAGGATCGAATCCGGCGACGTTCTCGGCCAGGCTTCCCGGATGAAGGTGGACCTTGCCCGCGAGCACCCGGACCGAACGACCTCGTCGACGTTGCTCCGCGACGATCTCCGCGGCGAGTCGATCGGCCTCGGGTTCATCGAGTCCTCGCACGACCCCCAGTCCGCCCGAGGCGAGTTCCCCGGTCAGAACCCGGCCCTCGCCGGCAGGAATCCCGCCAAGATCGATCGCCTCGCCGGTCACGGATGCAGGGTGGGGCGCGGCTTCCCGTGATTCCTCGATCGGAACGTCGAGGACGTCGTCGATGCGTGCGAGGGATGTCCGCAGCACCGGAAGCGACTGCGCCGCGGTGAGCACGGCGGTGACCGAAGCCTGAAGAGTGCCGGCCAGGAACTGCAGGGCTGCGAGTTCACCCAGCGTGATGCTCCCATCGATCACGCCCAGTCCACCGAGCGCCAGCGTGCCGACCTGGGTCACCAGCTGGGTGACCAGGCCGCGGCTCACCTGTGCGTGCAACTGGATTCCGCCACTACGTTGAGCGAGATTCCTCGAATGAGCCAGATGGCCGAGCCACAGATCGAGCAGCGGGCGCAGGCCGCCGGCCTCCAGCAGCCAGTCACGGATCCCGAGTCCGGTGTAGAGGGTCGTCCGCTGCTGCCCCAGGACGATCTGAGTCTGCACGTTCAATGCGTACACGCGGCTCGCCACCAGCTTCGCCAGAACGAAGCCGATCAGGATCGAGATCGCCATGGCGAGCGCCACCCAGCGGGAGATGAGGATGACGGCGGCGCCGAAGACCATGATGGTGACGAGGTTCGCCGGCAGGAGGGTGAGCGTCTTGAGATTGGTGGTCGCCAGCGTTCGGGCGGTCGTCAGTCGTTGCTGGATGTCCGCGGCGGTCCGCAGGCTTCGCTCCGGTTCGGGCAGGTGGACCGCATGTCTGACGAGTCCACTCTGAAGCTGCACGGAAGCCGCGGTCCCGAGGCGATTGTTCGCCTGCATCTGGATGAACATGAGCATCGATCGGACGGCGTAGACGATGGACGCGGCCAGCAGGAACGGCGGGATCCTGTCCGTGCGACGATCGACGAGCACGACGTCGACGAGGAACGTGATGAGTCCGGCCCCGGCGAGCTGGACCGGGACGAGGGTGATCGATGCGATGATCGCGGCGAGCACCGCGCCGCCACATCCGCGAAGGACTCGACGAAGACTTCGGAGCAGGCTGGGCCCGGAACCGCCTCGCCGGAAATCGGGTCGGGGGTGGAACCGGATGACGGTGCCGTTGAACGAACGCTGGAAGTCTTCATCCGTGACGACCCGGGGGCCCTTGGCCGGATCATTGATCCACCAACCGCGTCCATCGCGACCTTCGAGTACGACCACGTCGTCTCGGCCCCAACCGATGATCACCGGCTCCGGCGTGGTTCCGAGTTCACTGCACGCGGCGGTGCCGACCTCGGCATCGAGACCGAACGCTTCGCCGCAGGCGACCAGTCCATCGACGCCGACACCCGAGGATGTGAGGCCCGCCGCCTTCCGGAGCACGTGCAGCGGTTCCCGGCGACCGTGATGCGCCAGCATGATGGCCACCGCGACGACGCCGCCGTCGACGGGTTGCATCTGCAGGATGGTGGGCGTCCGGGTCCTCATGCGAGGTCGTCACTGTCCGAGGAGCGACCTGAGCCAGGGCAGGAACAGATCGATCGGTCGGTCGATCTGGTAGACGATCTCGAGATTCAGGATGACGCCCGGGCCGATCTTTCCTGGCCAACCTTCGATGCTGCTCCACTTGAAACCGCTTGGCGTGGCAGGATCGAGATCGAGGGTGATCTCGGCCATGAGCGACTGCTGTTCGAGGACTCGTGAGACCAGCAGGGGATTCGCGATCAGTTCCGTCAGTTCCTTCGGGGCCACGGCGAGCTCGCTGATGGTCGTGAGTCGCCCCTCCATGTAGCCATAACGGCTTGGATCAGCGAAGCCCGGCGCCATCTGGACGCGATCGCCCGGACGCGCGACCTTTCCGGTCTCCTGCGGAAGGAACGCCACGACCTTCAGCGGCGCCTGGCTGTTCGAGGGTGGAAGCAGCTTGAAGATCCGATCTCCCGCCTCGACGTAGTCTCCGACCTCGATCGGCATGTCGTCCACCTGACCGGCGACGTCGCTCCGAATGGCGTACTCGTCCTCCCTGCGACGCTCGAGCACCGTCAGTTCGGCGTTCACCAGGGCGATCTGCTCTCTTCGTGCGGCACGATCCGCAGCGACCTCCGACTTCAGACGGGTGACCCGGAGACGAGCCTCGGCCTCGGCGGACTGGGCGGCGTCCATCATGTTCTGAAGTTCCGCGACCTGCGCCCGCGAGCGAAGGATCGTCTCGCCCGCGAGAAGCCCTTCCTTCAGGAGTTCCTCCTGCTGGGCGAGAAACTGGTTCCGGCGATCGAGAAGATCCTTCGTGGTGGAGACGATCTCCTGCGATTCCCGCAGCGCCGCGTCGCGGGCGACTTCGGCGTCATGGATGGTCGTGTCCTCGATCTTCTCGAGCGCCGCCGATTCAGCGACCAGGAGCGTGACTCGATCCTTCATCCGCGCCAGTTCGGCGTCGATGTCGTTGGTTCGCAGCATCGCCACCAGATCGCCGGGTGCCAGTTCGTCACCCGGCTTCACATGCACCGATGCCACGGACCCCGCACGGGTCGCGGCGATCGTCAGAACGTCGAGACCTTCACGTGTGACTCCGACGCCCGACACCGTTCTGGTGATCTCACCGAAGATGCCGTAGAGGATTCCCGACACCACACAAAGAACCAATGTCGCGAGCCAGATCCATCGGGGCGTCGAGATGAGTTGGAAGGTCGGCATGGGCGTCCGCGATGGTACATCACCGCCCGTCGTCGAGAGACTCCGGAACGTCGCTCCGAGTCGACGGTCGCGTCCAGACCTCGACGTCTCCCCGGCCCCAATCGAGCCACCCGTCGAATCGCGCAGCCGGTCGGAAACCTGCATGCTCGAGTCGATCGCGAACTTCGGAAGAGACGAGATCCGGGTACAGCACGATCGCGGCGTCGGGGCCGACCGAGAGTCCGGCGGCATCAAGATCGGCGCCCAGCCGAGGGGCATGGACGAGCGTGGGGCCGCGGCCTTCGCTGTAGAACATCGCGACGTCGTCGCCGAGCCCGATCGACCACGCCCGGCTGTCAGCGCTGACACGTGCCCGCAGAAGTTCGACGCCCTCGCGGATCGGTTGCTTCGGCGGCAGCACCATCAATCCGACGTTCCACGCGACGAGCAGCATCACGCCCGCGAGGATCGCGGGTTCGCCGCGTCGGCCGAAGTGTCCGGCGCCGCGGATCGCCGCCGCGAGCAACAGGGCGATCGGCGCGGCGAGGAACAGCAGGAAGCGTGCGTAGATCCAGCTGCCGCCCGCGATCGTCGCGACGACGCAGACCACGCCGCCCGCGAGACCGGCATGCACGGCGAGTCGGAGTCGCGGCCAGCGCCAGGTCTCGGTCAGACCGATCACGAGAAGGCCGATGCCGGGAATCGCCGCCCACCACGTCCATGAGCCGCCGAGCTGCCAGATCGCGTGCAATCCTTCGATGCCGAACACCGACGGTTCGTCGCCGTCGAGCGCGATGAACTCGGTGCGTCGCATCAGGATGCCGGGAAGCAGCGGGGCGAGCACGAACAGCGTCGTCACCGCGCCGAGCGCGAGGGCGGCCGACCAGCCGAGGGCGGCCCGGCGCATCTCGGGTCGTCGCGCCGCCTGCATCGCCGCGAGCACCGCGTGTCCCAGCGGTACGCACGCGAACACCAGATGCGACCAGCACCCCGCGGCGACCGTCACCGCGTACCAGCCGATCGCGCCACGTCGTCCGTCCGCGATCCGAAGCCACTGCGTGGTCGAGAGGATCGCGAACAGCATCATGAACGCATAGCCGCGGGCCTCGCATGATTCGAGGATCGCGATCGGCATGCAGGCCGCGACCGCGGCGGCGAGCAGACCGAGGCGATCATCCTCGACGGTTCGGCCAAGCTGGAACATCGCGGGGATGCAGGCGATGCCCGCCAGAAAAGCGGGGAGTCGGATCGCGAGTTCGGCGTCGTCAGCGCCGAACGCTTCGAGCGACAGGGCGACCAGCGCTGAGTGCAGGGCGTGGTTCGCGAGCGCGTGATAGTTCCCAAGCGCCGGTCCCGGGCCGTGCAGCGAACTGGAGATGAGCGCCGCGATCTCGTCGTACCAGAGACTCTCGAAGAGCCGGGGGA
>CAYZSH010000110.1:0-8397 GCA_964481025.1 uncultured Isosphaeraceae bacterium
CAGGTCATGCCGCGGGCACCGTTCCTGCTGCCCGGATACGGCGCCCAGGGTGGCGGCGCCGAGGGTGTGCGGGCGGCGCTCGATGAACACGGGGGCGGCGTGGTGGTGACCGCGAGCCGGTCGATCATCCATGCGTGGACCGACGCGACCGGAGTCTGGACCGCCGCGGTCTCGGACGCCGCCGCGAAGATGGCCGACGAGATCGGCGGCCTCGTGACCGGAGTCGCCTGACCATGTGGCGGTGGCTTCCGATCCTCGGACTCGTGCTGCTGCTCGCCGCGCCGTTCGCCCTGCGACCGGCGGATGTCGTCGACGAGCGCGACGCCCGTGGCGTCGTCATCGTCACGCCGCACAACGAGCAGATCCGGTCCGAGTTCGCCCGCGCCTTCGAGGCGTGGCACGAGAGGACCTTCGGCGAACCGGTGCGGGTCGAATGGAGCACGCCCGGCGGTACGAGCGAGATCCGCAAACTGCTCGTCTCCGAGTACACCGCGGCGCTCGAGGATGATCTTCCCGCAGGTGGAAACGCCGACCTGCTCTGGGGCGGTGGCTCGTACGAATTCGGACTGCTCGCCAGGCCGATCGAGATCGAGGTCGATGGCACCACGCGCTCGACCACCGTGCTCGCGCCGGTTGAGGTCGATGACGCCACCCTCGCGGCGATCTACGGAGATGGGGTCATCGCCGGCGATCCGCTCTTCGACGCCGACCATCGCTGGTTCGGCACCGCGCTCTCGAGCTTCGGCATCGTCTACAACCGCGACGCGCTGCGACTGCTCGATCTCGAAGAGCCCGGCACGTGGGAGGATCTCTGTGATCCCGCGTACCTTGGCTGGCTGACGATGGTCGATCCGGGCATGAGCGGTTCGGTGACGACCGCGTTCGACGCCATCCTGCAGCGGCGCGGCTGGAACGACGGCTGGCGCATCCTGCGACGCATGGCCGCCAACGCACATTCGTTCGCAGGCAGCAGCACCGCAGGCCCGCTCGACGCGGCCGCGGGCGAGGCTGCCGCGGCGGTCTGCATCGACTTCTACGGTCGGTACGAGGCGCAGCGCACCCGGGACGCGGCGATTCAGGCCGGACTGGAATCACGCGATGCGGTCGGCCGCATCGGCTACGTCGATCCGCCGGGCGAGACGGTCATCGATCCCGATCCGATCGCGATGCTGACCGGCGCTCCGAATCCGGAACTCGCCCGACGATTCATCGACTTCGTCCTGAGCGTCGATGGCCAGTCGCTCTGGCAGTTCCCGGCGTCCCCGGAAGGCAAGCCCGACGGACTCGGTCCGCGTCGCTTCGAGTTGCGGCGACTGCCGATCCGTCGTGATCTCTATCGCGATCACTTCGACCGCTTCGTCGATCACGTCGATCCGTGGACGATCGCGACGCCCGTTGCGCATCCGAACCGTGCCATGCGATCGTTCATCGCGCCGATGTTCCGCGGACTGGCGCTCGATCAGCCCGAACGTCTCCGCGACGCGTGGCGGACGATCGCGGCGCATCCGGCGTATCCGACCGATCGCGGCCCGCTGGTGACCGCGGAGATGGTGGAGGATGCCGAACTCAAGGCGATGCTCGTCGCATTCGACGCGATGCCCGTCGTCATCGGTCCGGCGGGCGAGGAGTACGACCTCGCGGATCCCGCGGTGCTCGCCGATGTCAAGGCGGGATGGTTGCGTGGAGGCTGGAGCGCGGCCGGACTCTGGCCCGCCGAGAGCGATCCGACCGAGATGTTCCGCCGGCTCGTCCGACGTCAGGCGGAGTCGGACTATCGCCTCGTCATCGACGGTCCGGAGCAGTCGGGGTGATCGATCTCGATTCGACCCGCATCGGCGTCGTCGCGACCGTCGGACCGGCGTGTGCCGATCCCGCGGTTCTCGCCCGACTCGTCGAGGCGGGCGCGGGGGTGCTGCGACTGAACATGAGTCACGGTGATCTCGCGGCGCATCAGGCGACGCTCGAGACGATCCGCGGGATCGAACGGACGACGGGCACGCCGATCGCGGTCATGGCGGATCTTCCGGGCCCGAAGATCCGGCTCGCCCGCGCCTCGACGCTCGAGGTGCCGACCGGCGCCGACGTGCGGCTCTTCGAGATCCCGGCGGGCGATGATCCGGGATTCGTGCCGATCGACGCGACGCCCGACGGGGTGATCGGGCTCGGCGTCGATGCGCCGGGCGTGATCGCGGCGCTGCATGTCGGGCACCGCGTGCTGCTCGACGATGGCAACGTCCGGCTGCTCGTGACCGACGAGGAGAACATCGACGGCCGACGGGCGATCCGAGGCTCGGTGACGAGCGGCGGCACGTTGCGGCCGCGGGTCGGCGTGAATCTGCCCGACAGCGATCCCGACCTGCCCGCGGTCACCCCGCGAGATCTCGGCTTCGCGCAGGCGATGCACGAAGCGGGCGTCGATCTCGTCGCGGTCAGTTTCTGTCGCGACGGCGATGATCTGCGACGACTTCGGGCGGCGTTGCGGGAGGCGGTTCCCGACCGCGATCCACCGTGGCTGGTGTCCAAGATCGAGCGGCCGCAGGCGATCGCGAATCTCGAGGACGTCGTGCAGGCGAGCGATGCGGTGCTCGTCGCCCGGGGCGATCTCGGCGTCGAGATGGACATCGCCGAAGTGCCGGTCGTTCAGAAGCGGATCGTCGCGGCGTCGATCGCGGCGGGGCGGCCGGTGGTGGTCGCGACGCAGATGCTTCAGAGCATGATCGAGGCACCGGGGCCGACCCGTGCGGAGGCGACCGATGTCGCGAACGCGGTGCTCGACGGTGCGGATGCGCTCATGCTGAGCGGCGAGACCGCGATCGGACGTCATCCCGTGCTCGCGGTCGAGACGCTGCGTCGCATCGCCCGGGCCACCGAGCGCTGGCGCGATGAACGACCGCGGACCGACGCCCAGGGCACCGTGCATGCGACCGTGGACGACCCGTGGCTGCCGGCACTCGCCCGGGGCGTGCATCGCATCGCCCGCGAGCTTCCGGTGCGGGCGATCGTCGCGTGGTCGGGGAGCGGGAACACCGGTCGCATTCTGAGTCGCGAGGACTTCCGGGTGCCGCTGCTGGTGGTCACCGACGATCTCGTCGTGGCCCGGCGCATGCGTCTGCTGCGGGGCGTGCGACCCATCGTCGTCTGCAACACCGACGATCTTCGTGGCGATCGAGACGCCTTCATCGCGGTCGCCCGCGACGTCGTCGAATCGACGCTGAAGGACTCGGCGGGCGACGCCTGTCTCTTCGTGCACGGCAGCGGTCGTGACGCCGCCGCCCCGGCCGACGCGATCGGCGTCTTCCGCCTTGATCGGAGCGCCGACCCGTGACATCACCGCGGACCGCCTGCACGATCTCGGTCGGCGATGAACTGCTGGCGGGCGAATCGCTCGACACGCATGGTCGCACGATCGCGGCCGCGCTCGGTGCCCGCGGGTGTCGCGTGGTCTCGCATCGGGTGGTCGGTGACGACGTCGCCGCGATCGCGGCGGCGATCCGCGAGGCGGTGGGCATCTCCGAACTCGTCATCGTGACCGGCGGACTCGGACCGACGCTCGACGACGTGACCCGCGAGGCGCTCGCCGAGGTTCTGGAAGATCCGCTGATCGAGGACGTCGAGGCGCTCGCCACGCTCGAAGCGTGGTTCGCAGGTCGGGGTCGGTCGATGCCCGAGACCAACCGTCGTCAGATCATGCGCCCCGGATCGGCGCGACTGCTTCCGAATCCGCATGGCACCGCGCCGGGCATCGCGGCGGACTGCGGCGGCGTGCCGATCGCGATCCTGCCCGGCCCGCCGCGGGAGATGGTGCCGATGCTCGAACTCGTCATCGACACCCATCTCGCGGAGTCTCCGGCTCGTCCGGTCGTCGTGGTTCGGGCGATCGGGATCGGCGAGTCCGACGCCGCGACCCGGATCGCCGACCTCATGCGTCGTGACGCGGCGATTCCGGTCGCGACCACCGTCTCGGATTCGATCGTCTCGGCACGGATCCGCGGGTCGGACGCCGGAGATCGCGACGAGGTCGAGCGTCTGGCCCGCATGGTAGAGACGGCGTGGGCGCCATTCGCGTTCGACCGCGGGGAGGGCTCGCTTGAAGCCGCGGTCGGGACGCTGCTGCTCGAACGTCGAGGGACGATCGCGACGGCCGAGAGTTGCACCGGCGGTCTTCTCGCCGGGGCGCTCACGGCCGTTGCAGGATCGAGTGCGTGGTTTCCCGGTGGCGTCGTGACGTACGCGAACGAGCGGAAGGTCGAGGATCTCGGCGTTTCCGAGTCGGACCTCGCCCGCGACGGAGCGGTGAGTCGCGCCGTCGCGATCGCGATGGCGAACGGCGCCCGGCGTCGCGCCGATGCCACGATCGGCGTCTCGACGACCGGCATCGCCGGACCGGACGGCGGATCGGACGAGAAGCCCGTCGGGACGGTGTGGATCGCGGTCGCGGATGAGCAGGGCGAGGATGCACGCTGCTTCCGATTCCCCGGCACCCGCGACATCGTGCGTCGTCGCACCGTGCTCGCGGCGTTGCAGCTCGTGCGACTTCGGCTCCTCGGGGAGGCGACGCCGCTTCTCTGGGAACGGGCGCCTCGCGGATGACGGCGTCCGCGCGGGAATGGCGGGCGTTTGCGGTCGGTGTCGGGGCGAACGTCGGGGACCGCAGGTCGCAGGTCGAAATGGCGATGCGGTTGCTCGCGGCGGACGAGGCGATTCGACATCTTCACGTCGCACCCGCGATCACGACCGATCCCGTCGTGCCGGGCGGTCACGCCGACGAACATCCCGAGTACCTCAACACCGCGATCATCGGGGAGACGACTCGATCGCCCGACGTGCTCATGTCGAGGCTGCTCACCGTCGAGACGACATGCGGGCGTCGTCGGCGGGGCACCGTCGATCCGCGGACGCTGGATCTCGACCTGCTTGTCTTTGAAGGGGCGTCGGTCCGCCGCGATGGTCTGGAGGTCCCGCATCCGCGGCTCTCGGGGCGTCGATTCGTGCTCGATCCCCTCGTCACGCTGGTGAACCGGCTGTCGCAAGGGGATGGGGCGTCCGAGTCGTCATCCAGCTCGGTCTCGATGGAGCGTCGTCTGGGAGCGGCGGTCCGCGGGGCGTTGAACGCCGCCGGGGTCCCGGAATCCGAGCTTCACTGAACCCGCGGATCATGGCTCCGGTAGAGTCCTCCTTCCCGCGAGTCCCGGTTCTCCGGATCCCTCGATCCCGAACCCGGCCGCCCACCCACTTCGGAGTCAGGATTCCATGCGACAGTTCTCCGCCGCGCTCGCCGCGAGCGTCCTTCTCCTCGGCAGTCCGAGCCTGTTCGCGCAGGACGAGGTCGCCGCGCCCGCCGCCACCGCGCCGGCCTCGCCCGAACTCTTCACCGACGCGGACAAGGACGCGGCGGCGATCGAGAAGGGCATCGCGGCCCTCGGCAAGTTGCGTGATGCGTATCGGGCCGCGCCGGCGATCACGGAAGCGATCACCATTCAGGTGCAGGGACCGATGGGCGATCAGACCCAGAAGATGTCCTCCAGCTACGGCGCCGACTCGTTCAAGATCGACCTCGACGGTCAGGCCGAGGTCATCGGCACCGGTGGCGAGGTCATGATGTCCGGTGAAGGCATGGGGGACTCGTACATGGCCGCGAAGATCGGCGACGGCACCGCCGCCGATGCGATCGCCCGGGTCACCGGTGGCGGCGGCCTGCCCGACCCCGTCATCCCGATGCGACTCGGCAAGAAGGACCTGCCCAACGCGGAACTTCCGTCGCTCTTCGGCCTCGGCGCCATCCCGAACCCCTCGCTCAAGGGTTTCCGCCAGAGCGAGACCGGCGTCCAGTTCCTGCTTGGCGGCGACGGCGGCACCGCGATCATCTCCAGCGGCAAGAAGTCCGGGCTCGTCGATCGCATCGACCTTGCGATCGCGCCTCCGGGGGCGCCGCCCGATTTCAAGATCAACGTCGCGTTCGTGATCGACGCGAAGGTCCTCAAGGCGCTTCCCGAGGCGATCGCCTTCGATGCCGCCGGCCGCACGCGACAGGAAGCCCCCGGTCTTCCGGTCAAGGTCGGTGACAAGGCGCCCGAGTTCACCCTCGAGACGCTCGGCGGCGAGTCGATCAGCCTCGCCGACCTGAAGGGGCAGGTCGTGGTCGTCGACTTCTGGGCGACCTGGTGCGGCCCCTGCAAGCGTGGTCTCCCGGTCCTCAACGAGGTCGCGAAGTGGGCGAAGGAGGAGGGCCTCCCGGTCCGCTTCTTCGGCTGCAACGTCTGGGAGCAGGGCGACAAGGCTGCCCGCCTGACCGTCGCCAAGGGCTACTGGGACGGCCAGAACTTCGCCTTCGAGAGCCTGATCGACGCCGACGACTCGGTGGTCGGCAAGTACGGCGTCACCGGCATTCCGACGAGCTTCGTCATCGGCCCCGACGGCACGATTCTCGAGGTCCATCAGGGCTTCGATCCGTCGATGGCGGAGTCGATGAAGGAGGAGCTCCGCAAGGCCGCCTCGAGCAAGGGCTGAGCCTTCGACGACCGACGTCTCGACGCCGCCGATTCCCCGGACATCCCGGGGGATCGGCGGCGTTCTTTCGTGGACGGTGCCGCCCGCGTCTGAGATGGTGCCGTACCATCGCCGGTGAAGGCTCACCGCAGGCGGTGGGGACGAAGACCCCGGAGACGACGATCGATGGCCGACCGACGCATGCGACTTCGACTTCCCGGATGGCGATGGATCATCGCGGTGACCATGCTTGCCGGACTTTCGGCCACGCCGGTCACAGCGCAGATGCACGACGCCGACGAGGCGGCATCCGACGCGTTCGCGAAGGCGATCGCCGCGGTTCGCGCGGCGCCGTGCATCATCGACGAGACGCTGCGGATCACGACGCGGCAGGGCGAGCTCGAGGAGAGCGGTCCCGAGCGCACCGTGCGGTGGACGTCCATTCCCGGCGAGGGAATCGAAGGCCGGTTCGACGGCTTCCGCATCGCGCTTTCGGAGGATCGTCTTCGCGCGGTGCACGAGTCGAGCGAGAAGCTCGTCGTCGATCTTCCCGATCAGGGCTCGCCGTATTACGCGCTCTTCGGTCAGTTCCGCGATCTTCCCTGGCCGGTGTTCGCGATGGCGATGGGTTCCGACGTCCCGACCGAGTGTGCGATGCAGATGAACACGCGGGCGCCGTGGCTGCAGCCGACCGGCGTCGAGGAGATCGCGGCGACCGAGGACGCGCCCGCGATCCGACGACTCCGGTTCACGAGCGACCACGAGTCGATGACGATCGATCTCGACCCCGAGACGAATCTGCCCCGCGCCGCGGAGATCGACATCCACGACGGACCGTTCGTGCGGGACGGCATCGAACTGGTGCTGCGATACGCATTCACGGTGACTCGGGACGCGACGCTCGATCCCGACGCGGTGCTCGATCTCGGCGCCGACGCCCGGTCTCGGGTGGACGCGGTGGCGGCGCTGGTCGCGCCCGCGGCGCCGCCTCCGGGCCGGGGTGGTGCGGGCATGCAGGCCGGCGGGGTTGCGCCCGACTTCGATCTGGCGATGCTCGGCGACGGTCGGTTGCGTCTTGAGAAGCTGAAGGGCTCGGTGGTGGTGCTCGACTTCTGGGCGACCTGGTGCGGGCCGTGCCGGGCGGCCATGCCCCGGCTGGCCGAACTCGGCCGTTGGGCGCGGGAGTCGGGGATCCCGGTCGAGGTCGTCGCGATCAACACCAGCGAGCAGTCCCGCGACCTGGAGACTCGGCGGAAGCGGCTGAACGAGTTCCTGCCCGAGCAGGGCTGGAACCTCGACGGGCTCCGGGTGGCCCTCGATCTCGACGGGAAGGCGGCTCAGGCGTACGGCGTTCGAGGGCTCCCGACCACCGTGATCATCGACGCCGCAGGCCGGATCGTGACCACCCGGACCGGGTTCGGGCCGGGGTCCGAGGAGCAGCTTCGGGAACTTCTGCTCGATCTCTTCGAGGGGGGCGAGGCGGGTTTCGACGAGTTCGACGACGTGTCCTGAGTCCGCCCGCTACCATCGCGGCATGACCGACCCGACCGCTTCCGGCATCGACGCACTCGCCGAGGACGCTCTCGACGTGGACACCGCCTTCGAGCAGGCGATGGTCCTGCTCGTCGATGACAACCAGCAGAACATCGAACTCATGCAGGCGTATCTCGACGACCTGCCGTGCCGCACCGCCACCGCGATGGACGGCGTCGAGGCGATGAAGGCGATCGAGCGGGATCACCCCGACCTCGTGCTGCTCGACGTGATGATGCCTCGGATGTCAGGCTTCGAGGTCTGCCAGAAGATCAAGTCGAACCCCGCGACCCGCGACATCGCGGTGATCATGGTCACGGCGCTCAACGAGGTGCCCGACTACGAGCGGGCGGTCGAGAGCGGCACCGACGACTTCCT
>CAYZSH010000111.1:0-8346 GCA_964481025.1 uncultured Isosphaeraceae bacterium
GGTGGTAGCCCGGCGTCGCGGCGTTGGCCATGTTGTTGCCGGCCACGCTGATCGCAGCCTGGCTGGTGAGGATGGCCGATCGGCCGATCTGAAGGGCGCCGTTGAGTCCCATGACAGCCTCCTCAGGTGGTCAGGTCGAGACCGTTCACGACGGGAACGCCGTCGCGAAGTCGTCCTCGCCGTCCGTAGACCCCGGTTCCGGAGAGCGCCCCGGTGACGCTCTGCACGATGCCTGCCATGTGTCGGGAGAGCGCGTCCCCCGCCGCCTTGACCATGGACTGCTCGCGGCGGGTCCTGGTCACGAAGTCACGCAGTTCCGCGGCCCGCGCCTCGAGTCGCGCTCCGACGTCCGGCGGCAGGGCCGCGACGATGACGCTGATCGTGGACTCGGGATCGAGTCCCAGCGACTGGGCGAGCGCCCGCCCTGCGGACTCGCGGCGGACATCCAGCGTGCGGAGTCGCTCGATGATCTTCTCCTGCACGCCCGCGATCGTCGGGACCGACGCGAGATCCGCGGCGCGGATCGCGTCGCGCTGTCGCTCGATCGACTGAAGCAGACGGCGATACCCCTCGGCCTGCGTGTCGAGGATCTCCTGCAGCGTGCGGGCCGCGAGCATGGTGGTGGTCATGGTGGTCATGAGCGGACTTCCCTGGCAGGGGCCGGCTCGGTGGACCCGAGCTGCTGCCGGATCTGATCGAGCAACCGGCGTTCCAACGAACTCACGCCCGCGAAGCCCGGCTGCGCGACGATCGCGTCGGCGAGCGACCGGTCCATGAGGTGCCCGAATCGCTGCTCGGCGACTCCCGGCGCGAATCGCCCCGACGGAGCGCTGTTCTCGCGGGCGTCGCGCACGATCTGCTCCACGAAGGTCGCGGACACGAGTCGTCGGGCGGCGAGGTTCGCGAGTTCCTCGGGCTTCTCGACGCGGCTGGCGTCACCGTCGAGCCGACGGACCATCTCGCGGAGGAACGCGGCCTGGTCGTCGGACGCGGCGCCGTCGGTGATCTCGCGACCGGCGATCCGGTCACCGGACATCGGACCGGTCCACTGAGCCGCGACCGGCTCGCGCATCATGGCTGGAATCGCGGTCATTGCATCCCCGCTTCGTGGAACTCGGCCTGGACCATGCCCTGCTTGCAGAGGAGCTGAAGCACCTCCGCCTGCTTCCGCGTGGGCACCTGCAGCTTGTTGAGCTGACTGCGGAACTCGGAGAGCATCAGCGAAGGCTTCTCGCGTCCGGTCAGCGCCACGCTCGATTCGAGCGTGATGTCGGGGTTGTCGAGGGTCGGCTCCCGACGCGGATCGACGGCGGACAGCTGGAATCCCTCGATCGAGACGTTCGCTTCGAGCAGTCGCGCGTTGCCGGTGATCGAGAGCACGCCGGAGACCGGATCCCAGTCGATGCGGGCGGGCACCTCGATCACCGCGGCGAACTCGATCGGGATCCGCTCGATCCGGGCCGCGAACTGGAACGCGTCGTCGGCCTCGTCGGGAAGTCGCACCAGAACCCCCGAACCGCTCTCGACCCGCGCGAGTTCGGCGAAACCGTCCTCCCGAAGCTCCTCGTTGATCGCCTCGACGATCCGCTCCGCATTGGGCAGGGTGCCGTGGGCGGGGTTGCGGAAGTCGAAGAGGATCTCGCGGCGACCGCGGTAGTCCGAGTTGTCGTAGAAGCCCTGGTTCGTCGGAAGCACGAACGCTCCGACCGAGGGACCGTCGATCGTCGCGATGGTCGGGGAGTCCTCGTCGACGCTGAGCGGGCCCTGCGCGAACGCGAGCGGCTGCGGCGGTCCGTCGGCATCGACGTCGTCGAGCACGCTCCAGTTGTCACGAAGCGGCGTCACCCAGAGTCGGCCGCCCGCGAGCGAGGAGGCGCCTCCACCTGCGATCGAGACCGAGCAGGGGACGTAGCGTCCGCCCTGCTCGACGATCTGGATGGTCGCGGTCACGGTCACGAGGGCGATGCCCCCGGCCTTGAGGATGTCCTGCGGGAGATCCGCTTCGTCCACCGCTTCGCTTCGCCGGAGCATCTCGGCATAGAGCCGGGCCGCGGCGAGGTTCTTGCCGGTGTCGCCGGTGCCGTCGAGCCCCGTCACGAGGCCGATGCCGGTGACGGTGCGGGGTCGCGAGAACTCGGAACGAATCAGGTTTCCGAGCCGATCGGACCCCTGTGCCGAGGCCGGCGCGGTGCAGACGAGGCCTGCGAGCGCGGTCCATGCGCCCAACATGACCGGAACCAGACCTCGAATGCGCAGGAAGTGCGTCTTCATACGGATCCTCCGTGAGTGACGGGGAACCGAGGCACGTGGTGTGCCACTTCGGGCGGGTGGCGGTCCCGACACGCTCGTTTGTCCTGCGGTGGGGGCCGTGGTAGAGGTTGCGGTCGATGAACCGGCTCTCGCCTCGACAGATCGACGGGATCCTCGGGGGGATCGTGGGGCTCGGGACGATGCTCGTCCTCGGGGCCCTGGTCCTCCCCGGCTCGCCCCCAGCGGGACCGACCGCGGTGTCCCTGCTTCTGGAACGCGGCTGGGTTGCGGGCCTGTGGATCCTTGCGGCCCTCGGGCTCGGGACCGTGGTCCTCCCCGCCCTCCCCGCCGATCTCCGGGTCCCCGCCCTTCGGCTTCCGCTCGGGGTGGCCGCGATGCTGACGATCGACCTCGCCCTCGGAGGTCTGGGACTCCTCGGACGCGATCACGAGACGATCGCCTGGCTCGCGGTGCTCGCGCCCGCAGGGCTGGGAATCGGCATGATCGCTCGAAGATCGCCCGGGGCCGGCGGTGCCTCGACGTCGCGCGTCGACCCGTGGCGACTCGCGATTCCGCTCGGACTCCCGATCGGCGTCCTGCTGCTGGCCGCGACCTCGACCCCCGGCTGGCTCTGGGCGAGCGAGTTCGGAGGCTACGACGCCCTCAGCTACCACCTCCAACTTCCCCGCGAATGGTGGTTCGCAGGCGGCATCGTCGAGACGCCGCACAACGCCTACGGCTATCTCCCCGGGGGCGTCAGCGCCGCGTTCCTGCACGTCATGACGCTGGTCGGCGATCCGAACGCGGCCGCGATCTCGTGCCAGATCCTCGTCGCGCTCCTGACCATCGCCGCCGCCGACGCGACCGCCACGCTGGCGAGCGTGTGGGCCGAGGACGCCGACGACCCCGCACGCCTCGTCCCCCGCCTCGGCATGCTCGCGCTCCTCGCGACGCCGTGGGTCGTCGTCACCGGATCGCTCGCCTACGACGAAGCGGCGGTGATGCTTGCGACCGCGGCCGCCGCGACCCTCGTCCTTCGGTCTTCCCGGGAACCCGAGACCACGGCCGTCGGTGATGCACGACTCGGCGGCACGCTCGGGCTCGTCCTCGGCGGCGCCGTGCTCGCCAAGGCGTCGTCGGGCGTGCTGGTCGTGCTGCCACTCGCCGTCATGTGCCTGGTGCTGCTTCCCGTGCGACGCTGGCCCGCGATCGTCGTCGGCACGCTCGTCGGCGGCGTGATCGTGTGCCTTCCGTGGCTCCTGCGTCACTGGTCGTGGACGGGCAACCCGGTGTTCCCCTTCGCGACGACGCTCTTCGGGACCGGTGACTGGTCGGCGGAACAGATCACGCGATTCTCGATCGGACACGCGTCGCCGGGCGGTGTCGAGGCGGTCCTCGCCATCGCGCACGAGTTCCTGTTCGACGATCTCCTCGGGACGCTGCCCGCCGGGGAGCCGTGGCGTCCGCAATGGTGGTGGTTGCCGATCGCCGGCATCGTGTCGCTCGTCGTGACGAGCAGCGTCGCCGGCGAGTCGTCCGCGGCGCGACGTCGAGGACGCTCGCTGCTCGCCGCCGTTGCGACCGCCGTGATCGCGTGGAGCGTGCTCACGCACGCGAAGGCCCGATTTCTGCTGGCGATCGCGCCGATCCTCGCGGCGGCGATCCCGGTGGCGTCGTCATCCCTGCGATCGGCGGGACCGCGCCGAGTCGTGCTCGCGTTGGCGTGGCTCGTGGTGCTCGGCCCCGCGGTCATGTTCGCCACCGAACGGAACGGTGCGCCCGCGGCCGCGATCGGCGGCGACGAGGCGTTCGACGGAAGCATGGAGGCCAGGATGATCGCGGTCGCCGATGCACGCACCGCCCGCGAACTTCGGGCGGAAGCGAGCCGGGCGTTCATCCTTCGCGATCTTCCCGACGACGCCCTCGTCCTCATGGTCGGCGTGGCGGATCCGTTCCACCTTGCCGTCTTCCGGGAGGACGGCACGCCGCGGCTTCGCTACACGACGGTGTGGACCCGCGGGCCGCTCGAGACGGCGTTGGCTGCCGCGCAGGACCCGGAAACCAGCAAGGACGCCGCGACCATCGCCGCCGCCGCACTGGATGATCTTCGCGCCGACGGATTCACGCACGTGCTCGTCGCCCCGACGATGCTGGAGATCTGGCGGACGAGCGGCTGGCTCGATCCCGCGCTCGAACCGGCGCAGATCGCCGCCCTGACCAGCGGACCCGGCGTGCGGGTGGCGCACCGTTTCTCGGACGGGAGCGTCCTGCTGTCGATCGTCCCGACGGACGGCGCCGCATGAGCGGGCTTGACGCCGCCGGAGACGGACCCGACCGTGCACGAATGCCACGTCACGCCGACGCCACCTCACCCGGCCGTTTCACGCTCAGCATGATCCTGCTGACGACCGTCGCCGGATGCGCGACGTCCCCGCCGACGGACTCCCCGACGACCGCGATCCCCGTGCCGACCGAACGCCCGATCGCCACGGTGGACGGTGCCAGACTCGAACTGGGCGAGGTCGAGGCCGCGCTGCTCGAGCGGGCGGGCGCCGAGATCGTCCGGGAGCGGACGCTCGATCGAGCCGTCGCCCGCGAAGCGGCGCGACGCGGACTCGTGCTCGCCCCCGACGCCGAACTTCGAGAGCGTGCCCTGCTCATCGAGACGTTGTCCACCGACCCCGATCGCGCCGAACGGTTGCTCGATGAACTCCGCGTGGCCCGCGGGCTCGGGCCGACCCGTTTCGCCGCCCTGCTGCGACGAAACGCGCTTCTTCGCGGGCTGGTCGCCGACGACGTCCGGATCTCCGACGAGGTCGTCGAGGGCGTCTGGGACGCGATGCACGGGCCGACACGGATCACCCGCATCATCGCGGTCGCCGATCTTCGCGATGCGACGCAGGTGCGCCGGCGATTGATCGACGGTGAGGACTTCGCGTCGGTCGCGGTCGAGACGAGCCTCGACGCCAGCGGTCCGCGGGGCGGACGACTCGGTCCGGTCAGCCGTCTGGACCCGGCGTGGCCGCGGGCGTTCCGCGAGGCGATCTTCGCGCTCGAGCCCGGCGTGCTCTCCGATCCCGTGCCGGTGGACGGACGCGTGCTGCTGATCGAGGTGCTGGAGACCCGCCCCCCAAGCGGCGTCACGCTCGAGGAGGATCGTGACCGGGCCGCTCGCGTCGCTCGACTCGCGGCGGAGCGTCTCCTCATGGATCGACTCGCCCGACGGCTGGTGCCCGATGGCGCCATCGAGGCGTACTCGCCCGCCCTTCGATGGAGTCTGGGCGGCGAGTAGTTCACGGCGATCGACGCGGATCGACCGTCAGGTCTTCAGATACGCCATGCGGGCGATCGCGACCGGAAGCAGCAGCGCGACGGGCAGGAACGCCCCGACGCCTGCGGGCAATCCGGGCAACGCGACGGTCATCGCGGCCAGGGCGCCGATCAGCAGCGGGATCGTGACGATCGCGGCCTGCAGACTTCGCGAGAGCATCGCCACGCCGGGATTCCGCACCAGGAAGAACGGCAGCGCGATGACCGGAACGAGCAGGTTGACCAGCGCCCCCGAGAAGCGGCCGAAGATCGTGCGCTCCAATCGGGCATCGGTCGAGCCGCCCGCATCCCGAAGGTCGCGAAGCTGTCCGAGCGACAGCATCTGCGCGTAGTTCATGCTCCGCCGGGCGAGAAGCATCCGCGGCGAGAGATCGGTCTCCCAGAAGTCGATCGACGTCCGTTCCGCGGTTCGAGACGGTGCGGACTCGGTGTTCATCCGCACGCCATCCTCAAGTCGCCAGCCCGAGGCCGCCTCGTCCCAGCGGGCACTCGCCGCGGTGATGCGGGCGACCGACGTGCCATCCTCGGCACGCTCCATCACGAGGATCGAGGTCGCCACCCCGGAGCGGGGATCCACATCGCGGGCGTAGAGCAGATCGCCATCGCCATCCCGCATCAACGGCGCCTCGAAGGTCTCGATACCGGGCTGGAGAATCGCGTCGTGCTCGCGAACCAGCCGGGACGCCAGCTGTGGAAGCACCAGTTCCTGATCCGCGAGCTGCAACAGCACGATGCCGAGCTGCGCCGCGAGCATCGCCGCCGCGACCCGCTGCAGCGGCACCCCCGCCGCCATGATCGCGACCAGTTCCCGCGAACGGTGCATCTGCACGAGCGTGAAGCCCGCCGCGCCGATCCCGACCAGTCCGGTCATGAACGCGAAGAACTGGAAGATCCGGGGCGCGTGAAAGTCGAGGATCGCGTGCGCGAGCACCAGTGGATAGAACGAGCCGAGATCGTCCGCCCGGGAACGTGCCGCATCGGAGAAGCGGTCGAACTGCACGACCACGTCGATCGAGATCGCGAACACGAACAACAGCCCGAACAGCAGGATGAAGTTCGAGAGGTAGCGGGCGACGATGTGACGATCGAGCAGATTCACGGGCGTTGGTCAGTGACGACGAAGCCGCAGCCAGGCCGCGACGCAGAACACGATCAGCAGGAGATTCCCCGACCAGAGCAGACCGTAACCGAGGAAGGACGGTCCGCGACGCAGCGTCTGCTCACCCCCGGAGATGAGCAGGATGTCCGCGATCGCGGGCAGGAACGCGACGAGGTACACCGCGAGCGGCGTCGAGTGCCGGAGATGAATGGCGAGGATCGATCCAAGGAGCAGAAGCAGCGGCGCCGTCACCGCCTGGGCGAACCGCTGATGGATCCGAGCGTCGATGTCCCAGCTCAGATGCTCCGACTCCCGCACCACCGAGGCGAGCTCCCGCGACGCGGACTCGCGAAGCCCGGAGGATCTCTCGGAATCGACGGACGCCTCGCGGGCCCAGTCGAGGAGCTCCGCGTCGTCCGGTCGCGCCGGCTCGTCGACTCCGATCGCCGAAAGGGATCGCACGGACCGGGGAAGTCGCTCGGCGGCGGCCTCGCCACGATCCGAATCGACCTCGCGGGCGATGTCGAGATCCACCACGCCGACCCCGTCGCGACGAACGACCGACCATCGCACCGAGCCGACGTCGGCGACCACCGCCGTTCCGTCGCCGCCGCGTCGCTCGATCCGTGGTCGGACCAGCAGACTCGGTCGTGCCGGGTCCGGAGGTGTCGTCGCGGTGATCGTCCACGTCTCGTCACGCCGCGCGTCGCGCAGGCGGAGGCGACCGGTCTCCGTGAGCGACGCCTCGATGGCGTCGCGAAGGGCCTCCGATCGCGCCTGGTCCGCGAGTCGATCGACGTGCGTCCGGACCCGCCAGAATTCGAGCGGATTCGCCCGAAGTGCCAGCATCCGATCGAGGGTGAACATCTTCGGATTGGGCTGGAAGCGATGGCCGAGATCGATCGCCCGAGGCTCCGCAGCCGGCATCCGCACCAGCGTCTCGTCCTCGGCCCGGAACACGGTCGCGTCGCCGAGCACGAGCTTGAGGATCGACCGTCCATCGACGCGGTAGACGTCGAGCGTCGCGTGATCGGCGGTGAACTCGGTGTCGGGAAGACCCTCGCCCGCGGTCTGGATCGCCGCGACCCCGACCAGCACCAGCCTCGTCTCGGCGGTGGTGCCCTCGGGGTCGTCGAAGATCTGGACGTCGTCGGCGTAGATCCGGGTGTCCCCGAGATCGAAGGCCTCGCCCCGCTCCACCGAGGATGCCAGCAGCCGGGTGACATCCCGGGCGAGCATCGTCTCCATGCGGGTCCAGAAGACCGGCACCACGAGGTTCACCAGCACCAGCATCACCACGAGCAGGGCTGCGCCAAGCAGCATGACGGGTCGCAGGATCCGGCCGTGCGAGAGCCCGGCGGCGCTCATCGCGATGATCTCGTTGTCCGAGGCCATCCGGTGCATCACCAGAGTCGCCCCGAATCCCGCCGAGAACGGGAGGGCGTACTGCAGCATCGGGACGCTCGCGAGGGCGATGTACCGCAGGATGTCCGCCCCGCCGAGCAGGTTCCGGGCGAGCGGCTTGATGGCCGCACCGAACGCGATCACCGAGACCAGCACGCCGGTCGTGAGCAGGATCGTCTTGAGGAGTTCCCCCGCCATGGCGCGGGTCAGAATGCCGGGCATCCGGACATCGTCGTCGGCCGACGCCCGGGCCGCAACCGAGG
>CAYZSH010000112.1:0-8298 GCA_964481025.1 uncultured Isosphaeraceae bacterium
GCGGTCGCCGCCGCCGCCGATCAGGCCGAGAAGGACGGGCGACTCGTCGTCGAGATCCGCGTGGACGGCACCACCCTCTCCGAGCAGGACCTCCAGACGCCAGACCGACTTCAGGCCGTCGCGGACGAAGTCCAGCTCATCACCACCACCATCGGCACCCTCCTTCGGGACACCTTCCTCCACGCCGCCGAAGCCCTCGTCGATGCCGACGCGACCCAGCGGAGCGCCGCCGAGCTCGTGCAGTCCGGACAGACCGCCGACGGCATGCGTGCTCTGCTCTCGGCCCTCGAGACCTGGGGCGGCATTCGCGATGCCGTCGTCAAGGGTCTCGCGCTCGCCGAGGTCTCGCCCGACGACGTCGTCATCGGCGACCAACGACTTCCGGATGCGATCACCGGACTGCAGGACCGCCTCGGCGCCCTCAAGTCGGCGATGGTCGCCGAGGACGTCTCCGCCACCTGCGACTGCCTGCTCTACGATCTGCCGCAGTCCACCAAGGAGTGGAGCATCATCCTCGCCGGTCTCGCCCAACGATTCGCCGACGCCTGACACACCCACCTCCCACCCGACCCCCCGTCCGCCGGAGTCACCAACCACCATGCCCGCCAAGAGCCCGAGCAGCCGCATCGAGAAGACCCTCGCCTCCGCCGAACAGGCTCTGCAGGCCGGGAAGTGGTTCGAAGCCGAGCGTCTCGCGGTCGAGGCGCTCGACGCCGCGATCAATGCGGGCGATCACGGACTCGCGGCGGATGCGTGTCTTCCGCTGCAGGAGGCACGACGTCAGCGACGGCTCGCCGCGATCGACATCGCGAACGGTCAGGTGCAGTTCCACACGCAGATCTCGCAGGAACTCGAGTCCGCCGATCCCGGCGTGCACCTGATCGTTCCGCACGGCGTCGGCGCCGATGCCCGGCGTCTCCGCGTCTGCGCACTCCAGACCGAAGTCCCGGCACTCGTCGTCTGCCGCGAGCCGGACACGATGCGGGGCCTCGTGCCGATCGTCGCGATCGGCCCGGTGACCGTGCGCGCCCAGGTCGAGCCGCCCGCCGATCCGGCGGCGCCAGATCTCGCCTGGGTTCTCGCTGCTCAGGAAGCCCTCGGAGATGCTGCGATCGAGAACCTCGATCCCGGCCTCTCCGGCCCCGCCCGCATCGAAGCGCTCCGCGAAGCACTCGAGTCCGTGCCCGACCACGAGCGACTTCACCAGGCCCTCGCCGCGGCGCTTCGTGACGCGGCCGGCTGAGCGACCTCGCGGCCGCGATCACTTCCAGCTCAGGCCCTCGGGCAACGTGTTGAGATTCTCGGCGCCGTCCTCGCGGACGATCACGAGATCCTCGATGCGGATTCCCCCGTATCGCGGGTCGTAGACCCCCGGCTCGATCGTCAATGCGTCACCCACGACGAGTGCCGGCGAGTGCCCGTCGGGTGCCATGTCGAGCAGCGGTGGCTCATGCACGTCGAGCCCGAGTCCGTGACCGGTGCCGTGCGGCATCCGGCCGCGCGGCGACTCGCCCTCGGCGGGCAGTCCGATCTCGAAGCCGTGCGCGCGGATGATCGCGATCGCGCCTTCATGCACGGCTTCGGCGGTGCGTCCCGCCCGCGTCTCCGCGATGGCGGCGGCCTTCGCGTTGACGACCGCCTCGTGCATCGCCCGTACGGCGTCCGGGATGTCGCCGTGCACGACCGTTCGCGTGCAATCACCGTTGTAGAGCGTGCGCGGGTCGCGGGGAAAGACGTCGATGATGATCGGCTCGCCGGTCCGCAGAACGCCCGAACCGTGATCGTGACAGTCCGCTCCCTGCGGTCCACCCGCGACGATCGCCGGCCGCGGCGCCAGGCCTTGCTCGATGAGATGGATGTCGATCATCGCCCGAACCCGTTCACTGGTGAGCGGCTGCCCGGCATGAACAAGCGTGCCGTCGGATCCGACCGACGCATGCGCGATCGTCTCGCACGCCATGCGGATGGCCGACTCGGTCGCGGCCTGAGCCGACCGAAGGGCCGCGACTTCCTCATCATCCTTGGCCCGTCGGTCGAGCACCCCGAGATCCCGATCACACACCACGCCGATCCCGCGGGCGTGCAGGCAGTCGACGAAGAGCAGTGGCAGATCGCGATGACCAACGACCTCGACGAAGTCGTTCCGCACGAGGAACTCCGCGACCGCCTGCGCCGTGGCGATCGCCCGGTCGGCCGAGAGTCCGCCCTTGGGTGCGAAGTCGGACGGGCACCCCACCGCATCGGCGCGGGCCGTTCGCCTGGCCCGATCCATCTCGATGTCGCGGATGATCAACTGCGACCCCGCCACACCATCCCGATGCCAGCCGATCCAGGCCGCCGGGTCGCCGACCTCGAACCGCATGCGGTGATAGAGCGTCATGTCGCTCGCGGGAATGCCGGCGAGGAGAATCGCGGTCTGGTCGTTCAGGGCGTGCATGATTCGCTCCGGAAGATCGGGATCCAAGGCGGATGCGGTTGCCGGGGACTCCCGTCGGTGCGATGCTACCCGACGAATCGATGGCGAATCGCCGCACGCGGCGCCCGTCGACCGAACCCAACTCCGACCGAGGAAAGCACCCCATGCGTCAGCGTCGCACCGTCAGCCTCATCCTCTCGACCGCCGTCCTCGCCTTGGGCGTCTCCGGGTGCTCCTCGAAGCCATCGAACCGTGCGATCGCCGGCACCTGGCAGGGCCGCGCCGAGAACGATCGTCCGTTCACCTTCGGCTCGGTCACCTTCGCGGGCGACGGCACCTACACGGCGGAAGCCAAGTACGGCGACAAGACGCGGGTGCAGAGCGGTCGGTTCGTCGTCACCGAGAACGGCGTGGTGCTCGATCCCGGGACCGACACGGCTCGCACCTACGATCTGAACTTCGATGCCGGAACCGTCACGTTCATCGACCCGATCTCCGGGAACGCGATGACGCTTGACCGGTTCCGCTGACGCCTGCGGCGAGAGCGGTTGAGCAGGAGAGCAGGAATCGACGACGGGCGCCCCCCTCCGGGGCGCCCGTCGCTTTCGTGACGCGTGCACGCACGCATCTCGGGAACTCAGCCGCGACGACGGCGGCGCGACGCCATTCCCGCGACGCCGAGGGCGACCAGCGCCCCGGGGGCCGGGGCATAGTTGGCCTCGGTCCATTCGACCGCCTCCTCGAAGACGAGATCGTCGAGGCCGAGGTTGAACACGATCCAGAACGACTCGCTCGACGCGAGGCCGTCCATCATCGCGCTGAACTCGAGGATGTACGCCCCGGTCGCCGCGGTCGGATCGATCGAGTAGACCGGATGAAGGTCATAGTCGTCGGAGATCAGAAAGTCGAGATCGCCGCCCATGGCCGAACCGACCGACAGCGGACCGTAGTCCGCGGTCATGCTGGTGCCGGCGGCAGAGAAACCCGCGCCGTTCCACACACCAAGCCCCGCGGCCATGCGGAGTGTGAGCGTGGAACCGACCGAGAGACCAAGGTCCGCAGCGACACCGCCGATGCCCGGCTCGTCGATCGAGAACGGGAACGACGGATCCTCGCCGAAGTGGGCCTCGAAGACCCGCATCTCGGGCTCGACCAGCATCTCGGTGTCGTGATCCCAGCCGCCGGTGCGCAGCGTGCCGCCGTCGTTCCAGACGGCGATGTCGAAGTGCTCCTCGTCGAGATCGGCCGCAGCGGGCACGGTGGCGATCGAGACGGTGGCAAGGACGGGGACGAAGGAACGGGTGATGTTGATGAAGGACATGAAGCAGACCTTTCTCGAACGCGACGAGACGTCGTCGCGGTTGACAAGCGAGTGAACGCGAACTCGAGCGATCAAATCTGATCGCCCGCTCGCGGAACGCGGAAACGAGACCATCAGGGGCACGGGCCCCAGACCGAAAGCAGCAGGCCGACGTCGCCGCCGCCCACCGTGCCGTCACCATCGAGATCCGCCGCGGGATCCGACGTGCCGAACGCGGAGAGCAGCAGTCCGAAGTCGCCGCCCCCGATGACGCCGTCGCCGTCGAGATCGCCCGGGCACGCATCCGCAGGCCCGAGCGACGCGAGCGCCGCCTCGACCTCGTCGGCATCGGCGTCGAAGTCGAAGGCGATCGTGAACGGCTCGCTGTCGGCGAGCCCCATCGTGGAGTACAGGGCGAGATCGAGCCGGTAGACGCCGGGCTCGCGCCACCCCAGGTCATCGTCGAGCAGTTCGAAGTTGAGGTGACGATGCCACCCGCCGTCGGGTTGCACCGCCAGATCGAAGCCGTCGAGCGCGGTGTCCTCGACGACGGTCGAGAGCGTGATGAAGGAGATCTCCAGTCGCTCGCCGACCTCCTGCGGGGTCGACCATGAACCGAGGTCCGCATCCCACCGCCGAAGTCCGTCGAGCACCCGGAAGCCGATCCGGCCCGACGGC
The DNA here is from genome assembly GCA_964481025.1 of uncultured Isosphaeraceae bacterium. GTDB lineage: Bacteria > Planctomycetota > Phycisphaerae > Phycisphaerales > SM1A02. Next base: position 4,395 of record CAYZSH010000112.1, read on the forward strand.
AACGCCCCTGATTCGGCGTCGAAACCGGGGTTCGAGGTGAAGCCGGGGAAGCCCGTGTCGCCGAAGACGCCGAGATAGACGCCGTCGGTGTCGTCGCCACCGATCGGCCCGAAGACCTGCAGTCGATCGCCATCGACCGCGACCCCGATGTCGCCCTGATGCTGGGCCACCGCCACCGAGGAAGCGAGCCCGACGATCGCGAGTCCCGCTGAACGGCGTGTGTTGATTGAATGTGCCATGAGACGATTCCTGAACGCCGACGTGCGGCGTCGAATGTGTTTGTTGAAGAAGTGAGTCACGCGGAGGTCGCGCCACTCAACCGACCGGACCGGGAGGCGTCGCGTCGGGGTCGAACGCGTTCCGCTCGACCGACTCGTAGAGGTCCTCGAATCGTCGCGTCCCCGTCGAGCCGTCCGCGAATCCGTAGTTGGATTCCGCGAGACCGTCGACGACCGGCTCGCCCTCCGCGGCCCAGATCGTGATCTGACGATCGGCGAGCCGCCACGGCTCGTTGCCGATCGACCAGTTCTCGACGTGCGGGTGATCGCTCACCGCGAAGTCACCGGTGCGGACCATGTGCAGGAACATGACGAGCGACTCGGGCCGTCGCACCTTGGTCGCCCGATCGGCGGCGTGTCCCGGGCCGTGGATGGCGACCGCAGGCGCGTAGCTTCGAGAAAGATGATTGTTCATCCCGTAGCTCGTGCGACGCAGCGGCCCCGAGCCGTCCTCGGTGACCCCCCGGCCCTCACCGCCGAGATCGCTCGGCCAGTGCGGACTGTCATCGAGTGGCGACTTCATGACGAGATCGTCCGAGTACGGACGCAGCACCTCGGCGAAACTGCGGGCCTCGTTGCCATAGCCGCCATGCGGGAGACCAACGTCGACGAACCAGTCGTTGTTGATCGACTGGTACGCGAGATGGGCGATCCCGAGCTGCCGAAGCTGCGAGAGATCCCGGGTGTTCAGCGCCGCGAGCCGGGTGGTCCGCAGCGTGGGAATGGCGATCGCGGCAAGCACCGTGATCACCCCGATCACCGCCAGCAGCTCCACGATGGTGAAGCCGCCGCGGTCGGTGGACCGTGACATGGGTCGAGTTCCGATGTCGCCGCGACGATCGCGGCGACCGGGTTGTCGAGCGTGCCGAGGATCGAACCGACGTCACCGTCGGCGCGATCACGTGAACGCGACCTTGAGAGATCGACTGCCCGGACACGTTCCATCCGACCAACTTCGACCGCATGCGGTCTTCGTGGCCGATGTGACGATCACGTCCGTCGTTCGTGCACCGTTGGCGACACGACGCGACTGGTCGGACCGATGGATGGAATGCAAGGCGGGCGCGATCGACCAGGATCGCGAATCAGGCTCGACGCGGCGGACCTCGGCTCGTCGCAGTGGCTGGCCCCCAGACGTCGCGGGTGGTTCCCACGAACGCCGCCGGCGCCTCGGACGAGACGATCGCGCCCGGAACATCGACCGTGGCCGACAGGAACGGCGCCGAGAAGGAGATCGCGAGGCAGAGGTCGCACTCTTCCACCGGGTCCTGACAGGGTCCCGAGTGATCGTGGCCGGCGTGATCATGCCCGGCATCGCACGCGGCCTGCCCGCGATGATCATCGTGGTGATGATGACCGTGATCGTGACCGTGATGATGGTCATGAGCATGGGCGACCGCGAGGACCGTCGCCGGCGCGGCCGAATGACCGGGCACATGACCAGCACCGTGAGCCAACCAGAGGTGCAGCGGCCCACCGAAGGCGACCGCCAGCACCACGATGGTTCCGATGAATCCACGCCCGAGGCCGCCACTCCGGCGGATCGCCCGGCCGATCCAACCCACATCACCCACCCGGGCTGCTGCCCGGGCGGAAGGGAGTCGGTCGTGCTCTGAGCCTTGTCGAGTCATCTGTGGTCTGGGGAGGCGTGGTGCGATCACGGAACGCGCGGAAGGCCCATCATAGGCACGAGTCGCCGCCGATCAAGTCACGGGCAGCGAGGTTCGGAGCGTAGGCGCCTCCGGTTTCGCGCGGTCACCGAGTCGGCGAAGGAACCCCCCTCACCGCCTTCGGCGGAGCTCCCCCGCAGGCGGGGGAGCGGAATCAGGAAATCGATTCTCCTCCCCCGGCACGGGGGAGGTGCCCGCGAAGCGGGCGGAGGGGGTCCGACTCGGACTCGGTGACGTCCGAGCGATCGGTCACCGAGTCGGCCACTCCGCACCAGTCCAGATTCCAATCTCCAGTTCCTCCCACCGCCCCCGTCAATCCCGAACCAGCCGCCGGTACTTGATGCGATGCGGGTTCACCGCGTCCTCGCCCAGCCGCTGACGGCGATCCTCTTCGTAACTCGACCAGTCGCCCTCCCACCACTTCACGACGCTGTCGCCCTCGAAGGCGAGGATGTGCGTCGCGATGCGGTCGAGGAACCAGCGGTCGTGGCTGATCACCACCGCGCAGCCCGCGAACGCCTCGATCGCGTCCTCGAGCGCCCGCAGGGTGTGGACGTCGAGGTCGTTGGTCGGTTCGTCAAGGAGAAGCACGTTCGACTCGCTCCGCAGCATGCGGGCGAGGTGCACGCGATTGCGCTCGCCGCCGGAGAGATCGTCGACCTTCTTCTGCTGATCCGTCCCGGTGAAGCCGAAGCGTGAGACGTACGCGCGGCTGTTGACCGTCGCCTTGCCGAGCTTGAGCTCCTCGTCGCCGTCGGAGATCGCCTCCCAGATCGACTTGCCCGCGGGCAGCGAGTCGCGGCCCTGCTCGACGTAGCCGAGCTTGACCGTCTCACCGACGTTGAACTCGCCCGCATCGGGCTGCAGCACACCGGTGATCATCTTGAAGAGCGTCGTCTTGCCCGCACCGTTCGGTCCGACCACGCCCACCACGCCGCCGGGCGGAAGCTCGAAGTCGAGGTCCTCGAAGAGCAGCTTGTCGCCGAACGCCTTGGAGACCTTCTTCGCCTCGATGACGCGGTCGCCAAGACGCGGCCCGGGCGGGATCCAGATCTCGATCTCCTTGAGCTTCTCCTTGCCCTCGTCGGCGACCATCTTCTCGTAGGCCGCGATGCGGGCCTTGTTCTTGGCCTGCCGTCCCTTGGGGTTCTGGCGGATCCACTCGAGTTCCCGCTGCAGCGCCTTGCGACGCTTGTCCTCGCCCTTGGCCTCGAGCGCGAGCCGCTTGTCCTTCTGGTCGAGCCAGCTGGAGTAGTTGCCCTTCCAGGGGATGCCCTCGCCGCGGTCGAGTTCGAGGATCCAGCCCGCGACGTTGTCGAGGAAGTAGCGGTCGTGGGTCACGGCGATGACGGTGCCGGTGTATCGCTGCAGGTGCTGCTCGAGCCAGGCGATGCTCTCGGCGTCGAGGTGGTTCGTCGGTTCGTCGAGCAGCAGGATGTCGGGCTTGGTGAGCAGCAGTCGGCAGAGCGCCACGCGTCGCTTCTCACCGCCGGAGAGCGTGTCGCAGGTCTGATCCTCGGGCGGACAGCGAAGCGCGTCCATCGCCTGCTTGAGACGGCTGTCGAGATCCCAGGCGTCGAGCGCGTCGAGTCGCTCCTGCACCTCGCCCTGCTTCTCGAGCAGTTTGTCCATCTGCTCCGGCGTCATCTCCTCGGCGAACTTCGCGTTGATCTCGTCGAACTCCTTGAGGAGCGCGACGGTCTCGGCGGCGCCTTCCTCGACGACCTCGCGGACCGTGCGGGTCTCGTTGCGGAGCGGCTCCTGCTCGAGGTAGCCGATCGTGAATCCCTTCGCCATGTGCGTGTGGCCGTCGAAGTCCGTGTCGATCCCCGCGAGGATCTTGAGCAGGGTGGACTTGCCGGAGCCGTTGAGACCGAGGACGCCGATCTTCGCACCGTGGAAGTACGAGAGGCTGATGTCCTTGAGGATCTCCTTGCGGTTCACCGTCTTGGTGAC
>CAYZSH010000113.1:0-8240 GCA_964481025.1 uncultured Isosphaeraceae bacterium
AAGACCGTGAGCAGTCCCACCGCCAGCGCCAGAACCACCGCGAACATGCCGAGCACGTAGCCCATCGGGGATCTCCATCGAGTCGAGCGGACGTCCCCGAGGCGAGTCGAGGATCGGAGAAGGTCGGTCGGCCACCCGACCGGATCGAAGTACCGAAGGTGGGACTCGAACCCACACTCCCTTGCGGGAAACGGATTTTGAATCCGTCGCGTCTGCCAATTCCGCCACTCCGGCGAGTGACCCGGGAGTGTATCGGCCGCCCCTGTCCACCGTCCCCAGTCGCCGCAGGAAAGCCGGCCCCCGCACCACGAGGTGACAGGGGCCGGCGAGAGAGGGGTGTCGTCGAATCAGGGGCGGATCAGCCCCCGAAGGCCACCAGCAGGAGTCCGAGGTCGGCGGCGTCGACCACGCCGTCGCCGTTGATGTCCCCGGTGCCCGAGCCGCCCCAGTTGGCGAAGATCAACCCGAGGTCGGCCCCGGTGACCACGCCGTCACCGTCGATGTCCGCGGGGTTGCTCGTCGAGCCGCCCTCGCACGGCGGGAGCGTGAACTCCAGCGGCAGGCCGCAGCACTCGAAGAGGTTCGCGACGTGCAGGGTGGCGACGAAGGAGATCGTGTCGCCGGGCGCCAGCGAGGTCTGCACCTGGATCGGTCCGATGAACATCGATCCGAACTGCGGGGTCGAGGGCACGTCGATGTGGTTGGGGCTCAGGGTGAACGGCGCCCCGTTGTCGGTCACGAGGAAGACGTGCTCGATGACGTCGGGCGTGAGGTTCACGAGGTTGAACGAGAACTCGTAGATGCCCGCCGCCTCGTCGATGCAGTTGATCGTCCACTGCTGGTCGACCGCACAGTCGCACTCGGGCACCACCAGGCAGAGCTGCTGGTCGTCGAGGCCGCAGCAGAGATCGAAGTCCGCGTCGTAGAGCGTCACCTCGAAGCAGACGACCTCGTCGGCGATCGGGCCGAGCACGATCATCGGCACGTCGCGGGTCTCGCCGGGAAGGAGCGGCGGCACGAAGGTCGTGACCGGCTGGTTCACCGGTCCCGCGATGAGCAGGTACTGAGCGGCGGTGTCGGAGTTGTTGGTGACGGTGAGCACGAGGTCGTAGTCCGTGGAGATGCCGTCGGCGTCCACGCGGCAGTCGAGCTCGCCCACGAGGTCCAGACACGGACCGTCGCTGACGTCGCGGAAGCACGAGATCTCGAGCGATCCCATCTGGAACTTCTCGCCGAAGCTGACGTCCTGATCGACGTCGATCATGAGCGCGTTGGCAGGCAGGTCACCGGCCACCGGGATGCCGGTCGCGCCGTAGAGGTACGGGTTCGGGAAGATGATCGCGTCGGCGCTGAACCAGGCGTTGGCGACCGGGCCGTTGTCGAAGTCGACGCCGCCGGCGGTGTTGTCGCCGTTGCCGTAGGCGCCGACCTGATAGTCGGTGCCGAGCGTCCAATCCGTGCCGTCGTGGCAGAATCGGAGTCCGCGCGACTGGTGGGCGGTGCTGGTGGTGTCACCCGACATCGAACGCTCGGCGGTCAGAAGGCAGCAGTCGGCGTCGAAGGCGAGGTCGGAGACGGGGCTCGAGTACGAACCGCCGAAGTTCGGCATCTCGATCTCGAGCTGGCTCGTCCCGGGCACGATCGCTCCGGTGCCGTCGAGCCGGACCGACCAGATCTCGTTCGCACGAGCGGCGTCGGTCCGGGAGACATCCTCGACCCAGATGGAGTAGTAGAGACGGTCGGCCGTCGGCGCCACGGCCCAGACCCGCTCGCCGAGCGGCGCGAAGCCGGCCGCGTCTCCCGGCTCGACGGCCGCGCCGGCCGAGAGCGTGTCGGTCGCGTGATCCCAGGCGTCGAGCACGGTGCCGGCGGCATCGATGCGGTAGATGCGTCCGTCGTCGAAGTTGCTGGCGAAGAGGACGTCACGATCGAAGTCCCACGCGATGTTGCCGATGCCCGGCCAGGACTCGCTCGCGGGGACGATCGCGGGATCCTGCGACTGCGGGAGCTGCGCGAAGAGCGTCGGCGCTCCGGTCGCGGCGTCGATCGCGTAGATCGCTCCCGGACCACCGAGCGCCCCGACCGCGTCGCGGGGGAATCCGGCGTTGTAGATCGAGGTGTGGGCGACGAAGGCCCGCCCGGTGCCGTCGATCGCCACGCCGAAGACCGTGCCGAGGTTGGCTCGCGTCCAGTCGGGATGGGTCCACATCGGGGGCGCCCAGTTGGAACCGGTCGGGGCGGAGAGCTCGTCGGTCAGGTCGAAGGCGAGAATCGGCGATTCCGCATCGCTCACCGCGTCGCGGGTGAAGAGCAGCAGCTGGCCGCCCGCGAAACCCGCGGACTCGAGCCAGCCGGGATCGCCCTCGCCGCACTCGTCGCACGGACCGCTCGGCGGTGAGCCACCGCCGCCGTTCAGATCGCAGGGCACGCCGTCCATGAACATCTCGAAGCTGCCGACGCCGACCTCGTCCTGCGTGGCGGAACCGATCTGGATCATGTACTTCCGGCCGCACTCGACCTCGCAGGTGATCGTCGACTGCTTCCCGCACTCGTTGTCGGCACAGCAGAGCGGCGATTCCAGATCGGGATCGGGACAATCACAGCCCGCCCAGAGGGCGATTCGGGTGTCGACCTGGGTGAGACCGCACGTCTTGATCGTGACCATGCCGTCCACCGTCGCCTCGAAGCAGTAGAAGACGTCGTTGGCGATGCGGTAATCGGGGAAGCAGTCGCCTCCCAGACCACTGGTGGTGGCCTCGGTGAGGTCGAAGCCGTGGATGCCATCGACGATGCCGATGGATCCGGAGCAGTCGTCGTTGATGGGAGGGAGGGCGAACGCGACGGAGGCGATTCCCGCCGCGGCGACCGCGGCGACGATGGACCCGCGAGGCGGGCCTTGGAGACGGATCTTCGGTGACATGGAGGGACTCCTCGAACGGGGCGATCCCGATCCGCGGTGGACCGGGCACCCCCTTCCGGACGTCCCGAGGTGATCTCACACCGGCGGCGAGAAGATTTCGGATTCCCCGGCCTCGCCGCCCGAGGGCGCGGCGGCATCGAGGATCGCCCGGCCGCCGCCCCGGGCGATCCAGCCGACGATCCCGAAGAGCAGCACCCCGCAGGCCGACATCGCCCGGAACGGCGAAATGCCGCCGAATCCGATCGCCAGCGTGTAGACCGCCGACGCGAGCGACATGAGCGCGAAGGACAACGCGTTGGCCGTTCCGACGACGCGGGCCCGATCTCCCGGGGGCGAGCAGAGTTGCTGGATCGCCTGCAGCGGGATGAGGAAGAACCCCGCCCCCGCCCCCGCGATCGCGAGCAGCCCCCAGAGCTCCCAGAAGCCGAGGGCGTCCGGCGGCAGCATCCCGAGCACCCAGAAGACCCCGCCGATCACGAGTCCCCCCCCGACGGTGAATCGGCCTCGGATCCGCGGCCCCGACAACCAGCCGGCGGTCAGGCAACCGAGCCCGATCCCGACCCCGACCGAGGCGAGCAGGATCCCGCTCCAGGTCTCGTCGAGCCCGAGCGGACCGCGATACTGGGGCACGATCGCGAGCACCACGATCGCCGCCGCGTAGAACCAACTCCACGCGAGCGTCGCCTCCCAGACGAGTCCGGGCCGGATCGTGCGGATCGCATCGAGGTACGGGCCGAACGGATTGAGCCGTCGGTGCAGCCCGGGGTTCACCGGTCGCAGTCCGCGCATGAGCAGACTCGAGCCGAGCCCGAGACACGCGAGACCGACGACGCCCCCGCCGACCGCTTCGGGCGAGAAGCCAAGCAGCACGCCACCGAGCACGATGCCGAGCAGGATCGCGATGTTCGTCGTCATGTTGACGAGGCCGTTCGCCTCGTTGACGCGGCTCGGCGGGACGATCTCGGGAAGACAGCCGTACTTGGCAGGTCCGAACATCGCGGATTCGCTCGAGAGCAGCAGGAACGCGACGAGCACGAGCCAGGGCGAGTCGAGCACGAAACCCGCGAGCACGAGCAGGCCGATCGGCACTTCCGCGATGCGGGTCGCGATGATCATCGCGCTCTTCGAGAGCCGGTCGGACAACTGGTCCGCCCAGCCGAGCAGAAGCACGAACGGCACGGTGAGCATGAGATTCACGATGCCGGTGCCTTCGTCGCCGAGCGTCGACGACCAGCGTCCGCCCGCAGCGAACGCGACGAGGAGCGCGGCCTTCAGGACGTTGTCGTTGGTCGCCCCCGCGAACTGCGTGACCACGAGGCCGAGGAAGCGACGGTTCCAGAGCCGGGTCGGTGCGGGTTCGGACGGGAGAGCCATGGCCGCAGCCTACCGAGGCCCGGGAGCGTCGACGCCGGACGCCTCGGAGGCCACATCCATGACCTCGAACCGCGAGACCGCAGCCGCGGGCGCCCGCGACTCGTCCGGTGCTCGATCCAGTCGTTGCGAGATCGGAATCGGCGACGCCACGAGTCGCCGAACGAACGGGTCATCGAGGACGTTCGGCCCCAGGATGCGGACGAGGTCAGCCGCCAGCCGGCCATCCAGCGCCCGACGTCGGGCCAGCGCGATCTGAACACGCGACTCGCCCCGCAATGCGTCACGACGGTGGCCGTCGTCGCCGGTGGTCGGCGGCGATGGCGTCTCGGACCACCACGTCAGCATGTCGTCTCGAAGGGCACCACGTGCGGACATCCACCCGTCAAACGCGATCGCCACCGCTTCGCCGCCGATCGGCGAGGCGGTCAGTCGGCGCCGCGCGGTGAAGCCGTCCTCACCGATCGCGAACCATGCCGCCGCAGCCGGGACACGTTCGGCCGACCAGGCGTCGATCAGTACCGCGGCATCGAGATCGGGCAACCGCTCGCCGATCAGTCGACGGATCTCCGCATCGATCGCACGTTCCTCCGCCGCCTGCGCCTTGATCGTCGTCCAGACGGGACCGCGGCCACCCTCGTCTTCCGCCTGTTGCATTGAAGTGGCAAGATCGGCGAGCGTCCCTCGCTGCGCTCTTTGCCGAGCCTGCCCGATTCGATCAGCCAACTCCCGTTCGATGCCGAGGGCGACGTCGCGGGACTCCGCCGGCAATGTCGCCGACTGAATCGCGACATCGAACCTCCCCCAGACGCCAATCTCCATCTCGCCGCCCGGCGCGATCAGCCGCCGCATCTCCGGATCGAGCCACCATCTGTCCCGAGCACGTCGCGCGAGCCAGTTGTCCAATTCCGCTGCGTTGATTCCATCAACGCCGCAAGCGGCAAGGTTCATCGCCAGATCGCCGTCAAGCTCGGCGAGATCACGGACCAGCCGATCAACACCGTCGGCGACGCGCGTGATCGTCTCGACCCGAGCGTCAGGCTCCGATTCACCCTTCATGATCATGGGGCCCACGAGCTTCACCAGCTCCGCAAGATCCCGCTGCAGGAGGACACGCACGCTCGATGAATGGGTCGAAAGCAACGAAGCCACGACGGGATGCGTTCGGGCTGCGTCTGACATCGGGACCGGCTTCCGCCCCGACGGAGGCCCCTCGAAGACACGGGCGAGCAGGAACTCCAACCCCACACGTTGCTTGAGTGGAAGCGGCAGACCATCGAGCGACAGGCCCCACGCCGCCTCGGCGTCGCCGAAATCCTCCGGAACGACCCACGACGGACCGAGCGCGGCGATGACCGTCGCCGCGTCCTCGTCCGTCAATCGGTCGAACCAGAGCGATCGCCACTCGGCGGCTCGACGCGGCCCCTCGTCCACCAGGTCGAGCATCGCGGCCGCCAGTCCTCCCTCCGCGTTGGTCGCCAACTTCAGTGCTTGATTGCGAACCGCGCGAAGTTCAGCGGCCCGCGCCGTGGCCATGGTCGCCGCAGCCTCGATCTCTTCCATGGCCCCGGTGTCAAGTACCTGCTCCAAGGCCTTCTCATTCGCCTGAATACCGTCGACATACGCGTGTGAGGCCCGATCGATCGCGGCCACATCGCCGACGTCAAGGTTCGCAAGCATGCGAGTCGCCGCGACGAGTCCTCGATGCAGACCCGGCGATTCGACATCTCCGAGCAGAAGACGGGCTGCCATGGATCGCCACCGAAGAGCAACGGCCTCATCTCCAACGACTCTTGCGGCATCCACAAGGGCCAGCGCCGCCCCACGCGACGTCTCCCATCGCGCCGCCTCGAATTGCGCCAAGACCTCCTCATCGGCGGGGTCGCGGGCGGGCTTGCCGAAGATCGACGGCCCGGCGTCCCTGCACTCGCCCGTGCGGCGGCGTTCCGCGGCGAATCGCATGATCCCCGCCGTCCGCTCCGCCACCGTGTCATCAAGGGCCATCACCACCGCGCGACGCTGCAGCCCATCGAGCGGCGCTGACGCGACGATCGCCTCCGGCGAGGCCGGCGACCCACCGCCCGTCGCGAATCCCGCCGCCAGCCGTCTCGCTCGTTCGAGCCGATACCAGCGCCCGAAGCGAGCCGCGGTCTCGGGCGGAAGCCCGCCTTCCTGCTCGATCCGCAGCACCGTCCGATCGTCAAGCGCGATCATCTCGGCCCGCAGACCGTCGGCGGCGGACAGACGTCTTCGGATCGCCTTTCTGCGATCGCCGCGGTCCTCCTCGTCGGCCGGAAGTGATTCGATGAACGGCCGCCAGCGGGTCTCCATCCACGCATCCCAGGACGCGCGGCCTTCGTCGAAGATCGCGGCAAGTCGATCGAGACTCTCGTGATCAAGATCCGGCGGGACGCCGTCGCGATCGAGTCGCCACCAGGCGACCAGATCCGCAAGCGACACCGGCCCCGGGCTCGCATCGACGCCGACCTTTCGATCGCACTGCCCACCGAGCAGGAGCAGCACCAGCAGTCCGAGGATGGCAACGACTCCGATCGCGTGCGTCTGCCGCGTCAACTCTTCCGTCAGCTTTCGAATCAAGGTGTGTCTCTCCATTCGCCGTCGATCTCGGGGAACTCACCGTCCGGACGACGCAGTACAAGATGACCGTGGTTGGCGTCGCCTCCGCTGTGCGAGAACTCGATCACGAGCGACGGCGCGACGATCCGCCACTGATGCGTCCTCGTTCGATCACGATCGCCGACCCAGGCGAAGCGGATGTCGGCATCGGCGGTCGCCATCCATGACTGACGCACGGACTCGATCGTCTCCGGGGGTCGCCATGCGAGCACCTCCTCGACGATCCAGTTCGCCAGCGCTCGGGCGCCCTCCCCGGCATCCGCCAACGACACGCCACCGTCGAGCCGCCAGGCCTTCGGCGGTGACATCGCGGTCAGCACATCGCCAGGCATCGGCCCCTCGGACCACGCCTCGGCGACTCGTTCCGCGGGAACGCCGGCGAGCAGCCGGGCCGCGGTTCCATCCTCGAGTTCGAAGACCTCGCCCACGGCGTCGCGTCGCCGCACGGAGCCCAGCATGAACGGGGTCGCGGCGACGATCCGATCGCCGATGATCGTCTCGCCGATTCGAACATGATGCCCTTCGAAACGCCAGGCCCAGGCCTCGGGCGTGACCGCCGAATCACCGTCGAGGCCGAAGAATCGGATCGCGTAGACGTCGGGTCCGGTGAAGACGCCGCCACCACGATCATGCACCGGCTCGGTGGCGCGGATCCGATCGGCTCGAGCGAGTCCCGCCGCGGTGAGCGTCGACGCATGGAACCGCTGCCAGGCGAGCCGCTGCGCCTCGTCGAGTTCCTCGAGTCGGACACCCGCACGCGGGCCGGGCAGATACGACCAGCGGTCGCGGTCGGGATCCGACACCGACGCCGAAGCCCGCGATCGGAGGTCGGGCGGCAGCCCGGCGAGAAACGCTCGGGCGGCCGCCAGTCGGGCGTCGATGGCGTCGTGGTCGTTCGAGGCGACCGGCGTCGGATCATCGGCGCCGACCGCCCCGGCGTCCGCGAGCACGCTCCCAAACAGCCCGATCAAGATCGCGGTCGTCCACCGAAGCCTGAGGAGTCCGAATTGTCGTTCGATGCACAGGGTGACCATGGAATCGACTCCGCGAGGGCCCCGAGGGCAGGGGTTCGATGCGGTTCCGATGAACTCTCCGCCGATCCGCTCGACACCCACCGTTCAGTCGCGAGAATACCGCCCATGCCCGTCCTCACCAATGCGATCGCCGCCCTGCTCGTCGCGATGTCGTTGTCGAACTCCGGCGGAGCTCGGGCGGCGATGGAGTCGGACGGTCCCGATGCCCCGCTCCCCACCGCCCACGCCCACAACGACTATCAGCACGTGGATCCCTGCGTCGGTGCGATCACCCTGGG
>CAYZSH010000114.1:0-8215 GCA_964481025.1 uncultured Isosphaeraceae bacterium
CGGCTCGAAGGGCTCGATCGAGCGGGAGAGCGAGTTGTGGAGGCGGAGGGTGGGCACGGGTCAGTAGCAGTAGATGTCGGTCTGCGTCACGCCCGGCCGACAAGGGCCGACCCCGCGGAAGATCAATCGTTGGTTGGCGCGAGCCATCCGAGGAACGTCCGGGTATCGCCACGCGTCATCAAGCACGATCATCCCCCCCGGCTTGATCGACTTCTCGGCTCTCGCAAAGCAGACGGGACGGTAGCGCGACTGGTTGTCCTGGCCATCGACGACGATCAAGTCGTAGGTTGGTGTCGTGGGCAGACTGTTCAGGTAGGAGGATTCCTCGAAGGCAGACCCCGAGACGAAGTCGAACGGGATCGGCCGGAGATCGACGTTGGAGATTCCGTCCTTCTCGAGTCGTTTTCGGACCTTGGCAGCCCAGTCGGCATGATCCTCGACGGCGGTGACTCGCGCGGCGCGCCTTGCGAAGAACAGCGTCGATCCGCCCGAACCGAACTCGAAGACGTTCGCAGCCGAAGCAATCGCCTTGTCGAGATGGTCGATCGCACCCCAGGCGAACCATGGAACCCCAAGGTCGATCGGCGAACTTCCGGACCAAGGGCCGTGCCGAAGCCACCGGGGAACCGAAGTGGGATGCGCGAGCAGATGTCCGGCAAGTCGAAGCGATCGTCTTAGCGTGGATCCATGCATGCGTTGGCTCTGGGAAACGACAAGATCCACCGATTAACACGGCGGAATCGACCGATAGTATCGGTTCGGAGGGGGGGATCGCCGCCGCGCCTTCTGCGGTCGTCACGGGTCGGATCTGCGATGCGCATCACGATCGTCCTCGGACCCTTTCTCTCTCCTCCTCCCGCGCCGGCCGGGGCGGTGGAGAAGCGATGGAGCCGAAAGGCTCGGATCTTCGCGGCGAGAGGTCACGAGGTCACGGTGATCTGTCGGGATCATCCAGATCTGCCTCGCGACGAGTTCATCGACGGAGTGAGATGGATCCGGGTGAAGGGGGCGGATCGCAGCGGATCCATCTACATCGATCTGATCCGAGACCTGCCCTACAGCCTTCGGGCACGAAGGGTGCTCCCGGAAGCAGATGTCACAATCACCAACTGCTTCTGGCTTCCAGCCCTGCTTCGCGGCAAGGGCAGATGGGGCGCATTGAATGTTCACGTGGCTCGTGTCCCGAAGGGCCAGTTGTGGCTCTATCGGCATGCCAAGAGGATCAGCACGGTTTCCCGGCACATGGCTGATCTCATCGCGGCCGAACTGGCTGACGGCCAGGCCCGCGTCCGCTACGTCAACAACCCCGTGGACGTCGACGTGTTCCGCCCTTCCGAGCGGAAGGGCGATGAGAGAACCATTTGCTACACGGGTCGAATCCATCCCGAGAAGGGGCTGCATGTGCTGGCGGGGGCGGTCCGCTTGCTGCGGGAAAGGGATCCCCGCTGGCGCCTGAGGGCAGTGGGGGAACTCTCCACCCGACGTGGAGGCGGCGGCGAGGCGTATCGAAGGAAGATTCTCGACGCTGCAGGAACCGCGGAAGCGGTGGTGTTTCCGGGGTCGATCCGCGGTGAGCGGGAGCTTGCCGATGCGATTCGCTCCTGCCGCTACTACGTCTATCCATCGCTTGCGAAGGATGGCGAGGCATTCGGCATCGCGCCACTTGAGGCGATGTCGGCGGGCGTTCCGCCGGTTGTCAGCGAACTCGACGTCTTTCGCGACTTCGTCGTGGACGGAGAGAACGGCGTCGTGGTTCCTTGTCTCGAAGGCGGTGCCGAGGCGCGTCTTGCGGAGGCGATCGAACTTCTGGACCGTGATCCGGATCGATACGAGGCGATGCGGGCTTCCGGCGTGCGAATGGCCCGCCACTTCGACTACGAGGCGGTCGCGGACAGGTACCTGCTGGACTTCGCGGAACTTGCGAGATCCTCGGTGGGCGACGGGCACGACGCTTCGCTCCGGATCAACATCGTGCTCGGTCCGTTCCTGCCGCCACCTCCTGCGCTGACGGGAGCGGTGGAGAAGGTCTGGTGGAGTCTCGGGCGCGAGTTCATCGAGCGAGGTCATGAGGTCACCGTGATTGCGAGGGCAAGTTCGGCCGGAGGCGAAGCGACCGATCCCGGCAACCCGCGTCTCGTCGAGGTTCCCGGCGAGACGCGGAGCGGCTGGATCTATCTCGACCTGCTGAGGGACATTCGCTACTCGAGGCGCGTCTCGAGGATTCTGCCTCCAGCCGACATCACCATCACGAACTGCTTCTGGCTGCCCGTGATACTGGGGAGACGGAGCGGCGACTGGGGAATGGTGAATGTTCATGTCCAGCGATTTCCGAAGCGGCAGATGTGGCTGTACGGCCGTGCGGCGAGGATCAGCACGGTCTCGAGAGCCATCTCCCAGCAGATCTCCCACCAGCAACCGTCGCTGACCCCGAAGATCAGGGTCATCGGCAATCCGGTTGACCTCGAGGTCTATCGCGAGCGAGCGATGGCGAACCCCGATGGCCCCGCGAAACTTCTTCTCTACACCGGGCGGATCCATCCGGAGAAGGGCCTTGATCTGCTTGTGCAGGCATGGCGACGTCTCCGACGGTCGAGACCGTGGCTCCGACTGCGTCTGGTCGGACCCCAGGAGGTTGCCGTTGGAGGCGGAGGTTCCGCCTACATCCGCAGACTCCGCAGTCTTGCCGGTGACGCCGATCTCGAGATCGGGCGCCCCTTGTCCTCTCCCCGGGACCTGGCCGACACGCTGGCCGAGGCAGACGTCTACATCTATCCATCGGTAGCGTTCTTCGGGGAGGCAAGCCCGGTAGCGCCGCTCGAGGCCATGTCGATCGGCCTGCCGGTGATCGTGAGCGATTTGCCGCAGTTCGAGGAGTACCTCGTTCCGGGCGAGACGGGTCTGATCTTCAGAAGAAGGAGTGGCGATCCGGTGGCCGAGCTGACGTCGGCCATCGGGCTGCTCGTAGACGATCCGGCGGAACGGCGGCGTTTGCGGGAGAACGCCATTCGCAAGGTCAAGGAGTTCTCCTACCCATCCCTCGCGGAGCGGTACTTGATGGACTTCCAGGAGTTGTTGCGGGATCGTCGGCGGGAACAACGATGACCGGCCACTCTCGCGAGAAGCTCGAGACGCGGGCGCAGGCCAGTCGCTTCGCATCGTCCTGGTCGGTCAGGGCGCGGGCAGGGATGCTGCTGTTCACAGTTGCCTGGCTGCTTCTTTGCCGATGGACTCCGAAGTCGGCGAAGCGGTGGAGAAACCTGATCCTTCGGGCGTTTGGGGCCCGTGTCTCCGGACGTCCATTCGTCCATCCGAGCGCGATCATCAAGATCCCATGGCAACTCGAGCTCGAGGATCGATGCTGCATCGGGCCGCGAACCGAGATCTACAACCTCGGGCGGTGCATCGTGCGACGCCGCGCGACGGTGGCACAGCACGTCTACCTCTGCGGAGGCACCCACGATCTCTCGATCGCGGACCTTCCCCTCATGGTGGGAGTCATCGAGATCGGCGCCGAGTGCTTCGTCGGCGCAAAGTCGCTGCTGCTGCCCGGTGTCAGACTGGGCGAGGGCGCGGTGGTTGGAGCCGGGGCGGTGGTCACAAAGGACGTCGACCCGTGGACCATCGTGGCAGGCAATCCCGCAAGGAACATCGGTGTACGTCAGCGGCTAGCCGAAGCGTCGGTCTGACTTTCTCGAGTCTCGAGCTCGAGGATCTTCAGGCGGATATGCGAGAAGTAGACGCGCTTCAGTGACGCGAAGGCCTTTCCCGACGCTCCATCCAGGAATCCTCCTCGCGCCAGGTAGAAGTAGAGAAAGTGCAGCCGCGAGAACCACGAGGTCCTCAAGAGGCGGTACTTCAGCCGTTGCCGGGCCGTGAAGTGAGCGCCGAGGCTCGTGCGGTCGCGCTGAAGCCGCCGAAATCGATGAGCTTCCCAGGTCGAGTAGGCGTTGTGCTTCGAAATGTAGGACTGAAGGCCCTTGTAGTCGTCGTGATCGATCGGCGACTCGATCGAGCCTGTGGTTCCGGTCACCACGGGATGCTCATGCACCTCCATGTCCAGATGGCTCCAGGTCTCCTCGTCGATCCGCTCGTACTCGCCCGCGCCGAGCCGGATCAGCGCGAGCTTCCTGAACGGCTCGCCATGCCGGAGGTAGCGACCCATGAAGTGGTTTCGAAACGCGAGCCAGAACCCGTCGTGGGTGGTGGCCGGAAGAGTCCGGGCCAGCTCGTCGCAGAACTCGGGAGTGACATATTCGTCTGCATCGAGAAACAGGATCCAGGGCGTGTCGATCCGAACGTTTCTCAGCACCCAGTTGCGTTTCTTTGGGAACCGCCCGTTCCAGGAGAAGTCGATCAGTTCGGCACCTCCGCGGATCGAGACCTCTCTCGTGCGATCCGTGCTTGCGGAGTCGGCGACGATCACACGAGCGAAGCGATCCAGCCTCGGCAGGCATGCTTCGAGGTTCCTCTCCTCGTTGCGAACAGGGATGATCACCGTCACCGGCAGATCTCCGCGAAGGGCGCCCGTCGCGTATGGGCGTGGCCTCAGGCGAGGCCGAGCCGATGAAGACCGATGAAGCCGTTGGATCATCGCCCAGTCTGCCGCGAAGCGAGCGAAGGTGAGCCCGAGCCAACCATCTCGCCACGTTCCGAGTCGAATCAAGCGGGCCATTAGCCCCTGCGCTGGCCGCGGCGTCTGCTCAATGATCGCGCGATTGAATCGATCGATCATCTCTTCGAGCGAACTAGGAGGCAGCACGATGCATGCACGGCACCGCCCGATATCGCCTCGGAGGCCGCAGACTCGACCCTGATGATCGAGGCGCGCGAGGCTGCGGCGAAAGATCCGAACTTCCGGAGGCGGGAGTTCCGGCGCTGAGCGAACGGTGCCGCCAAGAAACTCGAGTCCCAGCGGCACCTTCCAGCCACTCACGGAGTGAGCGGCACGAAGCCGGGACATCTCGCCCGCAAGGGCGGGCGAGCATCTCTCGCCGGAGCGAAGGGTGATCACCAGATCGACGTCGTCTGGAAGCAGTGCCTCCGCTTGAGCAGCCGAAGCGACTCGGACGTCGGGGAAGTGGTCACCGATCGAACATTCGCCCACAGGGCACACGACGACATGGCGGGTAATCGTGATGGCGCTGGCGATCGACTTGCGCAGGGATGCTTCACAGGCGTCGTGAACGATGATTGCGCCGATCATGGCCACAATCCCATGGTCTCGCCGCAGGTGGCGAATCGAAACTCTTGGAGCAGCGCGGCCATCTTCCATCTCGTGGTTGCCAGTCCGACATACCCCTTGAAGCGACGATGTGCCGGCATCGGGCAGCGTGGGCAGTCCGGGGCGAAGTCGCGTGGATGCAGGTAGACGACCGCGGGGCGCTTCTCACGCTCGCATTGCCGGAATCCGCGGCGGATCATCGCGAGCGGGAGCAGCCGGAGATAGCCGCCGCCGGAGAAGCAGAGCCTTGCGCCGGCGACGGACATGGTGCTCATCGGCAGCTCGGGAAGGCGCACGCCGCGTGGCGACACCACCATGTGGGGGTGATCCGGGCACGGATAGCCGCCGTGTCCGCGTCGCGCGGGGAAGAGGCTCGCGTCGAAGCGGAGCCCGCTCTCGGCGATCGCGTCGAAGGCCCACTCCGATCCAGGCTTGATCGAGAAGCTTGGAGCGCGAAAGCAGGTCGGGGCGCGGCCCGCTGCGGACTCGATGGCGGCGATCGAGTCTTCGAGATCGCGCTGGAACGACTCGGGCGTCATCTCGTACACGGCCCGATGCCAGTGCGAGTGCGAGCCGAGCTCGTGGCCCTCCGCCGCGATCGCCGCGACCAGTCGAGGATGACGCTCTGCGATCCATCCCAGGATGAAGAAGGTCGCCCGGACCCCCGCCTCTCGGCACACATCGAGGATCTCCTCGGTGCGGCGCTCGACGAGCGAGGGCAGGTTCGGCCACTCCGACGGATCGTCGAGGCCCGGGATCTCGACCATGTGGAACCAGTCCTCGATGTCGAAGCTGAGCGCGTGCACGGGCCTGTCGTCGAGGTTCGGCATGGATGCTTCAGCGGAAGCGGTGTCCGTTGGCGAGGAAGCGACGGACATCCTCTCGCGCCGGCATCGAGAAGTGCGTGGCCTGCGAGGCGTCGTTGGGCAGCATGGGCGGATCGCCGGCCTCGATGAGCCGCACCGCGTCGATGATCGCCTCCGCTGCGAGATCCTTCGAACGGGCCATGATCTCCTCGAGCGAGTCGTGCGCGTGGATGCGATAGCGGCGCTGGACGACGATCGGCCCGTTGTCGAGCTTCTCGTCGACGAAGTGCACGGTCACGCCGCCCTCCGACTCTCCGTTGGCGAGCGTCCAGAAGCTCGGCATGAGGCCTCGATAACGGGGAAGGAGCGCCCCATGGCAGTTCACGATGCCGTGCGAGGTCTGCTCGCGAAGCGGCTTCCGGTAGAGCTGTGTCCCGGAGATCGAGACGATCAGCTGGACGCCGAGGCGACGAAGCTCCGCGAGGAACTGCTCGCTGTTGACATCCACCGCCTCGGTGACCGAGACCGAGTACTTCCGCGCCACCGCCTTCACGGAGTGGCAGGTCCGGGTCGACCCGAGCATGTCGTTGACGACCTTCGCCTTGATCTTCGCGGACGCGTAGCGACGGAACTTCCAGGCGAAGTAGCCGGGCCCGTAGAGCCGGCAGAGATCCATCGCCGTCTGGACGACGGTGCGCTTCCCCTGCGCCACGGACTGGATGTTCACCCCCGCGGTGGAGTCGGCGAACTCCCGCAGGTACTTGTCGAGGACCTTCGGCAGATAGAAGGGATCGTTCTGGATGAAGACGTACTTGACGAGGCTGCTCATGCCCGAGGCTCCGAGTCGTTCGCCATGGATTCGAGGAGCGTCCGCCATGCCTCGCAACGGACGCGTCGGGAGTGCCGCTCGACGAGCGATCTTCGGCCGCGCTCGCCCTCGTCGGCCCGGCGCTGCGGATTCTCCGCGTAGCGGCGCAGGATCTCGGCGAGGCCCGCGGCGTCGCCGGGCTCGATCACCGAGCCGCATCGCTCCTCCTCGATCGTGCGGGCGATCTCCCCCTCGCGGCTTCCGATGTAGATCGCCGGCTTCGAAGCGGCGAGCACCCCATAGAACTTGCTCGGGACCATGATGCCCTCCACGCCCCGGCGAAGGGAGACGAGGTGCACGTCGCCGGCGCCGACGAGTTCGCCGAGTTTCTCCCGAGGCTGATAGGGCGCCAGCACGCAGTTGGCGAGGCCGCGTTCCTGCACGCGTCGCTCCACCTCGGACTTCCGCTTGCCTCCACCGACGAAGGCGAAGCGGACCCGGTCGTCGTCTCGGAGGGCTTCGGCCGCGTCGAGAAAGGTCTCGACGTCGTGCCCGAGGCCGAAGTTGCCCGAGTACATGACGAGCATCCGGTCGCCGACCGCCCACGCCTCTCGAAAGGCATTGCCCTCTCTCGAGCCGGGTCGGATCTCCTGCTCGTCGCTCCAGACCCCGATGACCTCGACCTTCGCCGGATCGGCGCCCTTGGCGACCAGGCGATCCCGCATGCAGCGTCCCAGGGCCACGATCGCATCGGCGCCGCGCAGGCAGCGTCGATCGAGAAACCGGCCCGCGATCGCAGCCGGATGCCATCGGCTCATCATGCCGCATGCGATCGGCAGGTCCGGATAGAGGTCCATCGACCACAAGACCACCTTCGCGCCGGTTCGCGACCGCAGGCGAAGTGCGGTTCGAGCGATGAACGGAGGTGTGGTGAGGCAGACCACGACGTCGGGTCGTGGAATCGCGCGAAGCCGGCGGCCTGCGGCGACGTAGAACGAGACGAAGTCGAGGATCCGCGCCGCGAGCCCCGCCTTGCCGAAGAGGCTCTGGCCCACCCGGTGCACCTGGATGCCATCGACCACCTCCTCGGCGGGGAGCGTCGCTCCACGTTCCCCATACAGCGATCGCGAGGCGATCGCATGCACCTCGTGGCCGTGCGCCACGAGATCCTGCGCGAGGTCGAACGCGTGCTGCGCGGTCGCCGCGACGTCGGGGTGGAAGGTCTGGTTCAGGAAGACGACTCGCACGGCTCTGGCCTCACGCCTTCGGGGCACCGGCTGCGGATCGCCACCACTCGATCGTGCGGCGCAGACCCTCCTCGAAGGGCACCTCCGCCTGCCAGCCGAGGCGCTCGCGAGCGCGGGTCACGTCGAGGCAGCG
>CAYZSH010000115.1:0-8214 GCA_964481025.1 uncultured Isosphaeraceae bacterium
TTCCCGATCGAGAAGTCGAAGGCGGTCGTGCAGAAGGCGATCGACGCGATGCGGCCGAACGACACCTTCAACGTCATCACCTTCGCGGGTCGCACGCAGGTGCTCTGGCCCGAGCCGCGACCCGCGTCGGCCGACAACCGTGCCGCCGCACAGCGATTCATCGACGGTCTTGAAGGCGGCGGCGGCACCGAGATGATGGCCGCGATCGAGCAGGCGCTCCGACAGGACGGCGGCTCGCTGCCCGGTCCGGTCGACCTCGCGAACCTGCCCGCCGACGGTCGCATGGTGACGATCGCCGCGACGTACTCGTCGATCTCGACCGCCGACGGTCGGACGTGGCTCGTGGTTCGCGACGGCCTTCGTCTGCCGATGACGTTGCCGGTCGCACTACCGACCATGAAGGACGCCGATCCGAGCGTCGAGCTTCATGGTCGCTGGCTCACGCAGGATGGCGAGCGGCGGTTCGAGGTCGCGCAGGCGAGCTTCGTCGAATCGACCGTCGCGCCGCCGATGCGGATCGTGATGTTCTTCACCGACGGCTACGTCGGCAACGATCAGGCGATCATCCAGGCGGTGCGCGACAACGCCCGATCGACCCGGGTCTTCTCGCTCGGCATCGGCAACAGTGTGAACCGCTACCTGCTCGACGAGATGGCGCGACACGGCCGCGGTGCGGTCGACTACGTGCTGCTCGCCGACGGTGCCGACGAGGTCGTCGAGACGCTTGCGAAGCGCATCGAGACCCCGGTGCTGACCGACATCGAAGTCAAGGTCGAGGGCGTCGCGGCGTTCGACATCCTGCCGATGAACCCCGCGGGGCTGCTGCCCGATCTCTACGACGCGAAGCCGATCCTGCTGCACGCCCGATACGCGCCGCCGACCGGCGGACCGGTCGCGGGCACGGTCGTCATCTCCGGCAACACCGGGGCCGGGCGGTACGAGCGTCGCATTCCGGTGACGTTCGCCAACGACGCCCCCGATCACGCCGCGATCGCGACGCTCTGGGGCCGCGCGAAGGTCGATGCGATCCTCGATCCGCATCTCGCCGCGGTTCAGAACGGCTCGACGCCGCCGGAGGTGAAGGCGGAGGTCGTGCGATACGGCGAGGCGTACGACCTGGTCACGCCCTTCACGAGTTTCGTCGCGGTCGAGAAGTCACGGGTCGTCGTCGGCGGTCGCCCGATGCTCGTCACGGTGCCGATCGAACTTCCAGAAGGTACGAACTGGGAAGGCTTCTTCGGTCCCGACTGTCCTCAGGTGGTGCGAGACCGGGTCGAGTCGATCGCCGGGCGTCCGATCGAGGCGCCGGTCGATGCGAGGACCCGTTGGTACGCCGACGCCGATGCGGACGCGGTGGATGCGTTCGCCGAAGACGAGACCGCGACACTCTCACTGGGCGCCGCGGTCGATCCAGGATTGGCTTCGAACAAGATGGCGGCTCCCGGAGCGCCGGCTTCCGGCGGCGTCGCCGGCAAGCGACGCATGGATGGTCGCGCTCGCGGGTTGGTGACGAACACCGCCACCCCCGATCCGAGCGGCGGCGGATTCGGTCGAGGTGGCGCGTTCGGTGGCGGTGGTGGCGGTGGCGGCGGCTTCAGAAGCGGCGCGTCCGGTCCCGGTGGCGGCGGCGGGCAGGGCTCCGGCGGGCCTCCGGGGACGGCGACGCGGTCCGCCGGTGCGATGCCTCCACCCCGGCCCACCGCCTCGACCGAGCGGTTGGAGCAGCGCGAGGCGGAGTCGCTGAAGCGGGACGCTGCCGGTGCTGAAGCGCGGGCCTTTGACGGGCTCGCCGACTCTTCGGCGATCGACGCCGAGGAGGCCGATGACGTCGATCACCGCATGGTGGCACGGATGTCGATGGACGAAGCGGTGCCCGACACCGGAGAGATCGTGCCGCCGCCGACACCGACCCGGACCCGCGATCTCGATCGACTGATCCGCACCCTGGATCGACGTCTGCTCATGATCGCGCTCGGCGCGACGATCGACGAGGTGCCCGGCCTCGATGGTCGTGGACTCGACGGCCGACCGCTCGTCGACGACGGCACCGTCGCGGTGACGATGCTCGTCACCGGTACCGACGCCGCGGCGGTCCGGGTGGCGCTTCGACGTCTCGGAGTCGAGGTCGAGGGTCTCTCGACCGCGGGCATCGGCGACACCATGATCGTCGTCGGTCGGATTCGAATCGACCGACTGCTCGATCTCGGGGAGCTCCGGATCGTGCGACGAGTCGTCCCGTCCGTCGCCGAGTGATCACCGGCCCCATGCATGAAGACGCCCGCCCGTCTCCAGTGAGACGGGCGGGCGTGTCTTCATGGCTCACGCGTCGGCTTCAGTAGTCGTCGCGGGGCGTCCAGCTGGCGACCGCGCCGCCGCCGTCGAACACCACGTGATACCCGGCCTTGGCTCGACCTTCGATGGGTCGGCCGTTGCGGACCGCCTCGAACTCGAGGCTCACGACCAGCCGACCGTCATCGACGGTGTTGGCCTCGGCGTGGATCAGCAGCCATTCGCCCGAGCGAGTGCGTGCGAAGGCCTGCACGCCGCTCGCGTCCTCGCCGGACATCCGCCGCGAGGACCGCATGTACTCGATGTCCTTCGAGTCGGTCAGGGACTCGACCGCCGCCGAGCCGACGCCGAGGCTGGCCTCGTAGTTGGCAGCGAATCGGTTGAACACCGTGTCGGTCGAGTCGGTGCCCTTCTGCATCGGATCGATCACGACTGCCTGCAGTTCGGCCATGGTGGGCTGCTCGATCGAGCGGCGAAGATCGAAGGCGATCTCCCAGCCACCGAGCGTCTCGAAACGCCATCCCGCGTCGGTCGGGTTGGTTCCGTCATCGAGGGTCAGGGTGTGGATGTCGGGCCTCGGGGTCGAGCATCCGGACAACAGGGTTGCCGCGGCGAGCGCGGCGACAAGCGCACGGTGAATCGTCACTCTGGACTCCTTTGTCCAACGGGTCAGTCGGATCTCGAGCCGACGCATCCCGTCCGGCGTCAGCGAACCTTGAACTCGAGCGGGCGGGTGGCCACGACCTTTCCCTGTTCGGACGCGACCACATTCAGTTCCACCACAATGTCATCCCCGGATCGTCGGCAGACCGGCACGACGATCTGCAGCGATCGATCGTCGGTCGCGGCGACGCGGTCCCAGACCTTGGGTCGGCCGACGGTGAGCGTCTCGCGGCCGCTCTCGATGCCATGGCCGTCGGGCAGGCCGAGGGCATCGACTTCCTGCACCGCGACGTCCAGCTGGACGCGATCCGTCGTTCCCGCCGGTCGGGTGGCAAGGATCGCGACCTCCCAGCGATCGATCTTGAACGGCTTGGAGCCCGGAAGCACCTCTCGGAGCGTGGGTCCGGACTGGCATCCGGCAACCAACATCATGAGCGGGAGCACGAGTGAGAGCGTGATCGCTTGCAGAACGCGGGGCATGTCCATCTTCCGTCGGGAACTCAGGTCAGATCAGCACCACCGCTGCGGCGCCGCACATGAGCAGTATGGCAACTCCCAACAGGATCCACCGTGCCTCTCCGGTCTGACGGAAGGAACCGATCAGAATCGGGGCTGCCAAGAGCAGCAGAATCACGTCCCAGCCGAAGGGGTCCTTCTGAATCGGCGCTGCCGACTCGCTCGCATCTGGCGGAACGGTGGCGGTTGCTGGCGGATCACCGCGCCGCTCGGGGTCGAGTGGATCTGCACCGCCACCGAGTTCGACGCCGTTGGGAAGGACGACCGCGAACGCCTCACGCTCGGCGGTCAGGAAGAACCGAGCGAGTTCGGGTCCACGATCTGGAGCGTTCGATCCGACGTCGCTGCTGACCGTGAACGAGGCCCACCGAGTTGCCGCGCCGGGTGCTGCGCCAGGTTGGGCATGGCTGCTCAACCCTTCTCATCGCCGCTCGTCGGTGACGTCGCCGTGGGTATCGAAGATCATTGTTCGGCTCGTTCTGGCACGTCCTGGAATGGGTGCGCCGTTGGCGATTGCCTCGAACCTGATCTCGACCTTCAACTGCCCGTCGTCCAGTGGCGTCGCTTCCGCGTGGATCGTCAGCCAGTCACCGACGGTTCGCTCCTCGATGTTCGCCATCTGGGTTTCAAGTTCCCGACGGGGTGCGTCAACGTCCTTCAGTTCGGCGGTGTCGATCGGACCCACACCG
Organism: uncultured Isosphaeraceae bacterium; assembly: GCA_964481025.1. Classification (GTDB taxonomy): domain Bacteria; phylum Planctomycetota; class Phycisphaerae; order Phycisphaerales; family SM1A02. The sequence goes on from CAYZSH010000115.1 coordinate 4,158, forward strand.
AACGTCGCGTTCATCTCCGGTCCGAATCGGTAGCCGTATCGATCGTCCGCCCCGTCGTCGTCGGGGTCGATCAAGATCAGCTGGAGGTCCGCCTTGTCGGGAAACGCCGTCGAGCGATTCAGGCAGAAGGCGATGTCCCAGTCTCCCAGAGTCTCGTAGCGCCATCCGGCGTTCGAGATCACCGTGTCCAGCACCTCTTCGCGAATGTCCGGCCGGTTGGCACATCCGGTGAGGAAGGTGCAGGTCGCGAGTACCGCCGACGTCCACGTCACGAGATTCATGGTTGGCTCCTTGTTGAGATGAGTCATTTCCGGCTCATGGCTGCCGTGCTCGTCCAGCATCCGCGTCGCAGGACGTCCGCCACGCGGCGACACCGTCCCGTCCACACACACTGGCGGGAGGGTATCGCCATGGGGTCAGAAAATCGTCGTCTTTGAGTATCGCCGACGTCCAGCAGCGCTTGTGGTGCCCGGCTCAGAGGAGCACGATCAGTGCCGCGCCGGACATGAGGAGCGTCGAGATGCCCAGCAGGATCCACCGCGCCTTGCCCCGCTGACGGAAGGAACCGATCAGGATCGGGGCCGCCAGCAGCAGCAGCATGACGTCCCAGCCGAAGGGGTCCTTCGTCGGAGGTGTCGTCTCCGTCGTGTCCGTCTCGATGATCCGCGGCGGATCGCCCCACCGCACCGGGTCGCTCGCATCAGCGCCGCCGCCGAGTTCGACGCCGTTGGGAAGGACGACGGCGAACGCATCGTCTTCAGCGCCGAGGAAGAACCGAGCGAGTTCACCGTCAAGAGGAAGCGGCGCGTGACCGTTCGAACCGGGGGGCTGTTCGCCGGGGCCGACCCAGAGACGCGTCCACGCGGTGACCGGGATCACGGCCCCACGCTCGAGCTCACCCTTGAGCGTCTCTTCGACGCGAACCTGGAAGGTGAATCGCCGCTCGCGGTACCCACCCTCGTCCGACTCGTCGATCGCGCGCGACTCGACGACGCCGAGCACGATGTCGGTGGCGCCCGATTCGAGTTGCTCGGGGGTGAGCTGGGGGACTTCGATCAGAGACCACGGAGTGCACGGAGAAGCACGGAGGGCCACGGAGGGGAGGAAGAGGGTGGCAATCAGTGCGAGGGCCATCGGCAGGATCCGACCCGTCATCGAACGACGTCGTCGCCGGTGAGCCATCGGCGCTTCCCCCTCCGCCTGCTCCGCACGCGGGGGAGGAGAACCGTGCTGCAAGGCCAACGACCACGCAAGACACTTCAACGAAGCGATGTCCTCCCCTGCCCCCACTCCGTGGCCCTCCGTGCTTCTCCGTGCTCTCCGTGGTAACCAGCGCATCACAGGAACCGGTTGAAGAGGTTCTCGAGCATTTCCTGCCGCCCGCTTTCGAGCGGCACTTCGCCGAGCGATTCCGCTTCGTCGCGGAGATCCGCCAACGAGCAGGTCCCTGACATGATGCGTCGGCCGAGGTCGCCGTCCCAGCTGGCGTAGCGGTCGCGGACGAACGCATCGAGTCGGCCGTCGGCCTGGATCGCGGCGGCGATCTCCAGTCCGTGGGCCATCGCGTCCATCCCGGCGATGTGACTGTGAAAGAGATCGACCGGCTCGAAGCTCTCACGTCGCCGCTTCGCGTCGAAGTTGAGACCGCCGGTCGTGAAGCCGCCCATCTTCAGGACGCACCGCATGATCCTGGCACACAGCAGCGGATCGGTCGGGAAGTGGTCGGTGTCCCAGCCGTTGGTCCACTCGCCCATGTTCGCGTCGATCGATCCGAGGGCATCGGCCTCGATCGCGGTCTCGAGCTCGTGTTCCATCGTGTGACCGGCGAGCCACGCGTGGTTCGTCTCGATGTTCATCTTGAAGTGATCGAGCAGATCGAACTCGCGCAGGAAGCCGAGGCACGCCGCGACGTCGGAGTCGTACTGGTGCGTGGTCGGCTCCTTGGGCTTCGGCTCGATGTAGAACTGGCCGGTGAAGCCGATCTTGTGCTTGTGCTCGACGGCCGCGTGCAGCAGGCGGGCGAGTTGTCGACGTTCGCGCTTGAGATCGGTGTTGATGAGCGAGCCGTAGCCTTCGCGGCCGCCCCAGAAGACGTAGCCCTCGCCGCCGAGTCGATGCGTGGCTTCGAGCGCCGCCTTCACCTGCGCCGCGGCGTGGCAGAACGCCTCGACCCGGGGGCTCGTCGCCGCGCCGCTCGCGTACCGCGGATGCGTGAACAGGCACGCGGTGCCCCAGAGAAGACGCTTGCCCGTGCGCTGCATCTCGTTCTCGATGGCTTCGACGACGCGATCGAGGTTCCGCTCGCTCTCGGTGACCGTCGCGCCCTCGGGTGCGATGTCACGGTCGTGGAAGCAGAAGAGATCGATGTCGATCTTCTCGAGGAACTCGAAGAAGACGCCGACCCGGCGGATCGCGTTGTCGAGCGACTCGGTGCCGTCGTCCCACGGCATCTGCGCGGTGCCGACGCCGAACGGGTCGGCGAGACCGTTCCGCATGGTGTGCCAGTAGCAGCTCGCGAAGCGGAGGTGATCCCGCATCGACTTGCCGGCGATCACCTTGTCGGGGTCGTAGCGGCGGAACGACAGCGGGTTGTCGGTCTCTCGACCCTCGAAACGCACACGCTCGATCTCAGGAAACGCGGTCATCGGAAGCTCCAGCGAATCGGTCCTCGAACATCACCACGAGTACTTCTACCACTGCCACGCTCGCCGATGCCCCGTCTCAGATCTTCGGCACGCGATCAAGCAGGTTGACTTCGATCGCTCCGTGAATGCCGAGGAGGATCGCCTCGGCCGCGTCGTGACGGAGGTCGCCCTTCGGCTTCGGCGCGCCGCTCCAGGCGATGACCCGCCGGGCGAGGCCGTCAGCCTCCCGCTTGGCGATCTCACCCGATCGCTGCTGTCGCGGAAGCATCAGACTTTCGCGCCACGCCGCGGCATGCACCTGTCGAAACTCGATGCCACGGTGCGCGGCCTGCTTCTCCCACACCTCGGCGATGTCGCCGCCACCCTCGAGCCAGATCCACCCGAGCGGCGGGGCTTCCTTCAGGATCGTCGGCACGCCCTTGCGAAGTTCCGCGAGTGAGCCGAAGTGCTTCGACCGGTACGACTTCAGCCGCCCATCCGGCCCATACACCGCAATCCCCGTCCGCAACCCCATGTCCACCGCCAGCAGATGACGCTGCGACGGCGGCGGCGGGTTGAGCAACACCGGGTTCGGCGGCCGCTTCTTGTCTTCCGGTTTCTTCTTCACCACGGGGTTACCACGGGTTTACCACGGAGAGCACGGAGTGAGCACGGAGGGCCACGGAGAGGGAATGGGATGGTGGTTGGGAGAGAACTTGGCGCGTCGTCTCGTTGTGATCAGTTGATCCTCAAATGGTCTGATCACGGCCCCGCCTGATGACTCCATACGCTCGAAGCCCAACATCGACCGCCCGCGTCTCAATACCAATCAACCCTCCGTGGCCCTCCGTGCCTCTCCGTGTCCTCCGTGGTGAACACAGCAAACGCCGTCTCCATCCCAACCAACCCTCCGTGGCCCTCCGTGCCTCTCCGTGTCCTCCGTGGTGAACACTTCACTCACTCGCGAGATCAGCCGCGCGAAGCGCCCGTCTCGGGACGCCGGGGCCTTCGAGTTCGAGGGAGAGGTCGAGGCCGCCGGTGGCGTTGAACCATTCGACGCGGATCGGGTGCCAGCCGGCCTTGAGCGGGGCCTGGTGCGTCTTCTCGATGCGGCCGTGCAGGCCGTCGTTGTCGATGACCATCTCGCCGTCGAGGTAGAGCCGACTGCCATCGTCGCTGGCGAGTCGGAGCGTGTGGACCCCGGTCTCGCGGACTCGCAGGAATCCTTCGAAGACGAGGCAGCAGTGTTCGTCGCGGCTGCGGAACGACGCATCCACGCGGTCCGCGGTGGTGGTGCCGACGGGCGTGCGACCGGGGAGGTCGTGCAGGCTCTGCCAGCCGCCTTCGTACTGCGTCACGGTGAGAACGCCGGGTTGCGGGGCCGACCAGTCGATCGGGTGGGCCGGGTCGGCGAGGCTGTCGGGGTCGAAGCG
>CAYZSH010000116.1:0-8206 GCA_964481025.1 uncultured Isosphaeraceae bacterium
CGGTCCGCCATCGCGTTCTCGATCGCTCGGACCGACTTCGGGATGTGGCGGGTGAGCACCTCGTGCCCATCCTTGGTGACGAGGATGTCGTCCTCGATGCGGACGCCGAAGTTCTCGTCGGGCAGATAGATGCCGGGCTCGATCGTGATGATCGCACCTGCCTTCAGCGGACCTTCAGGCGTGATGTCGTGGACTTCCAGGCCGATGTGGTGGCCGATCCCGTGGAAGAAGCGGTCGCCGTATCCGGCCTTCGTGATGATGTCGCGGGAGGCCTTGTCGATCTGGTCGAACGTCACGCCCGGCTTGACGACCTTCGTCGACGCTTCGAGCGCCTTGAGCACCAGCTCGTAGATCTCCTTCTGGCGGGGCGAGAACTTCCCGTTCGCGGGGATCGTGCGGGTGACGTCCGCGGTGTAGCCGCGGTAGTCCGCGCCCGAGTCGATGACGATCATGTCCCCGTCGGCGATCGGCGCCTTGTTCGCGGTGTAGTGCAGCACCGTGCCGTTGAGTCCCGAGCCGACGATCGTGTTGTAGCCGGTGCCGCGGCTGCCGTTCGCGCGGTAGCCGTGTTCGAGCGTCTCCATCACGTCCCATTCGGTCTGGCCGGGTGCGACGGTCCGGAACATCGTGTCGTACGCGACGCGGCTGATCTCGACCGCCTCGCGGACCATCGCCTGCTCACCCTTGCTCTTCACCGCTCGCATCTTCGCGAGGACGTCGGTGCGGTCGGCGATCTCGATGCCGGTGTACCGCTCGGCGAGCTGGCGGAAGGTCGACAGATCGGGCGAGACCGACTGGCCGAGCCAGCCGAACGGATGCAGACACGCACACTTCCGCGTGCGCTTCATGCAGCCGTCGATGACGCGGCCGAGCCGCGGAAGCCGGAAGATGATGCCGACCCCGTAGCGCTGTCGAAGTGGTGACGCGATCTCGTCACGAAGCCCGTCCCACTTCTCGACCTCGGGATCGAGCGGCCGCAGGAAGAGCGTCGCCTGACGTCCGGCGGGGGCCGTCGGATCGAGCAGCAGCACCGCGCCCGGTTCATCGACGATGCCGGTCAGGTACTCGAAGTGCGGATGCGGGCGATACGCGCCGTGCAGCGACGCGTCGGACTCGCCGGCGAAGACGAGGCCGATGGCACCCTTCAGTGCCGCGATCGCTTTGTCGCGCCGCGCGGCGTACTCGGAGAGGGCGATCTCGGGGCGGCGGAACGTCGCGGACTTGGATGGCATCGGTGACTCGATCTGGTGGGAAGGTTGGGAAGGTTCGGAAAGGACGAAGCTCAGGCGCCGGCCGTCTGGCCGTGCTTCTCGAGGATGCGATGGGCGTACTCGTTCATCGCGTCCCGCAACTGCTCGAACGAGTCGAGCACGTAGAGGATGGGCTGATAGTGGTCGATCTCGAAGTCGGTGTCGCACACGGTGTCGAGGTCGAAGGGACGACGATCGACGTCGGGGCTCTCCAACGCGTGCTTGCTCTCGCCGGGCGAGGAGATGAGGCCGGAGCCGTAGAGCTTGAGTCGATCATCCTCGCGAATCAGTCCGAACTCGACCGTGAACCAGAACAGCCGCGCGAGCCGCGTGGTGTCCTCGGGATCGGTCGCGGTGAGCGCCGCCTTGCCGTAGGTCTGGAGGAAGTCCGCGAAGACCGGGTCGGCGTGGAGCGGCACGTGGCCGAAGACGTCGTGGAAGATGTCCGGTTCGGGCAGGTAGTCGATCGACTCCTTCGGGCGGATGACGATCGTGGTCGGGAACTCGCGCCGGGAGAGACATGCGAAGAACGCCTTCGGCGAGAGATAGCCCGGCACGGCGCGGCTCTGCCAGCCGGTCAACTGCTTGAGGAAGTGGTTGATCGACTTCGGGCCTTCGAGATACGGGATGTGGTCCCGCACGAGGTTGATCGCCCGGGCACCCGAGAGATAGACGTTCGAGGCACGGCTCTCGAGGAACGCCATCTGCCGGTCGTAGAGGGTCTGCCAGACCTCCTGGTTCTCGTCGGTGTAGCCGTCGTACCGCTGATCGATGTACAGCTGGTCGATGTCGTCGAAGCCAGGTTCGCCGAAGTGATCGGCGCAGGCCTGCGCTGCCTTCGCCTGCGCATCGTCGATCATGGCGCTGTTGAGGCTCTGGTTCATGTCGATTCCTCTGGATGCCGAACTCGCGGTCGTCGCCACCCCGGCGATCGCCGACCGGACGGCATGATAAGACCCCGCGCGACCGCTCGGTTCAGCCGGTCGTGACCTGAAACGGCGGCGTCCGTCCGGAGAGCACCGCGGCCACGTTCTCGGCACACAGTGCGGTCAGATCCGTGCGGTCCTCGACCGTGCTCGAGCCAAGGTGCGGCAGGAGCAACGCGTTGGGCAGGTTCACGAGCGATGGGTGGATCGTCGGCTCGCGTTCGTAGACGTCGAGGCCGGCGGCGAAGATCGTTCCGTCGGCGAGGGCGTGAGCAAGCGCCTGTTCATCGACGACCGGGCCGCGGCTCACGTTCACAAGCACCGCGGACGACTTCATGCGAGCCAGCGCCGTCGCGTCGATGAGATGTCGCGTCTCGGGAGTGAAGGCGGTCGTCACGACCACCGCATCGGCCTCGGCGAGGCCGTCGGCGAGGGTGGTCCGCACCGCGTTGATCGGGGCGGCCTCGATGCCGGGCTTCGGGGTGCGGGCGGTATAGAGGACCCGCATGTTCCATCCGAGGCTTCGGCGGGCGACCGCGGCCCCGATCCGGCCCGCGCCGACGATCAGCAACGTGCCACCGGTCAGTCGATGCCCGAGGAGCAGTTGGGCGTCGTAGCCTCGCCACTCGCCGCTTCGGGCGAGATCGAGCCCTTCCCGCACCCGGCGAGCGGCGCCGAGCAGGAGGGCCCACGCGATGTCCGCGGTCGGCTCGGTCATGGGCGGGGGCCCGTTGCAGACGGTCACGCCGCGGGCGGCGCAGGCGGCGAGATCGATGTTGTCGTACCCGACCGCGTAGTTCGCGACGACTTTCAGACTCGGCCCTGCGGCATCGAGAAGATCCGCGTCCACGCGGATCGTGAGCGGCGTGACGAGGGCGGCGGCGCCGCGGACGCGATCATGGACGTCGCCGGCGCTCAGCGCGGCCGCGTCGGACACGATCTCGACCGTCGCGGCGACGCCCGCATCGGCGAGCTTGCCTTCGAAGATCGTCGGCGTGTCGCCGACGCAGTCGAGCAGGACGACGACGCGGGGATCGCTCATCCGGCGGCGCCGAGAAGTTCATCGAAGGCGGCGATGGCGTCGTCGGCGTCGATCAGCACCCGAGGGGCCGGGATCCGCGCGATGCGGAAGCGACCGCGGACGTCGAACCCGAGGGGATCGACCCCGACCAGCCGGGGAGCCTCCAGTTCCACCTCGGCCGCGTGGATCGCGACCCGTCGAAGATCGTCCTCGCGGGCGGGATTGAACGCCCGGCACAGGGCGGCTTCCGCCTCGGCGAGCGGGTTGGCCTGCATCAAGGCGGCACCGTCGAACGCGAATCCCCCGAACTTGCAGAAGTCGATCGCCATCGTCGCCCAGCGGACGTCCTCGGGCTCACCGTGGTAGATCCGCCAGCGGTCGGCGAGTCGTCCCTCGGGTCCGGATTCTTCGAACCGCTCGAGCGTCACCATCAACTGGATGACCGAATCGTCCCCGTCCTGCGGCTCTTCGGGGAGGTAGAGGGCGCAGTCGGTGCTGAGCAGCATCGACTCCATGACCGGGGCTGCCAGGCGGCCATCAGGCGTGACCACCACTCGAATCGGGAGGTATTCGGTGTCGAAACGGATGAGCCCGGAGAGGTTGCCTCGGAGGAAGGCGATCGCATCCCGGATCTCGCTGGGGAGGTCGTGCATCGGGCGAAGTCTATCGACGAGCCGGGATTCGTCCCGTCCGAGGCTGGCGGAGGTGGACGGATCTACACTGTCCGCCGTGAGTCTCCTCTGCGTCTCGATCTTCGTGGATTCGCCGGCGGATGTGGCGCTGGCCATCGGTCGGGCCGCCCGGGCGGTCGCCGACGGCGCCCGCATCATCGAGTGGCGACTCGACGCGCTCGCCGAGGACCCTGACGGACTCATCGCGATCAAGCGACTGCTGGCCGACAGTCCGGCCCCGTGCATCGCGACGATCCGCGCCGAGGAGGAGGGCGGCACCTGGCAAGGCGACGAGCAGACCCGCATCTCGATTCTGGAAGCGATCGGCACCGGCGACCATCCGCCCGCGTACATCGACCTCGAGCTCGGGGCGTGGAACCGCAGCGCAAACCTGCGTCAGAAGGTCCGGCTGGCGATCGATCACGCGGCGCAGGTCCGCGACATCTCGACGCGGCTGATCCTCTCCAGTCACGACTTCGGGGGTCGACCCGCCAACCTCATCTCCCGCATCGCCGACATGGCCGCGACCGATGCGTGTGCGGTCGGGAAGGTCGCGTACATGGCCCGCAGCCTGCGGGACTCGCTGGAGATGTTCGACCTCGTCGCCGAGCGGGTGAAGCCGATGATCGGCCTCTGCATGGGCGAGTACGGACTTCCGACCCGCATCCTCGCCCCGAAGTTCGGGGGCTTCCTGACCTTCGCCGCCACCGACGACGGCGCCACGACCGCGCCGGGCCAGCCGACGGTGCGGGATCTCGCCGAGACGTACCGCTTTCACGACATCGGCCCGCGTACCCGTGTCTACGGCGTGGTCGGGCACCCGGTCGGGCACTCGCTCGGCCCGCGGGTCCACAACCGTGGTTTCGCGGCGGCGGGCATCGACGCGGTGTACATCCCGATGCCGGTGGCGCCGGGCTGGGAGTCGTTCAAGGCCACGATCGGAGAGTGCATCGACCACCGGCGGCTCGACTTCGGCGGCTGCAGCGTGACGCTCCCGCACAAGGAGAACCTGCTGCGATTCGGACGCGACGTCGGTGCCGAGATCGACCCGCTGGTTGCGCGGATCGGCGCAGCGAACACGCTGGTCGTCGATCGTGATGCCGACGGCGCCGTCTCCGGACTGCGAGTGCTCAACACCGACGCGATCGCAGCGGTCGAGTCGCTGGCTCGTGGATTCGAGCCCGACGCGGCCACTCCGCGACCGGCGGCCGAGGTTCTCAAGGGACGTCGCGTGGCGGTGATCGGGGCGGGCGGCGTCTCTCGGGCGGTGGCGGCGGGGCTCCTCGCCTGCGACGCCGAGGTCGTGATCTTCAACCGGACGCGAACCCGCTCCGAGAACGTGGTGCGGGATCTCCGCGACCACGGCCGGATCTCGGTCGGCCGCACGATGGATGAACTGGCCTGCGGGTGCTTCCACGCGTTCGTGAACGCCACGCCGGTCGGGATGGCGGGGGGCTCGGCGCCCGATGAGTCGGTGCTCCCGGACGACCTCGTCCTCGACGACTCGATGGTCGTGATGGACACCGTCTACACCCCCCGGATGACCCCGATGCTCGCGATCGCCCGGGATCGGGGGGCCCGCGTCGTGGATGGGACCGCGATGTTCGTGGCGCAGGCCGAGGCTCAGTTTCTGGCCTGGACGGGTCGATCGCCCGAGGTCGGTCTGTACGGCTCGCTCATGCCCGACCGATAACCTCTCGGGCCGCCAGAGACCGACAGGTTTGGCTTCTGATCACGGATCGCGAGATTTATCGGGCAGCGGGATTGGCCCGAGCTGGTTCCCGGGCTACGTTTCACACTCGGAAGTCTCGACGTTCGCGGGCATCACGTCCGCCGCCAAGGGGTTTCAGAACCGTTCGACCGGTCGAGATCAAAGGGCTCGACCAGCCGTCCGGGAACGAAGGAATGATCCGTCTCCTCACCGAGGCGTGATCCACGAGGGAACAGGGACGGGAATGTCGATCGCGGCACCGACCGATGGCCATGTTCTGAACCGGCTTCGTCCGGCATCCACACTGCCTGTGAAGGCGGTGGCGGTACCTGTTTCGCGATCTCCCTTCTGCAGTGAGTTCGACGACGTCGCGGCTCGGAGCGGCTCGGCGACCCTCATCATGGATCTCGGTCGGTTCCTTGATGCTCGCGTGCCGCTCGACCCCGACGATCCCTGCATCGACACGTGGACCTCGCTTCGCCGGAGCATCTCGGTGCTCCCCGGCGCCCGGCGTCACCACGCAGCCACCGCCGCGGGCATCGTCCGTCGCGGACTTGAGAACCATGCGATGGCGATGCGCGATCGACTCGGCATCGATCTCATCGTCGACAGTCGCCTCGTTCACGCCCTCGATGACGCCGCCGACGGCGATCCCGAGTCCGGGATTCCCGCGGGTCCGATCCGCATGGAGACCAACTGGGGCCCGACGCGCAGTTCCGGCGGCGGTCACGCCTCGACCTGGCGGCGACGGATCATCGCGGCCTCGATCGGTGGCGGTGTCGTCGCGGTGGCGGGCGGACTTCTCATCAAGACCGAATCGGCGGTCGCCACCGCCGGGTTCCTCGCTGCGGCGTCCGTGCCGCTGCTCGGACGACGGTTCGCTCCCGAGGCGGCGCCCGCGAACCCCGGCCCCGACCCGCACGGCAGCGAGTCGGTGCTCGTCGGCGACGGTTGGCTCGAGACCGGCTCCGGTCGTCGGCGCCTTCGCAGCAACACCGTGACCACCGTGATGCGTCAGTCCGACGAGTCGGCGCGGATCGAGGTCAGGATCGTCGGCGCCGATCGCGTCATCCGACTGCGATTCCAGTCGGTCGAGGATCCGACCTTCATCGCGTTCTGGTCACGCTGGGCCGCCTGAGCCCCATTCGATTCCGAACGTGGCGGTTCAACCGGAGGCGGTCGCCTTCCGGGTACGGATGTTCTCGATCGATCTCGGCGTGAGTCGCTCGGCAAGCGGCGTCGGAATCACCGCCAGAATTCCTCGGATCACCTTGTTGGCGGTGCCGGTGACGACCACGGGTCGGTTGCGTTCGCACCCAGCCCAGCCCTCCGCGACCACCGCCTCCGCGGACTGCCACATCCATCGCGGCATTCCGTCGGCGACGTCCGGCATCCCGAGTCGCTTGTGAAACTCGGAGTACGTGAAGCCGGGGCAGATCGCGGTGCAGTGCACGCCGCTGCCTCGAAATCGCCGATGCAGTCCGCGACTCGTCGTGAGCATCTGCGCCTTCACGCCCGAGTACAGCGCGCCGTCCACCTCGGGTGCGAACGCGGCGAGCGACGCGATGTTCGCGATCCGTCCCCAGCCGCGCTCGACCATCGGCGGGGCGAAGAGCCGGATGAAGTGCAGCCATGCGATCGCCATCACTTCCATGAAGTCGTGCACCTCCGGCCAGTTCGTCTCGTCGAGCGGCTTCGGGAGTCCGTACCCCGCGTTGTTCACCAGCACATCGACGTCGATCTCGTCCCTCGCGAGTTCGTACTTGATCCGGCGCGGCGATTCGGGATCGGCCAGATCCGCGGGGATGACCCGGCAATTGATGCCGTGAGTCGATTGAAGACGTTCGGCGATCTCGCGGAGCGCCTCCAGCCGTCGGGCGGTCAGCACGAGATCGAAACCTCGACCCGCGAGATGCTCGGCGAACACGGCGCCGATGCCGGCACTGGCGCCGGTGACGAGCGCCACACGTCTTTCGGTGGTGGACATGCGGCGCATTGTGATCGGCCCACCCCCTCGGCACAACGCGCTGTCGTGATCGTTCAGAGCACGAAACGGCCGAGGTCCTCGTCGGCGAGCACCGGGTCGAGCCGATCGCGCACGAACCGCGCGTCCACGCGGAGCGTCGTGTCGCCGCGGGTCGCACGCTCGGGCGCGTCGAAGGCGACGTCCTCGAAGACCCGCTCGATCACGGTCATCAGGCGGCGGGCGCCGATGTTCTCCATGCGTTCGTTGGCGTCGGCGGCGGCCTGCGCCAGTGCGTCGATGGCGTCGTCGGTGATCTCGACCTGCAGTCCTTCGGTCTCGAGGAGTCGGGTCTGCTGATCCACGAGGTTCGCCTCGGGTTCGACGAGGATCCGTCGGAAGTCGTCCGCGGTCAGCCCCGACAGTTCCACCCTGATCGGGAACCGGCCCTGCAGTTCGGGCATGAGGTCGCCCACCTTCGCCTGATGGAACGCCCCGGCCGCGATGAAGAGGATGCCGTCGGTGCGGACGGCGCCATGCTTGGTGGTGACCGTCGAACCTTCGACGATCGGCAGGAGGTCTCGCTGCACGCCCTGCCGACTGACATCACCGCCGCTGCGGGCGTCGCTGGTCGCGATCTTGTCGATCTCGTCGATGAAGACGA
>CAYZSH010000117.1:0-8192 GCA_964481025.1 uncultured Isosphaeraceae bacterium
CGCTTGCTGGTCCAGATGACCTCGGTGCCGTCCGCGTTGAACGCGGGAAGGACGTCGGCGCCGGGGGCGAACGTCACGCGGCGAAGCCCTGTGCCGTACTTCGCGGTCGGGGGCGTCGCGTCGAGGTCGGCGGCCGCATCGACCATGAACACCTCGTAGTTGCGGTGGCTCTCGCGACTGGTGGCGTAGAGCAGGTGCTTGCCATCGGGGTGCCAGAACGGACACCAGTTGACGTGCTCGTCGTCGGTCACCTGAAGTTCACGCGCGACGCCGGTGATGCCGCCATCGTCGTCGAAGGCGAGTTCCGAGACGAAGACCTGCAGCAGGTTGTTGCCGAAGCGATCGCTGCGGTACGTGATGCGTCGACCGTCCGGTGAGAAGAACGGGCCGCCGTCGTAACCCGGGGCCGCGACCAGATGCACGATGCGGCCGGTCGCCAGATCCTTCACGAAGATGTCGCCCTGCCCCGCCTCGAGCGACGTGTAGAGCAGGTGGCGACCGTCCGGCGAGAAGCTGCCTTCCGCGACGTACGACGTCCCGTCACCGACGACGTTCTCCAGCGATTCGATCGAGCCATCGGCCTTGCGGAGATCGACCGCGACGATCCGCATCTCGGGCGGGAATTGCCAGCGGTAGCGGCCGGTACCTCGCTGGTAGCCAGGCGCCGACTCGTCCTTCGGAGGTTCGACGGTCGAGCCGAAGATCACGATGTTCGGATCGACCGGGTGGAACCAGCCGCAGGTGTTCGCGGAGCCTTCGGGCGAGATCCGACGCACGTTCTCGATCGCTCGGGTGCGTCCGTCGTCGTCGCGCACGGTGTCGGCGACGAACATCGCGTAGAAGTCGGCCGGGTCCTGACCCGCGGGCGGCTGCTCGACCGCCTGGAAGATCACCTTCGATCCATCGGGCGAGAAGTATGACTCGCCCGCCTTCACGAACCGCTCGGGAAAGGTGAGCTGGACCGGATCGACGAGGATCGCGCCCTCCGCGGTCCTCCAGTCGCCGGATTCCTGACGGGGCGTGGCGTGGCCGACCGACGCGACAACGAGCACGAGGAGCGTGGCGAAGCACGGCGACGACCAGCGGGGCGTCCAGAAACGCATGGAGATCTCCGGGGCGAGAGACGGGCCGGGCGGGCCCGCGGGGGCGAACCGCGTAGTCTATCGCCACCACCCCACCGATCGACCGCCGTGATGCCCCCCGTTCTCCATCTCGACGACCGCCTGATCGTGCTCGACAAGCCGACCGGGCTCCTCTCGGTGCCGGGAATCGGCCCGGAGAAGGCCGACTGCCTCGCCAAGCGGGTCGCCGACGCCCATCCCGGGGCCCGGATCGTGCATCGACTCGACCGGGACACCAGCGGCGTCATCGTCATGGCCTTCGACGCCGAGGCTCACCGCGAGCTCAGCCGCCAGTTCCAGGATCGGGAGACCGAGAAGACGTACCACGCGCTGGTCGCCGGGCACCCCACCGAGGACGATGGCGAGATCGACCTCCCGATCCGCAAGGACCTCGATCACCCCCCGCTCCAGATGGTGGACCACGTCCACGGCAAGCCGAGCCTCACCCGCTGGCGGGTGACCAGCCGCGGCGAGATCGGCGACCTCGATGCCGGACTGGCCCATCCGGACGCCGATCCGCGAATTCCCATCGCCAGGGTCGAACTCATGCCGCGGACCGGGCGTAGCCATCAACTTCGACTGCACCTCAAAGAGATCGGACATGTCATCCTCGGCGACGATCTGTACGCGCCGGAGCCGTGGCGATCGTCGGTGACGCGGCTCTGCCTGCACGCCTCGCGACTGACGATCGTCCATCCGGGACACGGCTCGCCTGCGACCTTCCGGTCCACGCCACCCTTCTGACGAAGAGACGCCTCCGCCCTTTGGCGGGATTCGACGGACGAGAGACATGCCCACGCCGAGCGAGACGGATCAGGCCGGAGGGGCCGTCCTCCTGCCTGTCAACATGAAGCACTGGTTCGAGGCGGGGCAGACATCGTTGTCGGGGACGCCGAGGGTCCAGACCGCGCCGGGCCCGTCCCTCACCGCGATCACGTTCGGGTCGATCGCGCTGATCCTCGTGGGACTCGTGATCGCCAGGATCGCCCGCCGGCGCCGCCAGGGTGACGTTCCACTCTGCCCGCACTGCGATTTCGATCTTCGCGGGTCCGATGTCCTGCCCACGTCCTGCGCCGAGTGCGGTCATCCCATCGACATCCGACTCGTCGCCCGAAGGCGTTCCGCCGCGCGACGCGGCCTGCGACGATCGGTTCGTCTTCTCGGCCGTGGATGCGTCGCCGCGGGCATCGCCGGCCTGCTGGTCGTGATGGTGATCCATCCGGGTCGATTCGGCATCGCGTCGAACTGGTGGTTGCTGAATGTCGATGCGCTGCTCGTTCCCGCCTCGTCGTGGACGCGAGACCTGCCAGGGGATCGCCTGGACAACGAGGGCATGTGGGGACTCCGGAGCCAATGGATCGCCGAGATCGGACGTCGTGGACATGTGGGATCGATCTCGGATCAGGAATTGACCGATCTCGCCGGACGACTTCTGGAATGGGACGCTGCGGGATCGCGACTGAGTCCTTCCGAGTGGGGCATCGTCAGGGTCGCGCGGCTCAGCGATCTGATCCCGCTCGATCAGTTGGCGACGTCTCCGAACTTCCGCCCCTCGACACCCGGGGCCAACCTGGCGAACGCCCGACGGATGGGAATGGCCCCCGATTCGACTCGTTGGACCACCGATGAGATCCTCGTCAGACAGATCATCAAGCCGGGCGCGGCCTTCTGGTACCTGGATGCCGCCGACAAGGAGGATCTCACCTTCGAACTCTCGGTGCGCTCGGTCACCGTCGGTGACGTGACGTTCCCCGCGGGAGATCAAGCGACCAAGCCCGCGTGGGAGTTGGAGACGCTGGGTTCGATATGGGTGCCGAGACCGAGTGATTGGTCCAACGCGGTCGACTTCACCGTAAGGCCGCCCGAGGATGTCACGCTTCCACCGGGGCGACATCCACTCTCGTGGGAGTTGCAACTGAGTGCCATCTGGGAGACCTCTCCGGACGGTCCAAGAGTGCTCTACACGACCATCTCCACCGAAGCGAGTCCCCACGACGTGACCATCTACGGCCTCCCTCCGAGGACCGAGGCCGCCGAGGCATGCGATTGCCTTCGACGTCGCTTCGCGGAGTCCGGCTCGGTCGAGACCAATCCGGAAGGCGCGACGGCCCGCCTCGTGGTCGATCTGGACTCGATGCATCGTGCCGAGATCGGACCGGCGAGGCTCGTGATGACCGTCCCTTCGACGTCGACCAGTTGGCCCTTGCGGGTCAAGGTCCCACAGGAGACCTACATCGAACCCCTCCCGGGCGCTGGGGACGTCACGATCCTCAACGAACGCTGGGGTGCCTCCTATGTCAGAGTCCTCAGCCTGACCCTTCCGAACATCCTTTCGGTCGGCGATCGTGTCACGATCGATTTCGACTCGACGGCCTTCACCGAGTCCGAGTATCGCGACCTGTTCCGCTCGATCGACCAGGGCGATGAACTTCTCGGCCGGCTGCGCGACCGGATACCCTCGGTCCTCGCGTGCAGATTCCAGGTCGAGGTGCCGGTCGTGCCCTGGGGAAGCCACTCGAAACGCTGAGTTTTGGGGAGTCCGCGAGCTTCGCCGCAAGACTTCCACCCCCTGATCCGTTCGCTTCCGTCGACGAGGATCACGTCCATGCCGGAACCGAACACGCTCTGGATCATCGCCGCGGCGGTGCTGTTCATCGGACTGACCGCGGCACTCGCCGGTCATCGCCCGCTCGCGACATCCGGGCGCCGGTGCGGCCGATGCGGGTACGACCTGAGCGGCTCCCCGAACACCACTCATCGTTGTCCCGAGTGCGGCGTCGGACTCGCGGGAAACGTGGTGACCGGCGGCTCCGGCGAGTCGGACATCCGATGGCGACGGCGACTTCGCCGCGGCGGATACGCGATCGGCACGCTCGCCGTTCTCATCGGACTCGTCACGGCAGCCATCGACTCCAGACGCGTCCTCTTCATGCCGACCTGGTGGCTGGTGAACATCGAGGCGCCGCTCGCCGCCCGATCGAATGGTGACGGGGTCGGATGGACGGAGGCGGTCTACGCGACGCTCTCGCATCGACTCGGCGCCTGCAACGGCACCGGCGACGTCGACATGATCCGGTCGGTCGCGGAACCGATCCTCGATCGGGTTGATCGGACGAGTCACGGCGGCCGCTGGGGCAGGTCCTTCCTGTTGTTCGCCTGGGACGAGGGGGCCGTCTCCGACGAGGAGCTGGCGGGCATCGACCTGATCTGGCCGAAACTCGAGATCGTCGCGGGTTCCGGATGTTCGGTGGACGGGCTCCATCTGCTGCAGTCGTGGGAATGCCCCTTCGACACGCCACCGCTCGCCGGCACGAGGGTTCGCATCGAGGGCTCGGACGGCATCGTGCGCGTCGGAACATCTTCGGCATCGATCGACGGCAGTTCGGGATCGGGATGGCCATGGGTGGCGAACCGCCGAAGCAAGAAGGTGTCGGAACTGGTCTCCCTCTTGAAGAACTCGATTGCGCTTCCCCCGGGCGAGCACCGGGTCGAGGCTGTCCGACGCTTCGAACTGATCGCCGACGACGACCGGGTGCTCGGGAGTCGGGAGATCGAGTTCCATGGCGAGATCACGATCCCCGAACCACCCGCCCTGCCCGACAGGTCGAACGACCCGGACCTGCTCGAGCGGATCGGCGATGGATTCCGCAGCTCCAGCTGGGTCACGAGGGAACGGGGCGGTTGGTACCGCATCTCGCTGGCCATGCCACCCGGCGACCTGCTCTCCGCGGGAACACCGACCTTCAGCGTGCTGGATGCGACGAATCCCCGCAACGACCAGGCCATCTGGCCGGAAGACCCGAACGTCGCCTCGGATCTCCACGCGATGGTGGCGGGCGCGAGGATCAACCGTCGATCGCAGGTCCGACGTCCCATCGGGGCCAAGGAGACCGTGCATCTGCTCCCGGGCATGCCGGTCCCGTTCCACCGAAGCGAAGACGATGACGCGACCAGCCCGTCGACCTTCCGCATCCGCCTGGACGCCACCACGCTCGATCCTCGATTGTGGCGAGCGCTCGTGTCCACCCATCCCTCACTCACGCCGCCGAACGAGGTTCCCGCCGGAGTCGTCGATTTCGAGATTCCGGTGATCGACGAGCCCGAAGACGACACAGCCCGGGAAGGCACGGATTCCGCTCGACCACCACAGTGACGTCGGCTACCGTGACTTTCCCTCCACGGATCCCCTCATGACCACGCGCTTCGCCATGCCGTCCTTCGTCATCACCGCGGTTCTCGCGGCGCTGACGACGTCACCACCGCCGGCTTCCGCGGGCAGCGTGATCCACGGATTCGATCCTCCGGCTCGCTCGAGTCGGCCCGAGGTCGTGGTGCTCGCGCGTGGTGAGGGCACGCCGGTCGTCCTTCGCTGGCGGCCGACCGCCGATGAGCCTCAGGTCGTGCAGGTCGGCACTCGGACCGTTCCCAGCACGCTCGAGTCGCCCGGCCTCGAAGACACCGATGGCGACGTGCGACTGGCCGGGTTCATGCGGCCGCCGATCGAGAAGCTCTTCACCCTTCAGGGCCGCGTGAGTCGCGTCTCGAATGAAGGCGCGGGTGCTTCATCCTCGACAGATCCCCTTGAGATCCGTTGGCGGGTGATGGACTCGGCTGCACGACTCTTCGGCGTCCGACCCACCGAGGACGCTGATTCCACCCCTGACTCGGACATCGACACGGAGCGCGAAGGCCCCGGTCAGGCTCCGCCACGAAAGAGCGACCAACCGACCACGGATGACCTCGTCTCGTCCGACGTTCGCGAATCCGATCGGGCCCGCGGCTCCGATCCCGCCGCCCTTGAGAAGGCCCTGCAGTTCGAACGCATCACCAACCAGGCGCTTCAGAAGATCGATGGCGCCGCGATCACACAGACGCTCGGCAGCGCCGGCGTGCTGCCCGCCGGCACCACCGTGCGACTCGCGGCGGCGGATCGACGGGCGGACTTCGAAGCGTCGGGACTGGTGACGATCCTCGCCCTTGGCCAGCCCACGCTTCCCGATGAGCCACTCGCCGTCGGCGGCTCGTGGATGACCCGGGACACGACCATGATCCAGTCGTTCCCCGTCACCACCGAGGCGACGTGGACCGTCGCGTCCTTCGACGACGAGGCGTCCACGATCGGCATGGCCACCCGGGCCGTCCTGCGGGTCGAGTTCTCGCGTCGCATCACCACGGATCGACAGGTGCCCGACGCGGTCCGCGCGGCGATCGAGGCTGACGGACGCGGCGAGGTCACGATCACCCTCGACGCGCCCGCGAGATTGCAGGGGCGATTCGTTCAGACGCCCATCGCGAAGCCACGCCCCGGGCAATCGACCGAAGTCACGCGCATGCGACTCGACCCCCTGACAAGCCGGTGACCGAGAAACGACGTCACGACGACGTGTGATCGTCGCGAGGCTCGAATCGGAAGCCCATGGCCTTCAGCCGGGGAATCAGCCGGAGTCCGAAGATCGCCCCCGGTGTGCAGAACGCATCGGGGATCGACGACTCGATGTCGTCATCGACGAGCGCCATCCCCGACGCGAGCAACATGCGAGCCGTCGCCGCGTACCCCGGATCGACGTCGACCTCGACCTCGACGAGCACCGGCGGATCGACGGACACGGTGCGATGGCGGACGAATCCTTCCCGAAGCCGGGCGGCATCCGGCCCCTCGCCGGGCGACGGCAGGAACCACCGCCGAGCGATCCACCGCAGCGGCGGGACGACGAGGACCATCGCCATGGCGAGCGTGCCTGCGGCGAGCACCAGCGCGTGCAGCAGTCCGCCGAGTCCACGACCTCCGGCAGCGGACTCGCGATAGCGGAAGCCTTCGCCCCACGGTCGCCCCAGCAGTTCGTGCGTGCGGTGCACGACCGCGACGTTGACGCCCGCCATGAAGAACGGCCCGGTCCACTCACGAAGACCTCGTGATCGCCGCACGCCCCACTGCTCGCCGGAGAGTCGATCGACATTCCGAGGCGGCGTGACGCAGAGTGCTCCGGCGCCGCGAAGACCGGCGCGGATCTCGGGATCCCCCGCCTTCGCCAGCATGTTCAGCGCACTCGCGATCGTCCCTCCGCTGATGCCGCCGCGAATCGGACCGACCGCCATCTCGACCTCGGTCGCCGGGCGACCATGCTCGCGGATCGCCACGTCCTGCAGCAGGCGCACCCCGAGTTCACTCGGAATCGAGTCGTACCCGCACATCGACACGATGCGGACGCCCGCCGCGCGGGCGGCGTCCTCGTACGTCGCACGCATCCGGCGGACCCACGGCACCTCGCCGGTGATGTCCGCCAGATGCGTGCCGGTCGCGATGCATGCCGCGACCAGCGGTTCGCCGACAAGGTCGTACGGCCCGACGGTCGTCAGCACGACCCGAGCAGACCCCGTCATCCTGCGAAGCGACTCGATCTCGTCCAGCGATGCGACCACGATGTCCGGGGCCGTTCCTCCCATGGTGGCGATCTCGGCCCGGACGTTCTCCAGCCGTTCCCGAGACCGCCCCGCGATCGCCCATCGACGACCCGCCAGGTGGTTCGCAGCCTCGATCGCGACCAGCCGACCGGTGTAGCCGGTCGCACCCCAGATCACGAGGTCGAATGAACGGGCGGAATCCGCGGCGGTGGCCTGCATGCGACCACGCTACCGAGGTCGTCCCGTCGAAGCCGAGTCGAAGAAAACGACGCCGCCGTCCCGAGGGGACGGCGGCGCGTGTTCCTGCCCGTGGTGTGCACTGCCCCCGAAGGGTCAGCAATCACCCCAGGCCACCAGGAGGAGTCCGAGGTCGGCGCCGTTGACGGCACCGTCGTCGTTGAGGTCGGCGGAGAGACCCGAGCCGGTCAGTCCCCACTCGACGAGCATGAGTCCGAGATCGGCACCATCGACGTCACCCGAGCCGTCGAGGTCGCCGACGCACGTCGCGTCGCACTCGTCGGGAACGCCATCGCCGTCGGCATCGGTCGAGACTGCGGCCGACGGATAGGCGAGCAGTCGCGCCGAGTTGGCGAGGCCGGGGAAGATCCGCAGTTCATCGAGCGTGCCGCGCAGGCTCTGGTTGAACTGGCCGCTCGCGTTCACGTGACA
>CAYZSH010000118.1:0-8058 GCA_964481025.1 uncultured Isosphaeraceae bacterium
CCTCGGTCGTGATGATGTGCCGATCGAGGTTCATGTTGATGTAGTCGAGCATCGTCGCGAGCGACGTCGTCTTGCCCGACCCCGTCGGCCCGGTCACGATGAACAGACCACGCGGACGCCGGATCAGCTCCTTGCAGATCGTGGGGAGACCGATCTGTTCGAAGGTCAGCAGCCGGTTCGGGATGAGTCGAAGGACCATCGCGATGTCGCCACGCTGTCGGAAGACCGAGACACGGAAACGGGCGGCGTCGCCGTAGGCGAAACCGAAGTCGGTGGACCCCATCTCCTGAAGTTCCTGCTGGTTCTTCTCGGGGGTCACGGACTTCATGAGCGCGACCATGTCGTCGCTCTCCAGCGTCTTGGTCTGCAGGTTCCGCAGGCCACCATGAAGTCGGACCGTCGGCGGGCGGCCGACGGTGAGGTGGAGGTCGGAGCAGCTCTGCTTGACCACGGTGTCGAGAAGACGATCGATCTGAATGGTGGACATGGTTCTGGACCGGTACGAAGAGGCGAGCAAGTCCGCCTCGGGATGGGTGCTGGACGGTGGCCCCGGAGGGGACGATCGGATCAGTCGGCGCCGATCTCCGTGGGATCGAAGCCTTCGATCTGGGCGAATCGGGCGACCTCGGCCGGCGTGGTGACGCCGCGGAGGATCTTGACCTTGCCGTCACCGAGGAGGCTTCGCATGCCACCGCGGATGGCGGCGCGACGGATGGCGGAGATCGAGGCCCGCTCGAACGCGAGTTCGCGGATCTCGGAGTTCATCACCATGAGCTCGAAGATCGCCTGGCGACCCTTGAACCCGGAGCCGTTGCACTTGGAGCAACCCACGGGACGCTGGATGTTGCCCGCGGCGACCTCCTCGGAGGAGATGTTCACCAGCCGCAGCACCTTCGCATCGGGGTTCTCGTCGGGCTGCTTGCAGTTCGGGCAGAGCACGCGGATGAGCCGCTGCGCCATGATCGCCTGAATCGAACTCGCCACGAGGAACGGCTTGATGCCCATGTCCACGAGACGGGTGATGGCGCTCGGCGCGTCGTTGGTGTGCAGGGTCGAGAACACGAGGTGACCGGTGAGCGCCGCCTGAATCGCGATGTCACCGACCTCGCGGTCACGAATCTCACCCACGAGGATGACGTTGGGCGCCTGACGGAGCATCGACTTCAGGATGATCGGGAACGTGAGGCCGATGCCGTCGCGGACCTGGACCTGGTTGATGCCGTTGAAGTTGTATTCGACCGGGTCCTCGGCGGTGATGATCTTCCGGTTGGGCGTGTTGAGGACGTTGAGCGCCGAGTAGAGCGTCGTCGTCTTGCCCGAACCGGTCGGCCCGGTCACCAGGAAGATGCCGTTGGGCCGACGAATGACCTTGTTGAAGACCTCGAGATTGTCCGCTTCGAAGCCGATGTTCTGCAGACCGATGCGGACGGAGTCGGGGCGAAGCACTCGCAGCACCACGCTCTCGCCGTAGTAGGCCGGGCAGGTCGAGACACGGAAGTCGATCTGGTCGCCGTCGATCGGCAGCTTGATGCGACCGTCCTGCGGAACGCGCTTCTCGGCGATGTTCACGCCCGCCATCAGCTTCAGACGGGCGAGGATCGCCTGCTGATTCTTCTTCGGAAGCGCCCGCTGGACCTGACAGACACCGTCGATGCGGTATCGAAGCTCGACCCGGTCCTCACGGGGCTCGACGTGGATGTCGCTCGCCCGACCGCGCACGGCCTCGATGATCATGCTGTTGACGAGCTTGACGATCGCCGACTCCGCCACATCGACGTCGATCGAGGAGTCGATCGAACTGTCCACCGAGGCGGCCGACCGGTCCATCGACTTGTCGACGGTGATGTCGATCGACGCGACGCCCCCGAGCGCGGCCCCCTGACCGCCGAGCAGCGCCGCGACCTGACTGGGCGGGGCCACGAAGACGTTGAAGGACTCGGTGAGCGCGAAGTTGAGACCGTCGATCTTGTCGAGATCGGTCGGATCGCTGATGGCCAGCTGCAGACGCCCGGCGTCCGATCGGACCAGCGGGACGATGCCATGCTTCCGAACCGTCGATTCGGGAAGCTGGGACATGTCCACCATGTTCGAGCCTTCGGCCGAATCGAGATCGACGAAGTCGAAGCCCTGCTGGATCGAGAGCGCACGGGTCACCGCCACCTCGGTCGCCTTGCCCTCGTCGACGAGGATCTCGCCCAGCTTCCGGCCCTTCTCGGCGGCGAGCTGCTCGCATTCCGCGAGCACCTCCTCGGTGACGACGCCTTCCTCGACGAGGATCTCGCCCAGCTTCTTCCGAACCTTCCTGGCCACGAGGCGCTCCGATCTGAGGCGGATCGAATCTGATCCGCAGCGGTCCTGTCGGTCTGGGCGGCGTGTCACGCCACCTCCGTGTCCACCCTCGATGCGGCCGGGGCCGCAAGTCGAGATTGGCGCAGTCTCTTAGTATGGTTGACCCGGTCCCGTCCTGCAAACGCCGACCGATCCCTCCCGCCATGACCCGCCCCACCAACCTCGCCGATTCCACGTCCTCGGTCGTCGGCTCGCCGAGGATCCTCGTGACCGCCGGTCCCACCTGGGAACCGGTGGACGACGTTCGATTCCTGGGAAACCGCTCGTCGGGACGCATGGGTCTCGAGGTCGTGCGGGCAGCCGAGGCACTGGGACTGCCGGTGACGCTGCTCCGAGGACCGGGCGTGCCCGACCCCCGGCATTCGCATCGTCCATCCGACGTTCACGACGTCCGGTTCCAGACGGCCGCGGAGTTGGACACGTTGCTCCGGGAATGCTGGCCGACGCACGATCTGCTGGTGATGGCCGCGGCGGTCGCCGACCATCGCCCGATCCGGCGTCCCGGTGACCCGGCCAAGCGTCGGCGACTGGACGGCCCGACCACCATCGATCTCGAACCGGTGCCCGACCTGCTGGCCGGTCTCGCCGACGTCCCCCACCCCGGCACCCGCATCGGGTTCGCGCTCGAACCCGCCGCCGAGCTCGACGCCTCGGCCCGCTCCAAGCTCGCCCGCAAGCGGCTGCACGGCATCGTCGCCAACCCGCTTCAGACGATGGAGGCCGGCGACATCGACGGACGACTCATGCTGCCCGACGGCACCGAACGACGACCGCCTTCGAGCCCGTGCTCGAAGGCGGCCTTCGCCGACTGGCTGGTGCCGGAACTCGTGCGGCTGCACGAGTCCCGGTCCGGCTGAATCGATCCCCCGCCTCAGGCGGCGCGGGTCCGGAACCCGGAGAGCGCGGTGCGGATGGAGCCGACCTTGGACTCCGCGTCCTGCACCTCGGCCGCCAGCTCCTGACTCACCGCGGCGTTGCCCTGCACTGCCCGGTCGATCGTCTGGAGCGCCGCGGCGATCTCCTGGATCGCGCCCGACTGGTCCCGGTTGTCGCCTGCGATCTCGTCGAGCCGTTCGGCCACCGTCCGGGCACCATCGACGATCCGCGAGAAGACCTCCTCGACGCCCTCGACGAGCCCCGTCCCCGCCTCGGCGCGACGGTTGGACTCCTCGATGAGCGACGACGTGCTGCGGGCCGCTTCGGCGGAACGCAGCGCGAGCGCCCGAACCTCCTCCGCCACCACCGCGAACCCTCGCCCCGCTTCGCCGGCCCGCGCAGCCTCGACCGCGGCGTTGAGCGCGAGAAGATTCGTCTGGAACGCGATCTCGTCGATCACGCGGATGATGCTGGCGATCTCGCCGCTCGAGTTCCGGATGCCGGTCATCGCCTCGACGAGTTCCCGCATCTGCATCGCGCCGGCGTCGGCCTGATGCTGCGACTCGGTCGCGGTTCGAACCGCGTCGCCGGTGCGCTCCGCGGTCCGCCCGACCGTGGTCGAGAGTTCCTCCATCGAAGCCGAGACCTGCTGCACGCTCGCGGCCTGCGATCCCGCGTCGTTGGCGAGCGTCTCGCTCGACCCCGCGATCCGCGACGCGCCGCCGCCGAGATCCTCGGCCTGCTCACGCACCTGCTCGATCGTCGCCGCGAGCTTGTCGGCGAAGGCGTTGAAGTTCCTCGCGACCGCGCCGAGTTCGTCCCGGCGCGTGGCGTCGAGCCGACGACGGAGATCGCCGTCGCCCGAGGCGATGTCGGCCAGCGCCTCCTGGACCTTCTGCAGCGGCCGGACGATCGACCGCGAGATCGCGAGCGCGGCCGCAACGCAGACGAGCGTGCCGAAGCCACCCAGTCCGACAAGCGTCCACGATGCCGCTGCGACCGCGGCGTGCGTCGACTCGACCTCGCCGTCCATCGCGTCGTCGCCTGCCTGTTCAAAGACGTCGACCACTTCGAGCAGGCCGGCGGCCGCCGACTCGTATCGATCGCGAGAGACGGCGCGGGCGGCACCGGTCTCGTAGACCGCCTGCACATCACGTTCGAACTCGGCGAGCATGCCGCGATACCGATCGGCCATGAGCGTCGTGGGATCATCGGCGCAGGGAATGTCGAAGGCGCCGGTGGCGAACATGCCCTCGACGGCATCGCGCTGGAACGCCAACCCTTCGTCCATGCCTTCCCGCGCCGAGCCGGCGTCGGCGCCCGCGAGGAAGCGTTCCAGGTGATAGAGCGTCGTCAGCATGCCGATGTTCGACTCCATCCCGCCGTCGGCCGCTTCCCAGATCACCGAGAGCCCGTCGTTCCACGTCCAGGAACGATCGGGATCCGTCTCGATCGCCTCGACCTGGGCGTCGCCGATCTCCTCGACTTCCCGACCGAAGGCGACGAAGGCCTCGGTGTTCCGCTCGAAGCGCTCTCGGGCCTCGATGAACGCGCGGTGCGCCGTCAGGACCTCTTCGACCGCAGCCTGATAGGTGCCTCGACTTCGCTGCATCCGCGTGACGATCGTCTCGGGCAGCAGGCCGTAGCCGATCGCGGTGTCGAAGAGTTCGTCGCTGGCCGCTCCTGCGGTGCGGACATCGGCGTCGTCGACGCCGTCCGACGCGAGCAGGTCCGAGACGGCCCGCATCTGGAGGCCGAGTTCGGTGCCGCCCTCCATCGCCGCGTCGGCGGTGCCCCACGCGACTTCGGACGCGTGATCGAGCGATGAACGGATGCCCGAGACGGCGGACCATCCGGTCCAGGCGAGCGACACGACCGCGAGGGCGGCGATGCCGAAACCGAGAAGAAGTCGATGCGAGATGGTCATCGAAGGATTCCGGAAGCGTGTGGGTGATCGATGAGAATCAGAAGACGAAGGTCAGGCGGAGCGTCGCGACCCAGGCGTCGCGGAGCGTCGGATCGCCCGACGGGTTGGAGACATGCTGGATGTCGGGCTTGACGTGGAACCACGGCGTGACGGCGATGTCGTAGTACGCCTCGACCACGGTCTCGTCGCCGACGAAGGGCGACCCGGCGTCGTCGCTGAAGTCGGCCCATGTCACGTAGATGCCGACCGAATCGTCGGGGCGATCCGCGAAGGTGCCGAACAGCGACAGACCGCCGCCGAGCTGCATGCCGACCTCGGCGACGTCGTCGGGCGCCCAGCCGAACTGACCGAACGCCCAGAGACCACCGAGATCCTCGGGGTCATCGAGATCGACGTTCGCCGGCGTCCAGAGCCGCGCTTCACCGAGGGCGTAGACGCCGCCCGCGCCGCGACGAGTCCCGCCCGAGAAGGTGTCGAACTCACCCGAATGCCACCAACCACCGACGCCGAGCAGCGCGCCGGTCAGCGGGCCGAGTTCCTTGAACCGAATGCCGCCCTCGGTGATCAGGAAGACATCGTCCGAGTCGTCGGCGCTGAAGGCGGTGCCCGGTCCGAGACCGCCGGTCGAGATCCCGTCGGCCGCGAGCGCGCCGTCGTAGACACCGACGCCGGCGTAGATCGACTCGGTCGGCGTCCAGAAGACGTTCGCGCTGAACGCCGGATCCGGATAGGTCGGCATCGCGAAGATCGTGGGCGTGAAGCCGGCCGATGCGTTGATGAACTCGCCCGCGCTGGTGATGTATGCGAACTCGGAATTCGCATCGACCTTGCCGAGCTTCACCCGCACGGAGTCGTCGAAGAGGAGCTGCTGGTACCAGATCTCCGAGAGCTGGCCGATGCGGCCGTCGATCGCGATGTTGCTGGTGACCTGATACGACCCGGACCACGGCTGGCCGACCGGCTCCGTGGCGTTCTGGAACGCGGCGAAGACGGTGCCGCCTTCGAGGCCGGCCATCGTGGAGAGATCGAGTTCGACGTTCAGGTCGAGCAACTGACGAAACGCCCAACGGTTGTCGATCCCGCCGGAGGTCCGCGCCCATTCGATCACCGACGCCCCGTTGAACGAGATGCCGTGATGCTCGAGCTCCGACCGCACGCCGCCCCAGTCGCCGGTCATCCGTTCCCAGGTCATCCAGGATGCGTGACCGAACCACTCCCGCTCGGCCTCGACCGCATCCACATCCACCACCGGCTCGACGGCGCCGCGGAGACGCCCCGCCGGCTCGCGGCCGGGCAGGATCGGCGGGAACATCGGCTCCATCGGTTCGACCCGCGGATCCGGCGATGGGTCCGGCGGCATCTCGGCCGAGACGGACGAGGCGCAGAGCAGCGCGGCGGCGGCGGTGGTGACGACCGCCGCCGGATGGCGTAGGCCCTGAGTCGATTGAAGAAGCATGGTCCCCCCGGACAATTGAGTAGCGGTCGCCGAAACGATCGGACGGCACAGTGGTCGGGTTGAACGATTCCCGCGTGGACCCACCGCTCAATGGGTCGGATTCCCACCTCCCAATCGATACGAACCGCCGACAACGGGGCTCCGGGCCGGGGCGGACACCCAGCCCGGTCCGCGATCGCGTCGCCCGGGCTGAAGGCGGTCGCCGAATCAGTCGAGTAGCCTTGCCACGACCTTTTCAGGAGAGCCATCGATGAGCGGCAATGGATTGCAGTTGGGAATGCTCGGCCTCGGCCGCATGGGAGCGGGCATGGTCCGCCGGATGATGAAGGCGGGCGTCCGCTGCGTGGTGTACGACGTGAATCCCGACGCCGTGAAGGCCCTCGAAGCGGATGGCGCGATCGGGGCCACCGACATCGCCGACTTCGCCGCGAAGCTCGAAGGCCCGAAGACCGCCTGGATGATGCTCCCGGTGGCGCTCGTCGACGGCATGATCGACCAGCTCGTGCCGCATCTCGGCGAAGGCGACATCCTCGTCGATGGCGGCAACTCCTACTACAAGGACGATCTTCGCCGCGCGAAGTCGCTCGCTGAGAAGGGCATCCGCTACGTCGACGTGGGCGTCTCGGGCGGCGTCTGGGGCCTCGAACGGGGCTACTGCCAGATGGTCGGCGGCCCCGACGACGCGGTCGCGCATCTCACGCCCGCGTTCGAGGCGCTCGCCCCCGGCATGGCCACCGCGCCGGCGACCGAAGCTCGCGGCGGCCACGAGACGACCGCCGACCACGGCTGGCTGCACTGCGGCCCGAACGGCGCCGGTCACTTCGTGAAGATGGTCCACAACGGCATCGAGTACGGGCTCATGGCGGCGTACGCCGAAGGCTTCAACATCCTCAAGCACGCGAACGCCGGCAAGCACGCCCGCGACGTCGATGCGGAGACCACACCGCTCCGTGAACCCGAGGCGTACATGTACGACTTCGATCTCAAGGAGATCGCGGAGGTCTGGCGACGCGGCAGCGTGATCGGCTCGTGGCTTCTCGACCTCACCGCGTCGGCGCTCGCGAAGAGCCCCGAGCTCAAGGAGTTCGGCGGCCGCGTCTCGGACTCGGGCGAGGGCCGCTGGACGCTCGAAGCCGCGATCGACGAGTCGATTCCCGCCCCGGTCCTCGCCGCCGCACTCTTCGCCCGCTTCAGTTCACGCGGCGAGGCGGACTTCGCGAATCAGGTGATGTCGGCCCAGCGATTCGAGTTCGGTGGCCATCACGAGAAGAAGTAGGGGCGCCTTCGGCGAGAGCAGGAGATCCGTTGGTCGTGTGATCAACGAGTCGGCGACGCGGCCCCCTCACCGCCTTCGGCGGAGCTCCCCCGGAGGGGGAGCAGAGTCGTGCAGGGCGCCGCCCCTCATTCTCCATTCTCTCCCCACTCTCCACTTTCCTCTCTCCCGTCCTCT
>CAYZSH010000119.1:0-8042 GCA_964481025.1 uncultured Isosphaeraceae bacterium
GCGGAACTGCTGATCGTGGACGCCCCACTGAACGACTCGGACCGCCAACGTGTCGAGGGCTATCTCGCCCACAAGTGGGGCATCGCGGCAGACCTGCCTCTCGATCATCCGTGGCGTGATGCCCCGCCGCAGAGCCTGTGCACCTTCACCATCTCGAGTGCCTCGCAGAGCGTGCCGGCGGCCGGCGGCAGCCACGCCGTCGCGGTGACGGCGAGTCCCGAGGTCTGTGCGTGGAGCGTGTCGGAGTCCGCCGACTGGATCACGGTCTCTCCTGAATCCGGAAACGGCGACGGAACGGTGACGATCACGGTGGACGCCAACGGCGGAGCGGCGCGGACCGCCACGGTGACGATTGCAGGCCAAGCCCATGTCGTGACGCAGGCGGGGGGCAGCGCACCCTGCGGCACCGGTTCGTGGTCGTCGCTCGGGGGTGGGGTGGCGGGGGGTTACGGCGGGCTGATCCTGCTGGAAGGCAACAGCGTGTACGTCGGGGGCAAGCTCGGGGGCAGCGGCGCTGGCGTCTTCCGTTGGAATCTCGAGACGCAGTCGTGGTCGCAGTTGGGGAACGTGGGTGGCAACAACGTCAACGACATCGTGATGTCGCAGGGCGCCATTCACGTCTCGGGCGCCATCGGCTATGGAAACATCGCCCGATGGAACGGATCTGGCTGGCAGAGCATCGGGACGGCAACCAGCAATGTGATCTGCATGGTGCCGGTGGGCGATCGCCTCTATGCGGGAGGATGGTTTTCGAGCATGAGTGGCGTGGCCGCCTCCCGGGTCGCGGTTCGGAACCAGAGCACCGGCCAATGGTCGGCGTTGGGGTCGGGGATCAATGGTGAGGTCTGGAGAGCGACCGAACTCGGGGGCAAGATCTACTTCGGGGGTAGTTTCACTTCGGCGGGCGGCGTGGCGACCAGCAACCTCGCCGTCTGGGATCCGGAGACGAGCACCTGGTCGAGCGTGCCAGGAGGACCGAGTGGTGCAGTCCGCACACTGCTGGCGCACGGTGGAAGGCTCTTCGTTGGCGGCAGTTTCACGACCGCCGGCGGCATGACCGTGAACAACGTGGCGGTCTTCGATCCGGCGACGAACGCGTGGTCTGCGCTCGGAACAGGGGTGAACAATCTCGTCTACGGTCTGACCATCGACGGCACCCGCCTGTATGTGGGTGGTAGTTTCACTTCGGCGGGCGGCGTGGCGGCCAAACGGATCGCGGTTTACGACCTCGCCGCGGAGACCTGGTCGCCGTTGGGCGCGGGCATTGACAGTGGATACGCCGGCGAGATCGCGGTGCTCGACAATCAGGTCTTCGTGACGGGTCAGTTTGCGACGGTCGCAGGCATCTCGTCGGCCAATGTCGCGGTGTGGACGTGGGACTGCCTCCCCAGCGAGTGCACCGGCGACGTCACGCTCGTGCCTGCCTTCGAATCGCTGCCATCCTTCGGGGTGACCTACCCGCTCGGGGTCGCGATCTCGCCCGAAGACTGTTCGTGGACGGCGGAGGAGAGCGCGTCGTGGCTCTCGCTCTCGTCAGGCGGCGGGATCGGCAGCGGGACCCTCGAGGTCTCCGTCGAATCGAACCCGGGACCGGCGCGCAGCGCGACCGTCACCGTCGGCGATGCCACGCATCTGGTCGAGCAGGCCAACGGCTGCCGCTTCGTGGCCACATCGCGGATCGAGGCGGTGTCGGCCGCGGGCGGAAGCCACTCGTTCTCGATCGAGGCGACGGACTCGGCGTGTGCATGGCTTGTGCTCGATCGTCCGGAGTGGGTCACGCTGTCCTCCCAGTTCGGCGTCGGCGCGGCGAGCGTCGTCGCGACGGTCGCGCCCAACGGCGGTCCGCCGCGACGCGCCGTGCTTCGGATCGGCAACGCGATCCACGAGATCCACCAGGAGGGCGCGGAGGGCGATCCGGGCGACTGCCGAGTGCTCGTGTCGCCGGGCTCGACGAGTGTGGCGGCTTCGGGCGGCGACCACACGATCGCGATCTCGACAAGCACGGCGGAGTGCGGGTGGGAGGCCGCGTCGCTCGTCGAGTGGATCTCGCTCTCGATCGCGGCAGGCGAAGGTGACGGCGAACTCGTCGTCACCGTCGCCGCCAACGAGGGTCCGGTGCGCTCCGGGGCCGTCCGCATCGGCGACCAGGAGCACATCGTGGTGCAGGACTCGACCTGCCTCTACTCGATCGCTCCCGAGATCTTCAGCGTCGCGCCGGATGGAGGAACGCATGCGCTGACGCTCGCGCTGGACGGCGCGCCCTGCGGTTGGGACCTCGCCGTGACGGTGCCTTGGATCTCGGTCACCTACTCCGAAGGCGTCGGCGCCGTCGAGTTCGCCGTGGCGGTCGCGGCGAATCCGGGCCCGGAGCGCGTCGGCGAAGTGGTGGTCGGCGGCGTCTCGCACCTCGTGGTGCAGCGCTCGAACTGCCTCTACTCGATCCTGCCGGAGGCGACGAGCGTGGCCGCTTCGGGCGGCGTGCACGAAGTGTCGCTCGACACCGTCGGTGAAGGTTGCGGATGGCAGGCGGTGAGTCTCGCCTCCTGGATCGAGGTGTGGCCGGACTCGGGCAGCGGCGACGCGACGATCCTGATCTCCGCGAGCCCCAACGACGGTCCGGCCCGGACGGGTTACGTCGAGATCGCCGGGATCCTGCACATGGTGAGTCAGGGGTCCGAGTGCGACATCGAATCGACCCCGTCGCTGCTTGCCGCGGGAGTCGAGGGCGAGACGCTCTCGATCGCGATCGCCGCGAGCGGAGCCTCCTGCTCCTGGCAGGTCGAGGCGTTGCCATCCTGGATCACCGCCTGGCCTCCCGCGGGCATCGGCGCGGGCAGCACGGCGCTGACCATCGATCCGAATCCAGGGCTGCCGCGCGAGGCGATCCTCCTGATCGGTGGCCGACAGGTCGTGCTCACGCAGGATGGTGCGTGCGCCGCCGAGATCGCACCCGGCTCCCATTCGACCGTGACGCAAGGCGGGGAGCATGCCGTCCAGCTCACGACGTCCACCGAGTCGTGCGAGTGGACGGTGTTCACCGAGGCGGACTGGATCGCCCCGTGGCCGATGTCCGGCGCTGGTTCGGCGGAGATCTCGATCGTGGTGGCGCCGAACACGGGACCGCCGCGAAGCGCGGAGGTCGAGATCGCCGGTCGGATCCATGTGGTGAACCAGCAGTCCGACTGCGGGTACTCGATCGATCCGGAGATCGCGTCGGTGACGGTCGCCGGCGGCGCGCACTCGGTGGCGCTCGAGACCAGCGGAGCATCCTGCACCTGGACGGCGGTCTCGGATGCGACCTGGCTCGAGGTGTGGCCGGCTTCCGGCAGCGGTTCCGCGACGCTCTCGGTGACCGTGCTTGCCAACCCCGGCCCGCGGCGCACCGCGGAGGTCGAGATCGGCGGCAAGGTGCATCGGATTGCGCAGGAATCCGACTGCTCCTACCAGGTTGCCCCCGCCGGGGTCGCGGTGGCGGCGGCCGGTGGTTCGCACGAAGTGACGGTCTCCGTCGACGGGGCGTCGTGCGCGTGGGAGGTCCTCGGAGGCGCGGACTGGGCGATCCCGTCGGCGGTCTCCGGCTCGGGCGACGCGACGATCTCGATCGACGTCTTGCCGAACACCGGAGGACCGCGTTCGACCCAGTTCGAGATCGCGGGAGAGGTGCATCAGATCGCCCAGGCGGCGGCCTGCGACATCGAGATCGCGCCGGAACTGCTCGCGGTCGCGGTGGATGGCGGCGTGTTCGAGGTCGATGTGACCGCCTCGACGTCGGCCTGCGAGTGGGAAGCGCTTTCACCGTCCGATTGGCTGACGGTGTCGCCGGCGGCCGGTTCCGGCAGCGCGACGCTCACCGTGTCGGTGTCGCCGAATGCAGGGACCGCCCGGGTCGGCGTCGTGCTCGTCGGCGGTCGCACGCTGCGCGTGGAGCAGGGCTCGGACTGCCTCTACTCGATCTCGCCTGAAGTCGCCGGCGTTCCGGTCGAAGGCGGCGATCATGTCGTCGTCATTTCCGGCGATGGATCGTGCGAGTGGACGACCTCGATCAATCCCGAGCCGTGGATCACCATCTGGCCCGCGTCCGGGGCCGGTCCCGGATCGGTGACGATCTCGGTGGCGCCCAACTACGGAACGCCGCGGACCGCGATGGTCTCGATCGCGGGCGTCGACCATCTCATCGAACAGGCGTCGGACTGCGTGGTCGTGCTCACGCCCGAGTCGCGCACGGGCGCGGCCGCCGGCGAGGAGTATGCGGTGTCGCTCGCGACGGGCGACGACTGCCAGTGGGAGACGTACTCGTTCGAGGACTGGGTGAGCGTGTGGCCGAACTTCGGCGTGGGCAGTGCCGAGGTGATGGTGACCCTGGCGCCCAATTCCGGGCCGCATCGCTCGGGCTTCGTCCGGATCGCCGGCGAGGACCACTACATCGAGCAGGCCTCCGACTGCAGCTACTCGATCGCGCCCGAGGTCGCGAGCGTCGGCATCGGCGGCGGCTCCTACAGCGTGGCCGTCACCACCAGCGATCCGTCCTGTCCGTGGGAGGCCCTCAGTCTCGAGGACTGGATCACCGTGTCGACGCCCACGGGAGTCGGATCCGGAACGGTCGAGCTGACCGTGGCGGCCAACGCCGGATTCGGCCGGACCGGTTCGGTGATGATCGGCGGACGCACGCACACGGTGACGCAGGGATCCGACTGCGAAATCCTGCTGCAGCCCGACAGCCTCGCGGTCTCCGCAAACGGCGGAACGCTCAGCATCGCGGTCCTCGCCGGCAGCGGCTGTTCGTGGTCGGTCGAGGGCCTCGAGCCGTGGATGCAGGCTTCGCCGCCGAGCGGCTCGGGAAGCGGAACGGTCACGCTGACGGTCGGACCGAACAACGGTCCGGAGCGCAGCGGCTCGATCTGGATCGGCGGCGAACCGGTCGACATCGAGCAGGCGTCCAACTGCCTGTATGCGATCTCGTCGAGTGAACGTCAGGTCCCCACCTTGGGAGACCAGTACTCCGTCACGGTGTCGACGGTCGGTCCATCCTGCGCCTGGGAGGCGTCCGTGACGAGCGGAAGCAGCTGGATCGACGTCTGGCCGGCATCCGGCGTGGGTTCCGGGAGTGTGACCATCACGGTCGAGCCGAACCCGGGCGCACCGCGTGTAGGCACGGTCTACATCGGCGGCCGCTGGCACGACGTCGTGCAGGCGTCGGACTGCGACTACACCCTCTCGAGCATCGGGCAGAGCGTGCCGGCATCGGGCGGTCAGCATCAGTTCACGATCACCACCTCCGGCCCGACCTGCACGTGGGAGGTGACGAGGGCGCCCTCTTGGGCCACCGTCGTCCCGATCGCGGGCGTCGGCAACAGCGGCAACACCATCTCGGTGAGCGTGGCCCCGAACGCGGGGCCGATGCGGATCGGATACATCACCGTGGGCGGGCGGAAGCACAACCTGATCCAGGGGTCCAACTGCACCTACGCCCTCTCGGCGGGGACGCACACGCTGCCGGCCTCCGGCGGGCAGTACACCGTCGATCTGACGACGGTCGGGCCTGGATGCCAGTGGGAGATCGATCCGTCCGGTGACGACTTCGTGACGTTCTCGCCCGCCTCGGGCGTCGGAAGCGCGACGATCACGATCACCGCCGGCTCCAATCCCGGGCCGATGCGGGAGGTCTCCCTGCGGATCGGCGGCGAGCTCCATGTGCTCTCCCAGCAGGCGGGCACCTTCGCGTGCGGCTTCTCGATCGAGCCGACCTCGGCGACGGTTCCGGCCGCCGGATCGAGCTATCCGGTGACGATCACCGCCAACGCCAACCACTGCGCATGGCAGGCAAGCGGTGCCGCGGGCGCATCCATCTCGCCAAGCCCCGCCGAGGGCGCGGGTTCGGGATCGGTCACCATCATCGTCGCGCCGAACAGCGGTCCGGCGCGGACCATCGAGGTCGAGATCGCCGGCGAGGTGCACGTCATCGAGCAGGAGGCGGGCAGCGAGAGTTGCAACTACTCGATCAGCGAGACCTACCGCGAGGTCTCCGACCTCGGGGAGACCTATGCGATCGAGATCGGCACCGGCGGCGCCTCGTGCTGGTGGAGCGTGGTGTCGTCGGTGCCGTGGGTCGAGTTCTCCGCGCCCTTTGGAAGCGGTCCGGCCACGATCGAGATCACGGTGCAGCCCAACGACGGCGGCCTCCGTTCGGCGACCCTCACGATCGAGGGCATCGAGCACCAGATCGTGCAGGACTCGGCCAAGGTGCTTGCGATGTCGGTCCAGCCCTCGGCGACCGCCGCCCCCGGCGAGCCCTTTGGGCAGCAGCCTCAGGTTCGGATCGTCGATCAGGACGGTGCGCCGGTGGCGCGGGAAGGCGTGACGATCGCCGCGTCGATCGCAAGCGGCGGCGGCGCGCTCGGCGGGATCACCATCGCGACGACCGATGCGGGCGGACTCGCGGCCTTCACGGACCTCTCGATCAGCGGCGAGGACGGCGCCCGCACGCTCGAGTTCTCGGCGACCGGTGCGGCGAGCGTCACCTCGACGTCGATCGGCGTCTCGGAGGGCGGAGGCGGCGGCCCATCGTGCTCGTTCGCCATCTCGAGCGACTCCCAGGCCGTGACGGCTGCGGGCGGCAGCCACATCGTGATGGTGACCGCCAGTGCGGAGGCATGCTCCTGGAGCGTGTCGGAGAGTGCGGACTGGATCGAGGTCGATCCGGTGTCCGCCACCGGCAGCGGGAGCGTGACGATCACGGTGGCCGCGAACACGGGAAGCGAGCGCGTCGCGACGGTGACGATCGCGGGTGCCGTGCACGAGGTGAGTCAGGAGGAAGGTGTTGCGCCGTGCACGGTGACGTCGCTGAGCCCGGGAACCGCCACCTTCTCCGCATCAGGCGGGTCGGGCAGCACCACCGTCTCGACGAGCGGTGCAACATGCAGCTGGTCGGCCACCTCGAACGTGCCGTGGCTGACGATCACTTCCGGCGCGACGGGCACGGGCACAGGCGGGTCGATCGAGTACGCGGTGGCCGAGAACGTCGGCTCCACCACGCGGACGGGGCGAATCACGGCGGGGGAACGAGTCCATACGGTGACCCAGGCGGGGCAGCCGTGCACGGTGACGGCGCTCGAGCCCGCGACGGCGACCTTCGATGCCTCCGGCGGCATCGGAAGCCTGACGATCGCCACGAGCAGCGCCTCGTGTTCGTGGAACGCGATCTCCAGCGCGTCGTGGTTGACGATCACCTCGGGCGCGACCGGAACCGGCACGAGCGGAACCATCGAGTATTCGGTGGCGTCCACCAGCACGTTCACCCGCACCGCGACGATCACGGTCGGGTCGCGGATCCACACCGTGACCCAGCAGGGACCGCCTCTCAGCGGCGATCTCGGCGACTTCTCATGGTCCTTCTCCAATCGAGCTCTCGGCGGAAGCGGACAGTTCGCCGCCGGGGCCGCGTATGTGGTGCTCGGGGCGAGCTCGATCGGAGGGTCCGGCTCGTTGGGCGGGACCTCGATGGAGGTCGTTGGTGGCGACGCGTCGCGACGCGGCGTGTCCTTCTATGCAGCGACCGCCGAGACCGCGGGCACCGTCACCGTGGACTGGTCCTTCCAAGCGATTCCCGGCGAAGACTACGGCGGATGGGATGGCGGCGGATACGTCGTGGATGGTGCGTTCAACGTCGTCGCCATCAACTCGAATGGAGCCAGCAGCGGCACCATCTCGTTCGAGGTGAGCGAAGGCGAGACGTTCGGGCTCGGCACGGGAACGGCGGACGGCATCTTCGGCGCATCGACGACCACCTTCACGAACTTCACCTTCGTGTCTTCGACGCCGTGCACCTTCAGCCTGTCGAGCGGTTCGCAGAGCGTGTCTGCCTCTGGAAGCACGCACAGCGTGGGCGTGACGGCCAGCGTCGGGACGTGCTCGTGGAGCGTGACCGAGAGCGCGGACTGGATCGAGGTCGATCCGATGTCCGCAACGGGCAGCGGGAGCGTGACGATCACGGTGTCTGCGAACACGGGCGGCGCCCGCACCGCCACGGTGACGATCGCGGGGCA
>CAYZSH010000120.1:0-3780 GCA_964481025.1 uncultured Isosphaeraceae bacterium
GTGCAGGACGGCCCGCGGGTCAAGCGTCACAAGCCGAGCGTCGAGGTGCTCTTCGAGAGCGTCGCGGCCCACCGGGGGCCGGACACGATCGCGGCGCTCCTCACCGGCATGGGCGACGACGGCGCCGACGGACTCCTCGCGATCCGCGAGGCGGGCGGCACCACGATCGCACAGGACGAGGCGAGCTGCGTGGTCTTCGGCATGCCGAAGGTCGGCATCGCCCGAGGCGGCGCGATGCACGTGCTCCCGCTCGACGACATCGGTCCGGCGATCACCAGACTCGCCGCCGGCCGAGCGGTGGCGGCGTAGCCGTTCGGGTCTTACCACGGAGATCACGGAGGAGCACGGAGGGCCACGGAGGTTGGTCCGATCTTCCGAGGGCGGGACTGATCCTGGTACTCGACAAGAACACAGGGGACGCCGACTGATCGGCGTCCCCTGCTCATTCGACACTTGAAGCGAGTTCGAATTCGTACGAACTCGCCCGTCGGAGCCCACACGGATTCAAACCAAAGGCCGGATCTCCATCAAACCCACTCCGTGGCCCTCCGTGCTCCTCCGTGAACTCCGTGGTTCAGAACTCGGAATCAAGCCAGGTCGGGGAACATCTCCTTGACCGTGCCGACGAGGTCCTTCACGTGGCTGATCGACTCGTCCATGAGCGGGCGCTCGGTCTCGTCGAGGTCGATCTCGATGACCTTCTCGACGCCGCCCGCACCGAGGATGCAGGGGACGCCGACGAAGTAGCCGCCCACGCCGTACTCGCTGTCGCAGTACGCGGCGCAGGGGAGGATGCGCTTCTTGTCCTTGATGATCGCCTCGGCCATCTGGACCGAGCCCGACGCGGGGGCGTAGTACGCGCTGGTTCCCATGAGCTGGACGATCTCGCCGCCGCCGACCTTGGCCCGGTCGACGCACTCGGTGATTTCGGCCTCGGAGAGCAGCTGCTGGATCGGGATGCCGTGGACCGACGTGTAGCGCGGCAGCGGGACCATGTCGTCACCGTGACCGCCGAGGAGAAGCGCCGAGATGTCCTCGACCGAGCAGCCGAGCTTCATCGCGAGGAACGCGCGGTAGCGGGCGACGTCGAGGCAGCCGGCCTGGCCGACGATCTGGTTGGTCGGGAAGCCCGACGCCTTCCACGCGGTGTAGACCATCGCGTCGAGGGGGTTCGAGACGAGGATCATGATCGCGTTGGGCGAATGCTTGGCGACGTTCTCGGCGACCGAGCGGACGATCTTGACGTTGGTGCCGATGAGGTCGTCGCGGCTCATTCCCGGCTTGCGGGGAAGACCCGCGGTCACGATCACGACGTCGCTGTCCGCGGTGTCGCCGTAATCCGAGGTGCCGACGACGTTGGCGTCGAAACGCTCCATCGGCGCGCAGCAGAAGAGGTCGAGGGCCTTGCCCTTGGCGACGCCTTCCTTGTCCGGGATGTCGAGCAGGACGACATCGCCGAGTTCCTTGGAGGCGGCCCAGTGGGCGCAGGTGGCACCGACGTTTCCGGCGCCGATGACGCTGATCTTCGCGCGTCGCATGATGATGGAGTCTCCGGATTGAGAAGGATCGGGGGGGGCGGACGGACGGAATCCGCGGCGTGGACGTGGCCCGCCCGCGGAAAGTCCCGCATGATACGACACCCCGTCATCGCCGTCGGGCCGATCGTCGACCCCCTCTTCCGACTCTCCGGAATCTCCGGTGCCCCGCTCCAAGGCCCCCCCCGGCTCCGCACGCCCCACCCCCCGCCGCGTCTCCGCGGCCGAGGGGCGGCGGATCCTTCTGGCGGCCCAGATGCTGGTGGCTCCCCCCGGCTCCCGGGGTGGCCCCGCGTCCGTCCAGCGACTCGTGGAGCGACTCGGCTTCGTCCAGATCGACTCGATCAACGTCCTCGAACGGGCGCACCACCTCACGCTGCACACGCGACTCGACGGCTACCGCCCCGAAGCCCTCACGCGACTGCTCGAGCGCGACCGGAGTCTCTTCGAACACTGGACGCATGACGCGAGCGCCGTGCCGCTCGTGTTTCACGAACACTGGAAGCCTCGCTTCGCGCGGTACGACACCCGGAAGGACCACCATGCGTGGTGGCAGTCCCGACTCGGTGGCGATCCGAAGCCCCTGCTCGATCGCGTCCTCGCTCGCGTGCGGGAAGACGGACCACTGCGCGGCCGTGATCTCGAGGAAGAGCGAGCCGAGGATGGCGGCGGTCCGTGGTGGAACTGGCACCCCGGCAAGGCGGCGCTCGAGCACCTGTGGCGGACCGGCCACCTCGCGATCGCACGTCGCGATGGCTTCGAGAAGGTCTACGACCTGAGCGAGCGGGTGCATCCCGAGGCGCATGCGGCGCCGACACCGGACGACGCGACGCACGTCGCGTGGGCGTGCCGATCGGCGCTGGAACGACTGGGAGCCGCGACGGCGTCCGAAGTCGCCGCGTTCTGGGCGGCGATCCCGGTGGCCGATGCTCGACGATGGTGCGACGACGCGGTCGCTCGCGGCGAACTGGAGCCTGTGGAGTTCGACGATCTCGACGGCCGGTGCCGGAAGGGTTACGCGACCGACGCGTCGCGCCGACTCGCGCGGATCGAGCCTTGGTCGGACGAGGTGCGACTCCTCTGCCCGTTCGATCCGGTCATCCGCGACCGGAACCGGCTGGCGCGACGATTCGGCTTCGACTACCGCTTCGAGGCGTTCACACCCGCGGCGAAGCGCCGGTACGGCTACTTCGTGCTCCCGATCCTTCACGGCGAGCGGTTCATCGGCCGGATCGATCCCAAGTTCGACCGCGATGCCGGCGTCCTGCGGGTTCGTGGACCGTGGTGGGAATCGCGATGCGGGGGACGCGAGGATCGCCGAAGGCTGGATCGGGCGATCGATCGGATGGCGACGTGGCTCGGAGCCGAGTCGTGGCGATTCGAGGGATCCTGACCCATCAGCGGCGCGGTGGTCGTCCGAGCACGATGCCGAGTCCGATCGCCACCGGTCCCGCCACCAGAGACGCAAGCAGCACGCTCGCCGCCCGCACCGTCTCGCCCGCATGAGCGAGGTCGACGAGGACCGCGGCCAGAGACGAGTAGGTCGTGAGTGCGCCGCAGAGGCCGGTCGCGATGAACGCACCGGCGATCGGATGATGTCGACGAGCGCCGGGGAGATCCGCGATCGGGAGTTCGAGATCGAGCGCATCGGTCGCCCGCGGATCGAGCCGGGCGAACGCGATGCCGAGGATGAACGAGCCGAGCAGGTTGACGATCAGGAGCCAGACGATCGGCGAGCCGCCGAACTGCTCGACCGCGAGTTCGATGCCGACGCGGGCGCTTGCGCCGATCGCCCCACCGCCGGCGACGAGCAGTGCGGACGTGCACAAGCCGGGTCTCGGCCCCGTGAACGAGGTGCCGTCGCTCACGCGGCACCTCCGAACGTCGCGGTCGCGGACACCCCGCCGATCACGGCGATCACCGCCAGCACGGGCGTCCCCATCAGGCAGATCGCGGCGTCGACGCGACGACCGAATCGCCAGAGAAGCCAGGCGTCGAGCATCGCGGTCGAGAACGTCGTGAAACCACCGAGGACGCCCGCGAGCAGGAAGGCGTGCATGCAATCGCCGATGACCCAGCCCAGGGCGAAGCCCATCGCCAGACAGCCGACGGTGTTGACCACCATGATCACGATCCAGTTCGGCATCCGCCATCGCTCGGCCACCACACCCGCGGCCCAGCGGAGCGTCGCCCCGAGGGCGCCTCCGGCGGCGGCGAGTACAAGATGACTGGCCGGATCCATGGC
>CAYZSH010000120.1:3880-8035 GCA_964481025.1 uncultured Isosphaeraceae bacterium
TCGATCACGCAGTCGTTCGGTGGCGAAGGCCGCGACACCGGGCAGCCGGGCCGCGCGGCCCTCGATTCCGCGCTGCCCGGCAAGATCGTCGCGAATCAGGGAATCTCCGGTGATCGCACGCAGCACCTTCTGTGGCGATTGGAACACGGCGCGCTCGCAGGTCGATCACCAGGCGTCGTGGGGATCATGATCGGCACCAACAATCTGCCGCACGACACCGGCGCAGAGATCGGCGCCGGGGTCATCGAGGTCGTTCGCACCGTGAGACGCCTCGCTCCCGAGTCGACGGTGCTGCTCATCGCGATTCCGCCCCGTGGGGCATCACCGGACGATCGCGAGAATCCGATGCGGCGGCGCGGCGAGATCGCCAACACCCTCGCCCGGCACCACGCCAGCACCGATCCGTCGGTGGTCTGGGTGGATCCGTGGGCGGCGTTGCTCGACGCCGATGGTCGTCCGCGCGACGGCTTCCTCGCGGGCGACGCCGTCCATCTCGGCCCCGACGGCTATCGCCTCTGGGCGGCGGCCCTCGCCGCACATCTCCCGAACCCGCTCGAAGACTCGCCGGAGACGTCACCATGACGAACCCCACCCTGACCCGGACCGCTGCAAGCAGCGTGCTTCTCGCCCTCTGCGGATGCGCGACCGGTCCGACCGCCGATCCGCATCGCCCCTTCGGCCCGCCACCCGAAGCGGCAGCGGCGACCGACGACGATCTCGCACGATTCCGCGGGCTCGCTGGCGACTGGGACGCCGACCTCGACGGCGACGGCGTGGCGGACACCATCGTGTCGTTCGAGACGACCGCCAACGGTTCCGCCGTGATCGAACGGCAGTTCCGAGGCGAGCCGTACGAGATGGTCAGCGTCTATCACCTCGACGGCGACCGACTCATGCTCACGCACTACTGCGCCGCCATGAACCAGCCGCGGATGATCGCGGTCGAGGTCGAGGACGACGCCATCGGCTTCGACCTCCTCGACATCACGAGTCTCGCGTCTCCCGACGCGATGCACATTCACTCGGCGCGGATCGAGTTCATCGACGACGATCATGTCCGAAGCACGTGGACGCACTGGGCGAACGCGACGCCAGGTGAACCGGCGGTGTTCCGGATGACGCGTCGCCCCTGAAGTCAGCCGTCTCCGATGACGGCGCCGGCGACCGTCGCGGTGCACCAGCAGGCCAGCAGTCCCGCGACGAGGGCCCGCGGAGCGATGCGGGAGAGATCCTCGCGACGACTCGGGGCGATCGCGCCGAGTCCGCCGATCTGGATCGCCATCGACGGAATGTTCGCGAACCCGCAGAGGGCGTAGGCGGAGACGATCGTGGCCCGCGGCGAGATCGCATCGGCGGAGATCAGCTTCGAGAGTTCGAGATACGCCACGAACTCGGTGGCCACGACCGAGGTTCCGAGCAGACGTCCGACCTCGTCGATGTCGGCGCCGGGGACGCCGATCGCCCAGGCGATCGGCCGGAAGAGCAGGCCGAGTCCGCCCTGGACGCTCCACTCGCCGTAGCCGTGGTTCACCCGCCACGCTTCGATCCAACGGTGATCCCCGAGGGCCGCGATCGGCCAGTCGAGAAGCGCGAGGATCGCGATGAACGCGACGAGCATCGCACCGACGTTCAGGGCGAGGCGCAGACCTTCGGTCGCCCCGACCACGATCGCGTCGAGCGCATTCGCGGCGGGTCGATCATCAACCGGCTGGACGTCGAGCGTCTCGCCGGGCTCCTGCTCGGTCTCGGGCAGGATGATCTTCGCCATGACGAACGCCGCCGGCGCCGACATGAGCGAGGCGGTGAGCAGGTGCTTGGCGAAGAGGATGCGCCGCGCCTCGTCGACGCCACCGAGGAACTCGACGTAGCCCGCGAAGACACTGCCGGCGATCGTCGCAAAGCCCGAGGCCATGACGACCATGAGCTGCGATCGCGTCATCCGCGGGAGAAACGGGCGCACGCAGAGGGGCGCCTCGGTCTGCCCGACCACGATGTTCGCCGCGACGGTCACCGCCTCGGCGCCTGAGACCCCGAGCGTGCGGCGCATCACCCAGGCCATCCCCGCGATGATCCGCTGCATGATGCCGAAGTGATAGAGCACGCCCATGACGGCGGCGAAGTAGACGATCACGGGCAGCACGCGGAACGCGAAGACGAACCCCGCGGGTCCGGTCGGATCCGCGAGTTGCCCGAAGAGGAACATCGAGCCCTCCCCCGCCATCCCGATCGCCTCGGTCACGATTCCCGCGACCCGCTCGAAGACGCTGGCCGTGGCGGGAATGCCGAGAAGCAGCAAGGCGACCGCGATCTGCAGGCCGAGCCCTCCGAGTACGACCCGCCAGGGGAATCGCCGACGATCGGACGAGAGCGCCCAGGCGATCCCGCAGAGGATCACGAGTCCGAGGATCGCCCGAGGAATGGACGCAGGATCGAATGCGGCAAGCAGGATCGGGAGGCTGGAGGTCGGCATCTCTCCGGATGAGACGGGAGAGAGCGACCGCTGTCAATCACAGGCCGCGGGCGAGGATGCCAGAATGCCCGCATGAATGACGACCCCCGACCGATCGCCGAAGGGCGGCATCTCGGCCTGCGACGCCGCGACGGCTGGGAGTTCGTCATCCGTCGCCGGGGTCGAGGCGTGGTCGCGATCCTGGCGCTGACGACCGACCGACGGCTGGTGCTTGTCGAGCAGCACCGGGTGCCGCTCGACGCCCCCGTCATCGAGCTTCCGGCGGGACTCGTCGGAGATGAGCCTTCGCAGGAAGGGGAGTCGATCCTCGATGCCGCCAGACGCGAGCTGCGGGAGGAGACGGGCTTCGCCTCGGACCACTGGAGCGACCGGACGATCGAGGTCGCCAGCTCCGCTGGATTGACCGACGAGACCGTCACGATCCTCGGCGCCTCCCGCGCGATCCGCGTCACCGACGGCGGCGGCGTCGATGGCGAGCGGATCACGGTGCACACCGTGCCGATCGAGGAACTGGGGGAATGGCTTGATGAGCGAGCACGCCAAGGGACGATCGCCGATGGCCGGGTCTGGGCCGCTGCGGCGCTCGCCGAACACCTGGGACTCCTGAGCGACTGACTCGTCAAAAACGTGCGGAGCCGGCCCGAGGGCCGGCTCCACTTCCCGTTCCTGTACTGATGTTCGTCCTGAAGGGGCCCGAATCGGGTCCCGGCGTCCCCACGCTCAGCGACGACGGCCGCGGAGACCCGCGAGACCGATGAGCCCGGCGAGGGCCCCGGCACCCGGCACCACCGGAATCGACGCCTGATAGTTGACGTTGTCCACGCCGAACATGCCGCCGTGGTTGTGGATCGCGACCTCGATCCACTGCTTGCTGGTGAAGCCCGAACCGAAGAGGGCATCGAGATCGACCGCGAACTCCTCGACGGTGCGATTGGCGTTGATGCCGGATCCGCTGGCGAGGAAGGTGTGGGTGAAGAGTTGGCCGGTACCGGCCTCGCGGGCGATCACGGTGATGTCCTGCGAGATGATTCGGGCGACCATGAAGTTCAGCGAGGTCATCACATTGCCGCCCACGGCTTCGAAACCGATGGTGGCCGACGACAGGCCGCTGCCAGTCGAAACCGCCTCGGTGTCCACGTCCGAGCCCCACATGCCTCGGAGGTTACGGACCACCGGATCGACGACCGGGTAGCCGCCGTAGTCGATGGCGTTGAAGAGGGCGCCTTCGAAACTGATGCCGCTGCTGGCGAAGTAATCACCAACGGTCTGGCCGGCGAGATCGGATTCTTCGAAGTTGAGGGTGTAGGTCGAAGCGGACGCGAGGCCTGCGGGCACGCAGATCGCCACGAGCGACATGATCGAAACCTGGGAACGCATCAATCTCTCCAGACTGGGGCCACGGGCGGCACCCACGGGAACATCGGGAACATCGGCAAACGCCGAATCGGGAGGTTTCCTCCTGCCGGAGCAGGAAGACGGAACTGTTCTTCAGGACATCTGAGGAACGGGAACTCTCGGACGAACAGAACACGTCGGCGGGAACCGACTGGCACAGCCTAGCAGATCGCGGACGAATTCAACCCCTGGCAAATCGTTTCTTGGATTTTTTGCAGAGACCTCGCACCGGATACCCCTTGCGGGGCCTCCGCCGCGCTCCGCTCCCCCGTTCCCGGCATGGCGACGCC
>CAYZSH010000121.1:0-8019 GCA_964481025.1 uncultured Isosphaeraceae bacterium
ACCAGGTCCGCGCCCGCGAGCAGGAGGACGCACAGATCAAGTCGGACATGGAGCTCGAGAAGTCGATTCGATTGTCTGAAGCCAACGCAATCATCGGTGAGCAGAGGGATGTGGCCAAGGAGGGCCGCGCCGCGGCCCGCGAGGACCGCGATCGGGCGATCACGGCGGCGATGGAGGAGCAGGAGCGTGCAGCCGAAGCCGAGCGCCAGCGGGTCGCGGACTTCGAGGTGCCGCTGTCGTCCGAGGCCGCGACCGCGTACGTCGAAAGCGGCGGCCTGATGAAGGCGGAGCC
Organism: uncultured Isosphaeraceae bacterium; assembly: GCA_964481025.1. GTDB lineage: Bacteria > Planctomycetota > Phycisphaerae > Phycisphaerales > SM1A02. Next base: position 293 of record CAYZSH010000121.1, read on the forward strand.
GAGCCAAGCGGTCGCGGCGGCTTGGAACAGCCTCGACGATCAGCAGAAGCAGTTGGCGGTCGATCTGCTTACGGACTTCGCCGAGGAGGCCCCGGCGCCGCCTCGCATGCAGTTGCGGCTTCGCAACGGCGAGCTGCTCACAGGCGAAATGGATCTGAGCAGCACGAATTCGGACGGGAGTGCGCAAACGATCTCGGTGCAGTCCGGGATCAATCCCGAATCGCATCTGCCCGAGCGAGACCTTATCCGGCTGTTTGAGTCGATCCGCGGCATGCCGACGCCGCCAGCGGCGACAATGCAGCAGACCGACGCCGACGACCCCACCAAGGAGTCCGAGCAGTCTTCGTTGGATGCACGCCGGGAATACGAGACGAAGAGTTCCGAGTGGCAGCAGGGCGTGCAGAAGATCCTGATACAGGATCGTCCGCCGCAGTATTCGGCGGAGTACTACCGGGAGAACCCGGATGCTGCGACCATGGTGCAGAAGCGGTTCGGGGACTGGGAGACGCAGTCGTTCAGGCCCGCCGTCAAGGCGGCTCGCGACAGCGGCGACCCGGGTCAGCTTCGGGAGACGCTCGGCGACCTGTACTCGTGGGTGGCGGTGATGGAGAACGCAGGCCACTCGACGAACTACCAGCAATACCCTGGCGTTGACATGAACAATGGCCGCGCTGCGTTTGTGGAGTCCGTCATCAAGGCGATGGGGACCGGCAAGTAGGGTTTCATCCTGGGGGAACCGATGATCGACAATCAGGCCGCCCGCAAGGGCGATGACGCCCTGGGCTTTCTGCGTGACGCAGTGCAGGCGGTGCAGGTGCCCAAGCGTGAAGACGTGATGGGCGATGCGCTCCGCACGCTCGGCATCGATGCCAAGCCGCAGCCTCCCGCTCCTCCGGCAGAGGTCAGCAGCGAGCAGGCTGCGGGATTGAGGCGATCGAACATCGCTTCGATGCTGGGGAACTATCTCGCAGCCAACCCGAGCTCGAGCCCACTCGGTGCGACGGCCGGGCTCATGGCCGACATGGCGGTCGCCGGAATGGGCGGCACGATCAAGGGCGACGCCGATCCGCTGTCGATCCGGACCGCCATGCTGCAAGAAGGCGCCACCGCCATCGCCGGGGAGATGTTGGGCAGCGTGGTCGGCGGCATGGCGAATGCTGGCGCCACCGCACAGAAGACGGTCGGCCAAGCGGTCAACACCGGCGTCCGGTGGGCAACCGGCGGCCAGGACATCTTCGACCTGGACATCTCGGATCGGACCAAGCAGTTCCTGAGCGGCGGGTACTCGAGCCGCAACGCCTTGATGGACTCGGCGCCGGAGAATCGTGCCAGGTTCGTCCGCAGCAATGCATCCGAGGCGGAAGCGAAGGCCGCGACTGGCATGCAGTCGGAGATGGCGTTCAACGTCGGCGACGCGATGGGGCAGATCGGCATTGCGGTGCTGTCGTCGCTAATCCCCGGCGGACAGGCGGCGGCGGGAGCGAGTGCCGCAAAGGCGGCCGGGATGTTCGGCAAGGCGTTCACAGCTGTGCGGAGTTGGGCGTCCAGTCCGGGAGCCAAGCTGTATCTCGGATACGCAGGGGCACAGTCTGCGATCGGCATGTCTGCCGAGATGGACACGTTCCGCCGACGCGAGAACGAGGCGATCGATCTGTTCAACGAATCGGTCGAGAGGCTGGGCCTTCCGTTCGAGAAGCGTGGGCATGTCGAGTACGACCGGCTGATGGACATGGGCGTGTCGGTCGCGTCGGGCGTCGGCACGGCGGCGCTCGAGACGGTGACGGTAGGCCTTGCCAAGTTCGGCGGCGGACGCGTCGCTCGCCGGTTGATGTTCGGCAGGGCGGACACGCTCGGCAGCGCCACGGACGTGATCCGCGCGACGCTGATGGGCACTGCGATCGGCGGCGCTGGCGAAGGCCTCGAAGAGGCGCTCGATGTCTACAAGGACGGCTTCCTTCGCGGGATCTGGAATCCGTACGAGGAAGCCAGGTTCCTGCGGACGTTCAAGGGCGAGGACTTCTGGAAGACGCTCAAGGCGTACGCGCCCGAGGCGATCGATGCGGCCGTGACCTCGTTCATCGCCGCCGGTCCGCTTGGCGGCGCTGGCGGCGCCGCCAGCGTCCGGCGTGCAGGCAAGGCGACGATCGCGTTCCATCACGCCTTCATGCGTGACCAGATGTCCCGCTCGCAGGGATCGGGACCTGACGTGATCGCGTCGGAGCTGGTCGCACGGACGATCGTCGAACGGGTGATGGCAGGCGACGCCGACCCGCAGGTGACGAAGGTCGTGCTGGAGCAGTTGCGTTCGACCGGGCTTGCCGAGGTCGGCAGCGTGACGGCCGAGCAGATGAGCGACCCGGAATGGGTCCGCTCGTTCGTCCGGCGAAACCCGTTGCTCGCGGCGGCTCTCGCCGATCGGTTCGGTTCGCTGTCCCGATCGAACATCGAGTGGCTGACGGGCCCGGCATCGCGAGGCCGGGTCCCGAACGCGGATCAGCGTCAGCAGTTCCTTCAGGCGGTGAAGGCCGAGGTCCGCTCGCTGGTTCCCGCGTACATGCGTGGATGGGCGGAGCGTTCCGCCCCGCGGTACGCGGAGCTCAAGCGGACGGTTGACGCCCTCGACCGAGAGATGTCCGGCCTCGAAGGCGAGGCTCTCGAGCAGGCGTACGCCCGCCGCATGGCGGCGTTGGCCGAGATGTCGGAGATCCGGCAGATCAACAACCGGATGAAGGCCGCATGGGCGAGGGGCGAGTTCCCGACGCAGGAGGAGTTCCGCGAGTGGCAGGCCTTGACCGCCGAGGTCGAGTCGGCGGACTTGGACGGGACCGCCGATGCGGAAGCGGACTCTCCTGCGACCGAGGCCTTTGAGGCTGCTGCCGACGAGGCGGCTGCTGCGGAGAATCCCGATCAGCCGCCGCCGATGAGCGAAGCGAAGCGGCTTCGGGTGCTGGCAAGGCAGGGCGATGCCGACGCGGCGTTCCAGCTCGCCCGGATGCACGAGACGGGCGATGGCGCCGAGCCGCACGCCAAGAAGGCCGAGTACTGGCTGAACGTCGCCTTGGCATCGACCGGCGATGCGGACGCCCTGTTCTACTTGGGCGAGTTCTATCGCACCCGCGTGCGTTCGGAGTCCGGGTCCAAGAAGGCGATCGTGCTGCTGTCGCGTGCGGCCCGAGCGGGAAGCACGCAGGCTCAGGCGGCTCTCGGCGAGATCCAGGCCCAGCGAGGGAACACCGCTCAGGCAGTCGCGTCCTTCCGCAAGGCTGGCCCGGACGGCGCCAAGGGGATTGCTCGCCTGGTGATGACCGGGCAGTTGCCCGCGTCCGAAATCACAACCGAGCTGATCCAGAACCTCGAGCAGCAGTCGCTTGCGGGCGATGCCGACGCGGCAGGCTTGTTCCGGTGGGCGATCGACGCTCGGAGGTCTGCCCTTGCCTCTAGAGCCACGGAGACGCCCTCTGCTGCGTCGGCCCCCCAGCCTGCCTCCGTCGCCCCGCAGCAAGCCGCGGCGGCCCCTGCGGCATCTGAGGCGGATCCTGCGGCAATCCCGGCGGACGATGCCGTGGCACGGGGCGTCCAGCCTCTGCTCGACGGCTTGCAGGCCCGCCGCGACGCTGTTCAGGCAGAGAGGGACGCCAAGAAGGCCGAGCTTGAGCGGCGGGCGCGGGTCCGTGCCGAACGTGCCGAGGCTGGGCGTCGCAAGGCCGAGGAGGCGAGGGCACGGCGGCAGGCGGATGCGGCGGTGGAGCCGGAAGCCGCGGCGGAGCCCGCGGCGGAGCCGCAGGCAGAGGCGGCACCGGAACCGCAGGCTGAAGCCGCACCGGCACCGGAACCTGCTCAGGACGAAGCCGCCCGGATTGAAGAGCGGATCCGCAAGAGTCCCGGCTCGACCGGCAAGGAGCGTGTCCGGCTGGTGGAGCCTGACACCACGATCCGCAAGCGAATCGCAAGGGCGGCAGCGAGGCTGGGCCGGAAGGTGCAGTTCATCGCGGTCGAGAAGTCGAGCGGCGTGATCCGTGGCTTCGTCAGCCCGGACTCCGACACGATCTACATCGCGGTCATGCCCCAGCAGGCCGAGGAGCGGTCGCCTGAGCAGATGGTCGAGGGCTACTACCTCCAAGCGTTGCTGCACGAGAACGCACACCTGTCGCTCGAGGACGGCGCGATCCGGGATCGTGTCGATCGCGTGGTCACGAACCAGCTCGCCCTGAGCTTCGCGGGCCGCTTCGACCTAGGCAGCAGCGCGGAGGAAGTCAGGGAGGAAGTCCGCGTCTACACGCTGACCCAGGACATCGTCGGGTCGTCGGGTGCGGCGGACATCGTGCTAGGCGAGGGCCTGAAGTCCGCAGTCGCTGCACGGCTCAAGGAGCTGTTCGCCAAGGCGTTGCCGTTCCTGCCGAACGCTCGCCGCAAGTTGCTGCTGGCGTCGGTGCTGCGTGAGCAGGTCGCTCAAGCAAACACAGCAAAGGAAACAAAGCCCTTAGCAAAGCCTCTAGCAAAGCCCACGCCCGCTCCCGCCGCGGCGGAGCCTGCGGCGACGCGGGCGGCGAAGCCCAAGCCTGCGGCGAAGCCCAAGCCTGCGACGCAGCCGACCGACGACCTTGCGAGGCTGATCAAGGACGGGCAGTGGGTGATCGGCGTCACGCTCGAACAGGGGGATCAGATCCAAGTGGTCGCGGACGGCGAGACATTCGTGCTCGACTCCACCTCGAAAGCAAAGGGGATCGATCTAAGGATCATCGGTAAGAAGCTGTACTTGCTTAGGGGGTCCACCACCGCGGCCGTCACGTCGGCCAAGGTCCTGACGAAGCCAAGCGTCGGCAAGGCGAAGCCGAAGGCGGCGCAGCCGCAGGCGACAGCCGAGCCTGCGGCCCAGGCCGATCCTGCGAACGAGCCGGTGGCCAAGCCCCGCCGCGGACGTGGCAAGAAGGGCGACGGCCAGCAGGCGATGTTCATGCGGGAGCGGACGGAGTCCCAGCTCGTCTCCGACCACGCCGCCGCGTTCGCCAGAGGCGACGAGGCGGCGGCACGGGAGATGGTGCGAGAGTACGGCAAGAGGAAGGGGTATGACGAGGTCGTGTGGCGAGGTGACGAGGATATGGGCAACCCGTTCTCGTATGCGGAGTCGAAACACCTATCGCGAGGCTACGCTGGCGTGTTCACTGCAAGGTCACGCGAGATTGCATCGGGGTACGCTGGCACGAGCGGCTTCTTGGGGATGCAAACGGTTGCGAATCAACGCTGGCCGATACCGAACAATCGGGAGTTCTTGGTTGGCGGGCGCACTCTTGATCTGAAGACCCGGAACAAGCAGGCTAATGAGTGGTTGGGGAAGTGGGCAAGCGACGCGGGGTGGGACTTCGTCGATAAATCAACGGGAGAGGATGTGACACCCGGAGAAGCGGTCGATTCGGGGCGGCTGTTTGATTGGGAGGGCGACTGGTCTGAGCGGCGGTGGAAGGACTTGATCGCGACTGCAAAGGCAGATGGCTACGACGTACTGGTTGTTCCCGACGACCACGGCGCCACGACCGAGCTCGACTTCACTGTGTCAGTCGTCGTGTTGAACGAAGGGCGAATGAAGCTTGCCGACCCGTTCACCTACGACGACAACGGCGAGCTGGTCCCGCTGAACAAGCGGTTCGACGATTCCGCGAGCGACATCCGGTTCCTGCGGGAGAAGCCGACGGTCGCTTCCATCAAGAGGACGCTGTCGAACATCGCGCCCGGCAGCGAGTTCGCCGACAACCTTGCGACCAGCTTCGTCTGGGAGTACGCGATCCTGGACCGGGAGATCAACCGGGTCGCCAAGGAGTTCGGGCTTGAGGACGAGTACCGCGCCAACGACATGTTGAAGGTGTCGCCCGGCAAGCGTGCCGCCGCGATGCTCGACTTCATGAACAGGGAAGTCAGGCCGTTCGAGGCCGCGGCGGAAGGCCTCGCCAAGCGGACAGGCATGCCCGTCGATCTGGTCCTCGACAAGATCAAGGAGTACGCCTTCTACGTCCAGTCGCAGGACGCTTCCAAGGTCCTGCAAGCCAAGGCTGGCGAGAGCCGCGGCACCGTGCTCAAGCGGGCGGAGCGCCTTGCGGCCGAATCCGGGATGAGCGAGGACCTGGCGCTGGTCGAGGTCTGGGAGAACATGACCTCGCTCGGCCTCACGCCGGAAGACGCGGCCGATGGGCAGGCCCGTCTCGAGCGGGAGTTCGCATCGGATCCGATGTGGATGGAGCTCGTCGATCGGCTGCGGGCGATGAACCGGCGCACCCTCGAACTCAAGCGAGAGGCCGGGCTGATCACGGAGGAGTCGTACCAGAAGCTCCGCAGCCGATACCCAAACTTCGTTCCGGTGGTCCGCTCGATCTACGACAAGGACGTGGATGTCGATGGATCGACATACCTGCCGAAGAACATCAAGAAGCGGGCGACCCGAACCATGAGGGGCGGGCAGATCGTCGAGGAGAGCAAGCTGCGGTCGTTCTGGGGGGCGTCGCTTGCCATCACCCAGCTCGACCGGAACTCGGCGATCAACCAGGCCGCACGCAACGCGGCGGACAACGTGCTGTTCCTGCTGTCGAACCGGGTCGATCTCGAAACCGGCGATCCCATTGTCGGAGTCAGCGAGGACGGCGAGGCCATCGGGCTGCAAACCCGGTCGGGGCAGGCATTGCTGGAGCCGGTGTACGTCGATGAGGAGGTCAGGAAGACGATCACCCGTGCGACGGTGCGGGCCAAGACGCCTCGCCGCGAGGACGAGTCGGCCGAGGAGTACCGCAAGCGGATCGACCGGGAGGTCGCGTACGCGCAGGGCCAGGCCATGGCCGACATGCGCACAAGGCTGAACAACGAGGCTTCGGGCGAGAAGCCCACGCTGAGGCGGTTCAAGCTGGATCGCGATCTCGACCTGACTCCTCCGGAGATCTACGAGCAGGCCGAGCAGATCATGTCGAGCGCGGACGGGCTCTCCGATGCCGAGCGTGAGAACAACGCCAAGCTGGAGAAGCGGATCGCCGCCGAACGTGCAAGGCTGAAGAGCCCGGAGTTCGCCGCACGGGTCGCCGAGATCGAACGGGAGATCGCGTCCCTCGAGGCGTCCCGCAGGCCCGGCATCGACAGCACCGGCATCGATGCCAGGATCGACATGCTCAAGAAGGAGAAGCTGCTGCCCAAGCGGCGGATCGCCTCGGCCCGGTCGCGCATGGCCAGAGTTCGCAACGCGGAGCAGCGGGAGGAGGCCCGCACGAGCCTGCTTGAGCAGAAGCAGCGGCTGTTCAAGAAGGGCGAGATCATGTACTACCGCATCAACGACCCGACCCTGGCGTCGGCGATGCTGGTGATGCGGAAGACGCCGCTCGAGCGGATGGCGGAGTCCCCGCTGGCGGTCGCCCGGATGGTGGCAAAGGGCTGGTTCGGCATGATGTCGATCATGCGGTTCGCCTACGTCCAGGCGAGCGTCGGATTCCTGGTTGGCGAGATGCAGCGAAGCCCGCAGCAGGCGACGATCATGGCCCGGATCCTCGCGGCCGAATACGAACTGGACGCCGAGACCTCCCGCAAGTTCATCAGCGGGCTGGCGGACAAGGTGGGCGGCGGCGCAGCGTTCATGCCTGCGACCGCGGTGTTCGGCGCCATCAAGGCCCTGCCGTTCAACGAGGCGTCCCGGAGCATCCGCCGCATCATGCGGGGCGAGACGCCCAGCAACGACTACGAGCGGATGGTCCGGCAGG
>CAYZSH010000122.1:0-7955 GCA_964481025.1 uncultured Isosphaeraceae bacterium
GTCTGGTCGTCGAGCTTGAAGCTCAGGTCCTCGGCCGCCTTGACCTGCTGGAAGTGCTCGACGATCTTCGCCCGATTCGCACCGTTGCAGACCACGAGATAGTCGTCGTCCGCGAAGCAGTAGACGAGGACGTCGTCGAGACAGCCGCCCGCCTCGTTGCAGACCAGCGAATAGCGGCACTGGCCGGCGGCCATGCCCCGAATGAGTCGGGTGCAGACCCGGTCGAGGAACCGTCGGGCGTGGCGGCCCGAGATCCGAAGCCGCCCCATGTGCGAGACGTCGAAGAGGCTGCCGCTGGACCGCGTCCAGAGATGCTCCTCGCCGATCGAACCGTAGTGCAGCGGGAGTTCCCAGCCGGCGTAGGAGACGAGCTTGGCACCCTGCTCCGCGTGAAACGCGCGAAGGGGGGACGGCTGAAGAGTGGCGGTGTCGGTCATGGCGGGCACGGTACGCCCCGCCCCGTCCCGCCGCCACCAGTCGACACGCGGTTCCGATCGTGCGGGCTGCGACGATCGTGCGGATCAGCGCCCCGCGTTCCGGCCCGAGCCACTTGCCCCGGCCCGCATCGAATTCGACCTTCGACTCTCGCGACCGCGCGGTCGCATCCAGGGAGAGGAGAAGGAGGCCGAGATGACCAACCCGAAGCGACGCGGCGCCGCCGCGACCACCGACGACCGTTCGACCCTGTTCCGTCTGGCGATGATCGCCACCGCCATCGGCCTGCTGCTGGCCGTGGCCGCCTGACCGACGACGCGAACCATCATTCGACCAGTTCGACCGCCGCCGCCCGGGATCCGGGCGGCGGCGGTCGCATCGCGGGCTCGGGTATCCTCCCCCGCTCATGCGATTCCGCGTTCCCAGACCCGCCGGCGACCGTCCGGAACTCCGGCTGCTGAGGTCGGTGCTGGTCCTGCTGCTGGCTCTGGCGGCGACTCCGAGGCACGCCCTCGCCGCCCCGCGACCGCAGGACATCGAGGACGCGACCTTCGCCGATCGACCGATCTCCGAAGTCGAGATCCGCGGCCTCGGGCGGGTGTCCGAGCGGATGGTCCGCAACAACCTCCGAACCGCCAGCGGCCAGCCCTTCGAGGCGGGCACGATCCGCGAGGACGTCGCGACCCTCTACCGCCTGGGCCAGTTCGAGACGGTGACCGCCGACGCGGTCCTTCAGCCGGACGGAGCGGTGAAAGTGGTCTTCCGCGTCACCGAGCAGGCGATCATCCGCGAGGTCCAGACCGTCGGAAACACGCTGGTCTCCGATCAGGAACTCCGGGCCGAGATCCCGCTCTACTCGGGTGGTCCACGCGACGACTTCCTCGTCGAGCAGTCGCTCCTCCGCATCAAGGACCTCTACCGCGGCAAGGGGCACTACCTCGCCGAGGTCCGGGTGGACGAGTCGCGGCTCGAGGACGCGGGCATCCTGATCTTCGTGATCGTCGAGGGCCCGCGGGTCCGGATCAAGGAGATCGAATTCGTCGGCAACCGCAGCTTCGCGGACAACGAGCTTGGCACGAAGATCGCCACCAAGCCGGCGATCCCCTTCTTCCGCAAGGGCGAACTCGATCCGAACCGACTGATCGACGACGTCGCGACGATCGACTCGTTCTACAAGGATCGCGGCTGGGTGGACGTCCGCGTCGATCACCGCGTCATGCTGAGCCCGGATTCGAAGGATGCGAAGGTCGTCTTCGTGATCGACGAAGGCCGGCGGTACCGACTGCGGCAGATCGAGATCCTCGGCGCCGGCCGAGGCGGCGGGTCGCCGCTGGACGTCTTCACCGCGGAGCAGTTGCTCGCACTCGCCCGGATCCGTCCCGGCGCGCCGTACGAGAAGCCCAAGGTCGATGCGACCGTCGACGAGATCCGGGACGCGTACCGGCGCATGGGCTACCTCGACGCCCAGGTGAACGTGCGCGGCGTGCGGGTCGGCGAGGAGCCGGAGCTGGATCTCCTCGTGGCCGTGCAGGAGGGACGATCCTCGATCGCGGGGCTCGTGACGGTGCAGGGGAACTTCCTGACCAAGGACAAGGTGATCCGACGACTGGTGCGGATCCGACCCGGACGTCCGCTCGACGGCACCGAGGTCGATCGGGCGTCCGACGCCCTTCGCGCCACGCGGCTCTTCAACGACGTCCGCGTCGCGGTGCAGCAGCCCTCGCTCGAGGAGCCGGAAGTCCGCGACGTCATCGTCGAGGTGAAGGAACGGAACACCGGCTCGTTCAACTTCGGGGCGGGTCTGGCGTCCGACTCCGGCGTGTTCGGCGAGTTCTCCTTCCGTCAGCAGAACTTCGACATCGCCGATGTTCCGATGACCGTCGAGGAACTCATCTCCGGCCGGTCGTTCCGCGGTGCGGGGCAGGCGTTCGACATCACCCTCGCGCCCGGCAACGAAGTGAGCCAGTACAGCCTCTCGATCACCGAGCCGCACTTGTTCGAGAGCGACGTCTCCGCCCAGTTCTCCGGCTTCTACCGCACCCGCATCTACAGTCAGTTCGACGAGGATCGCCTGAACACCAGCGTGACGCTCGGGCAGCGGCTCGGCGACGTCTGGGTCGGCAACGTCAGCGTCGGTCTGGAACGCGTCAAGCTCACGAACTTCGATGCCTCCACGCCCATCGAGGTCTACGAGGATCGCGGACCCGACCTCTTCACGGTGATGGGCGGCACGCTCCGCAGGACGACCTTCGACGACTTCATGCGCCCCAGCCAGGGCTCCGGCATCCGTCTCGGGCTGCAGAAGGCGATCCCGGTGCAGGGCGACGTGGACTTCTGGCGCACGGACGTCGAACTGACCAGCTATCTCACGCTCTACGAGGACTTCCTCGGCCGCAAGCAGGTGCTCAAGCTCCGAAGCGAGATCGGCTGGATCTTCGCCGGAGACGCGCCGACCTACGAGAAGTACTACCTCGGCGGCCGAAGCTTCCGCGGGTTCGCGTTCCGAACCGTGAGTCCGAAGACCGACCAGACCCTCGGCGGCACCGACACCGACGAACCGATCGGCGGCGACTGGCTCTTCTTCACCAGTGCCCAGTACGAGGTGCCGCTCGTCGGCGAGGGGCTCGCGGGCGTGTTGTTCGTGGACTCCGGAACCGTGACCGAAACACCCGGACTTGACCAGTACCGCGTCTCGGTCGGCATCGGCATCCGCCTCTACATCGACGCCCTCGGTCCCGCACCGCTCGCCTTCGATTTCGGATTCCCGCTGGTCAAGGAGCCGGACGACGAGGTGCAGGTCTTCAGCTTCAGCGCCGAGCTCCCGTTCTGAGCCGGTGCGACGAATCCGACGCGTCCCGTCCCCGCCCGTACAATCCGCGATCTTCCGAAGGTCACCCGGAGTCCTCGTCGAATGACCGACGCCACCACGATCCGACCGACCCGCCCCCGCGGGTTCCTCTCCACCGCCGCCGTCGTCCTTCTGGGAGCCTTGTGCCTGCACACGCTCTCGGTCGAGGGTTCACGCCCCCTCCGCGTCGCCGCGGATCCCACCCCCGTCGCGGTCGTCGATGTCGCCCGCGTGCTGGAGCAGATCGACGAACGAGCCGACTGGGACGTCCGGATCGAGGCGCTCCGCGGCTCGATCCAGCGTGAGGCGGGCACCCGGCGGGAGGCGATGGACAAGCGACTGAAGGAGAGCGAGCAGGCCGCCACGCCCGAGGACCGGCAGCGGATCCGCGACGAGGTGGCGCTCATGCAGCTCCGACTCGAGCAATGGGGCGCTCTCAAGACCGCGGAGGTCGATCGCGAGGAGTCGCTCAAGTGGCGGAGCATCTACCGGAATCTGCGTCGCGAGTCGCAGCGGGTCGCCGAAGCCGAAGGCTACGAGATGGTCATGGTGGACGACTCGGTCGGCGACGTGCAGACGATGCCGCAGTCGAAGGTGCCGCTGCAGCAGCAGGTGCTGGAGCAGATCACCAACCGTCGCGTCCTCTTCGCCGCGAACGCCATCGACATCACCGATCAGGTGATCGTTCGCATGAACAACGCCGCGAACGCAGCGCCCTGATCGCACCCTTTCCCGACCCTCTTCGGAGCAGCCCATGCCCCGCCGCACCCTGACCCTCGCCGTGATCGGCATCGCGTCGCTCGCGATGCTCGCCGGCGCCGCCCGCACGATCCTCGGTCTTCCGACGCGTCCCCCGATCGTGGCGACGGTCGATCTCGAGCGACTCTTCAACAATCTCGACCTCCGTCAGGCGGGCGAGGACCGCGTCGCCGCCCTCGGTGGCCAGTTCGACAAGCAGCTCGAGGAACTTCGAGGTCGCATCGAGAGCCTGCAGGCCGACCTCGAGAACTTCGAGCAGGGCGGCGAGGACTGGCTCCGCATCAACGACACCGTGCAGTCGACGATCAGCGAGTACCGCGCGATCGAGCAGTACGCGCAGCTCAAGATCGAGGCTGAACGATCCAAGGCGATGAAGGGCGTGTACGAGACGATCAAGACGGAGATCACGAGCTTCGCCGCGGCGCAGACGCCCCCGATCGACTTCGTGCTCATCGACGACACCGTCCCCGAGCTCGAGCCCTCGACCGCGGACGCGATGCTCAAGCAGATCTCCGCGCGACGCATGGTCTACGCCACGAAGCAGTTCGACATCACCGATGCGGTCCTCGCCCGCATGAACGGACGCGGCGGGTGAACCTCGGCGGCCTGCTCGAAGGCCTCGGGCCCGCGACCGCCGAAGCACTCGCCTCGCTCGTCGAGGGCGAGCTCGAAGGCGACGGCACGACCGTGATCACCGGCATCGAGGCGATGCAGTGGGCGGCCGACGGCGATCTGACCTTCATCGGGGACGCGAAGCACGCGAGGCTCTGGGCGGAGAGCACCGCCTCGGTGGCGCTCGTCGACCGATCGCTGGATCTTGGAGACTGGAGCCGTGACTGCCGTGCGGTCGTTCGCGTCGAGAGCGCCGATCAAGCGATGATCACCGTGCTCGAGACGCTGGAGCGATTCGCGGAGGAACGCCGCGACGCACCACCGATCGGCGTGCATCCGACCGCGGAGATCGATCCGACCGCGACCCTCGGCGTCGACGTCGCGATCGGTGCGAACACGGTCATCGGTCCTCGGTCCACGGTCGGCGACGGCACCTCGATCGAGAGCGGCGTCCGCATCCACGCCGACTGCATGATCGGACGTGGCGTCGTGATTCACGCGTCGGTCGTGATTCGCGAACGCACCGTGGTCGGTGACGGCTCGATCCTGCATGCGGGCGTGGTGCTCGGCAGCGACGGATTCGGCTATCGCCCCGCCCCCGACGGCCGCGGCATCCGCAAGATTCCGCATCTCGGACACGTCGAGATCGGACGCGAGGTCGAGATCGGCGCGAACTCGTGCGTCGACCGCGGCAAGTTCGGCGCAACCTCGATCGGGGACGGCTCCAAGATCGACAACCTCTGCCAGATCGGACACAACTGCCGGATCGGCCGGTGCGTCGTGATCAGCGGCCTGACCGGCATCGCCGGAAGCTGCACGGTCGGCGACGGCGCCATGATCGGCGGCGGCTGCGGCATCGCGGATCACCTTCGGATCGGGGCCGGCGCGCGTCTGGGAGCCCGCAGCGGCCTCATGCACGATGTCCCCGACGGCGAGACCTGGGCGGGCTTCCCCGCCCAGGACATCCGCCAGGCGATGAAGGAGTTCGCGGTCATCCGTAAACTGCCCGATTGGTCGAAGAAGCTGAAGGAGCTTCTCGAGCCCTCCTGAGCCCGCTGAATCCCCCGCTGAACCCAAGTACACGTCTCCAGTCCGCATGACCTCCGCCCCGACCGAACACGTCATCCGCCCCGCGGTCTCGACTCGCCAGCACACGCTGGGGGGCGTGGCGACGTTCGAGGGACTCGGACTCCTGCTGGGTGATCCGGTTCGTCTCGAGGTCGAACCCGCCGAAGCCGAGCACGGCATCGTGTTCGAGCGCATCGACCTCGATCCGCCGGTGCGGATCCCCGCGATCGTCGACAACGTCGTGCCGCGTGGACGCCGAACGACGCTCAAGATGGGCGAGGCGACGGTCGAGACCGTCGAGCACTTCATGTCGGCGCTCGCCGGACTCGGGATCGACAACGCACTGGTGCGGATCCACGGCCCGGAACTTCCTGGTTTCGACGGATCGGCTCGCGTGTTCGTCGAAGGACTTCAGGCGGTCGGCGTGGTCGAGCAGGACGCGGAACGTCGCGTGTTCGACCTTCGAGAGGCGATCGTGATCGACGAGGGCGATGCGATGATCGCCGCGATCCCGCACGACGCGCCCGGCATGCGGGTCGTCTTCGACCTCGACTACAACACCTTCAACGACCGCATCCGGCGGCAGGTCTTCACCTGGGACACCGCCGAGGGCGATTACCCGACCGACCTCGGCCCGTGCCGCACGTTCAGCCTCGAGCACGAGGCTCGCGCGATGTGGGATCGCGGCATCGGACGCCATCTCACCGCGAAGGACGTGCTGGTGATCGGCGAGGATGGCCCGATCGACAACGAGTATCGCTTCGACGACGAGCCGGTCCGGCACAAGGTGCTCGATGTCCTCGGCGATCTCTACCTGATCGGCTGCCCGGTGCGATGCCGGGTGGTGGCGCACCGATCCGGTCACGGACTCAATCGTCGGCTCGGACTCGCGATCCGTGAACAGATGGCGGCCGTCGACCGACGTTCGACCCTGCTGCACGGCCGGGTGATGGACATCCGCACCATCCAGCGGACGCTGCCGCACCGCTACCCCATGCTGCTGGTCGATCGTGTCGTCGAGATGGACGGCGATCGCCGCGCGATCGGCGTGAAGAACGTCACGATGAACGAGCACTTCTTCCAGGGTCACTACCCGGGAACCCCGATCATGCCGGGCGTGCTCATCATCGAGGCGATGGCCCAGCTCGGCGGTCTGCTGCTCAGCCAGCGGCTCGAGCACACCGGCAAGATCGCGGTGCTGCTGAGCCTCGACAAGGTCAAGCTCCGCAAGCCCGTGGTTCCCGGCGACCAGCTCGTGCTCGAAGCCGAGAACGTCCGCGCCAGTCCGCGACTCGGACACATCCGCTGCAAGGCGCTGGTCGACGACAAGATCGCGGCCGAGGCGGACATCAAGTTCATGCTGGTCGACGCCGAGACCGGCGTCGGCTGAGCCGCGACATCGCGACGACATCGAAGAATCACACGGCCCCGGACCTGATCGGTCCGGGGCCGTGTTCGTCTCCCCGACAGGCTGGGTTCGGAGGCGATCTCAGCGACGACGACGACGGCGGATGCCGGCGATCGCCGCGAGTCCGGCGATCGACCCTGCGCCGGGCACGACCTCGACGCTCATGGCGACGGTGCCGATGACCGAACCGCCGGACATCGGGTCCCCGTGATACACGGTCAGCGTCATGTCGTAGGTTCCGAGCGTGTTGGGGTCGAAGGCGAGTCCGTCCCAGAGACCGGGAACGCCGACCCCGGGATAGGAGGCGGAGTCAAGCTGGTAGTAGTCGAACGCGAGATTCTGGGAGTTCTGCCAGATGCCGACCTGCGAGGCCTCGGCGGCGAGGGCTGCATTGCCCCAGTTGCCGTCGGGACCGTCGATCCGCAGAGCGACGTAGATGTCGTCGGCCTGCGTGGGGGCGGCGCCGTCGAGCGTGACGCTCCACTGGAAGCCCCACCGAGGGCCGGTGGGCAGGGCGCTTCCGCCCTCGTACCGGTTGTAACCGCGTCCGACCTGGAAGGTCTGACCGTCGCCCATGTACTGGGGGATGCCGTTGACGCTGTTCCAGTACGGCATGGTCTGGAAGCCGAGCGTCAGCCACTGCCCTGCATGCTGCTGGTTGGTGAAGACGAAGTTGCTGTTGCCGATACCGGTACCGATGGTGAAATCGATCTCGGTCGACCCTGACCCGCCGTCGGGATAGGACAGGGTGCCATAGGACTGGCTGACGCCGGCGGACGCGACGGCGGCGAGGGCTGTGGCGGCAGCCATGGCACAAAGGTGCGA
>CAYZSH010000123.1:0-7925 GCA_964481025.1 uncultured Isosphaeraceae bacterium
GCGCCTCGATGCGGCTCGGCGTCGGGTCGCTCATCGCCCGGGTCGCGCTCTCGATGCCGTCGCAGATGAGCAGGATCGCGGCCTCGCGGGTGCGTGGCTTCGGACCGGGATACCGGTAGGAGAACTCCGCGACCTCCTCGCCCTCGTCCGCCGCCCGCTCGCGGGCGGCGTGGAAGAAGTACTCGACGAGCGACGTGCCGTGGTGACTCTCGATGAAGTGACGAAGCACCTTCGGCAGGTTGTACTCCTGCGCGAGTTCGAGTCCGTCCTTGACGTGTCCGACGATCACCAGCAGGCTCATGGCGGGACTGAGCTTGTCGTGCTTGTTGTCACCGCCGCCCTGATTCTCGATGAAGTACTCGGGCTTGTTCAGCTTGCCGACGTCGTGGTAGAGACCGCCGACGTACACCAGTCTGCTGTCGGCACCGATCGCCTCCGCCGCGTTCTCGGCGATCGACGCGACCGCGAGCGAGTGGTTGTAGGTGCCGGGGGCGCGGGACTGCAGTTCGCGGAGCAGCGGCTGACGCGTGTCCCGCAGTTCCGCGAGCGCGAGGCCGGTCGTGATGTCGAACAGGCGTTCGATGGTCGGCATGACGCCGAGCATCACGAAGCCCGCCGCGAGCGAGCCTGCGCCCGCGAGGAGTCCGCCCGAGGCGACCTGCATCCAGGCACCGTCGGTTCCGAGCGGCGTGGCCGCCAGTCCGGCTGCGAGGAAGACCACGGTCGTCACGCCGCCCGCGATCACCGTGGCCCGCACGAACGCACCTCGACTCGGAATCGTCGCGAGCAGGGCCGCGAACGATGCGCCGGTCGCGAGCATCGCGATCGAATTCGCGGGCGGAGCGCCGGTGGAGATCGTCAGCGAGATCGACGCGAGCACCGAGGCGAAGATCGCGAGCCGCCGGTCGTAGGCCAGCGCCAACGAGATCGACAGCAGGGCGATCGAGATCGCGACCCCGAAGGTCGCAAGTCGCGCGAAGCTGACGGCGAACACGGTGCCGAGTCCGGTCGCGATCACGAGCAGCAGCACCACCACGACGAGCCGCGTCGTGCTGGCCGCGATGCGGGGATAGAAGATGACGCCGTGCCCCGCGAGCAGGACCACCACCACCGCCGCGAGCAGGAACCAGCCCGGCACGCGACCCCAGGCGCCTTCGAGTCCGCCGTGCGCGAAGGCGTGTTCGAGTGCCTGGGCGGCGGTGTCGATGTTCTGCGGTGTGATGATGTCGCCGCGGGCGTAGATGACCTCGCCCGCGGGATGCGTCACCTCGACCGCCGGGATCCGGGCGGCGGCGAGATCCGCCGCCTCGTCGGAGGCGGCCTGATCGAAGAGGACGGTGGGGGCCGGACGCGTCACGATCGCGGCCGCCACGATCTCCGCGGCGTCGCGGGGGAATCCCGCGAAGCGGGCGACGCGGATCACCGAGGAACGGACCGAGCCGCGGACGTCGTCGGGGACGAGGTCGATCGCTCGTGAGATCTCGAAGGATTCGATCGGCTCGGGTTCGGGGGCGGCCGCGGTCCCGGTGGTCTCCGAGTCGGACGGTGCCGTCGGATCGGCTGGATTCGCGGCGGGGTTCGACGCCGCCACGGTCGCCTCCGCGACCACCACCGGCTCGGGGCGGACCGGAGGCATCACCCGGCGGCTTGCGACCGTCGAGAACTTCTGGAACTCCTGCGGTTCGAGCAGCGGTTCCTCCCGCCACATCGCCCGGATGAACTCCTCGGTCCAGTCCCGCCAGTTCGGAGTCGCGTCCGGACCTTCGGTTCCGGCGTATCGCTGCAGGATCGAGAGTGACGCATCGGTGAGCTCGAATCGCTCCTGCAGTTCGAGATCGACGTCATCCAGCACCAGCACCGATCGGACCGCGACCGGCAGACCCGCGACCTTCGCGCGGAGTTCTTCGAGCACCGAACCGTCGGCCCGGTAGTACCGAGGCGCGTTCTTCCGTGCGTCGGCCTGGCGTCGCTCGGTCTCGGGAAGGTTGAGAACCTTGAACTCGCTCAGGTTCACCAGACTGTCGGTGGCGACCTGTCCGACCCAGACTCGGGGCTGGGTTCGCCCCCAGGCGACGATCAGCGTGATGAGGCAGGCGGACACGACGACCGCGATCGCGCCGTTGAGGAACAGCGGCTGCCGCACGATCTCCGAGATCGTCGGCTGCTTCGGACGCAGCGCCGCCGCGATCCGGCTTCGGCGCGACTGACGTGGTTTCAGGAATGACGGAAGCAGGGCGATGGTGGAACGCTCCGAGGAGGTCCTGAGGGCCGAGGCGGTTCGCCGGCAAGCGAGGGACACTGTAGCCGGGGCCCGGGTGGATGCTCCGTCCGCTCCGTCGAAGACGAGGTCGTCCGGACGCCCGGTCCCACGTCCGAGAATCACTTCGCAGGCGGGCTGTGGACTGGATAGGATCGGCGACGTGCGAGACCGAGAACACTCGAATCTCCGGGTTCGTTTCCCCTGGCCCTGCCTGTCTGCGATCGCCTGCCTGCTTCTGCCGATCGCGGGATGTTCAAAGCCGCCACGGCCGCCTGCGGCGGCGTCCAACGAGGATTTCTCCACGGCGGCGGGCCGCGCGGGGCTGCCCGCGGAGGTGGACGACCGGTGGGCGTCGATCGTGCTCGATGATGCCCGGAAGGCCGAGGTGCGGACGATCCTCGTCGAGGCGGCGGAAGGTTCCGGCGAGGTCGAGCCCCTCGTGCCCGCGGCGCATGGCGTCCGATTCGAGGACGTTCCCCACGCGATGCTCAACGCGGCGCCGAAGGTCGAGATGGCGATCCTGCGATCCCGGCTTCTTCCCCCGACGATCGAACTCGACATCCGGGATGCCGCCGGGCGGGCAGCGACTCTCACGGTCCGCTGCCGACGACGAGGGACGCTCGCCTCGATGGCGTATCGCATTCCCGGCGACGATGTCATGCTCGCGCAGGCCGAGATCCTCGCCGCGGTCAACGAGATCGTTCTGCAACCCGAGGCGTCGTCCGATCCGGAGCAGCTCGCGAACCCGCTCGCGCATGCGCTGGCGGAGCTCGGGGCGACGATCCGCGGTCAGGAGATCCTGCCCGAGCGATACCGCTACACGCTGCTCATGCTCGACGAGGAGGAGGCGACGATCGAGATTCGGCGGGAGCCGGCGCCGATCATGGTCTCCTGGACCGCGACCGCGGGCACCTTCGGCCGACCCGCCATCGCACAACGGCTCGGTGAGACGTTCATGGAGTGTCTGCGGGCGTGGGGCGAGGTGCCCCGCGTGGACCGGACGGCCGCGTCAGCGGGCGAGTGACTCGACGGCGGCGGCGGCGCGGAACAGCGTCGTCTCCGCGAACGCGGGCGCCTGCAGATGAACGCCGACCGGCAGTGCCACGCCGTCGTCCTCGGCGACGCCCGCGGGCAGCGAGATCGCAGGCAGTCCCGCGATGTTCGCGTTCACGGTGTAGACGTCGTTGAGGTACATCGACACCGGATCGAGTTCGGCCCCGACCCGGAACGCCGGGGTCGGTGCGGTCGGTCCGAGGATGACGTCGCACGAGGCGAACGCCGCGTCGAACTCCTGCTTGATGAGCCGACGGATCTGCAGCGCCCGCTTGTAGTACGCGTCGTAGTAGCCGGCGCTCAACACGTAGGTGCCGAGCATGATGCGGCGTCGCACCTCGGGGCCGAAGCCCTCGGAGCGGGTGCGGGCGTAGAGATCCTCGAGCCCCTCGCCCGGACGACTCTCGGCGCGATGTCCGTAGCGGATGCCGTCGTAGCGGGAGAGATTGCTGCTCGCCTCGGCGGGCGCGATGACGTAGTAGGTCGAGATGCCGTGATCGGTCAGCGGAAGTTCAACGTCGATGATCGTGGCGCCCGCCGCCTGCAGCCGGTCGATCGTTCGCTCGAGCGCCTCGCGGACGCCGGGATGATTCGCGCCCTCGCGATGCTCGCGCGGAATGCCGACCCGGAGCGTCGAGGGATCGACGGGACCGTCCGCCAGCGGCGACTCGACCTCGCGCTCGGAGGTCGTCGCGTCGTGCGGATCGACGCCCGCCATCGCCTCGTAGAGCACCGCGGCATCACGCACGCTGCGGCAGATCGGGCCGATCTGGTCGAGGCTCGAACCGAAGGCGACGAGTCCGTAGCGGGAGATGCGGCCGTAGGTCGGCTTGAATCCGACGGTGCCGCAGAACGCCGCGGGCTGGCGGATCGAGCCGCCGGTGTCGCTGCCGAGCGCCGCGTCGCAGCAGTCGGCGGCGACCGCGGCCGCGCTGCCGCCGCTCGAACCACCGGGCACGCGTTCCGGATCGTGCGGGTTCCGCACGGGGCCCCAGACGCAGTTCTCGCTCGAGGAACCCATCGCGAACTCGTCGAGATTCGTGCGGCCGAGTGGAATCGCGCCGGCGGCCCGCAGTCGCACCAGCGCCGTCGCCTCGTACGGCGAGCGGTAGTCGGCGAGCATCCGCGAACTGCAGGTCGTGAGGCCGGCGGTGGTGCAGATGTTGTCCTTGATCGCGACGATCGCGCCGGCGAGCGGACCGACGCTCTCGCCCGCGGTGATCCGCGCGTCCAGATTCGCGGCGGTCGCCAACGCATCCTCGGCGGTCGTCTCGTGATACGCGTTGAGCGTTCCGTTCACCGTCTCGATGCGGGCGAGGGCGGCTTCGACGCGGGCGGTGGCGGTGGTGCGACCGTCGCGGACCGCGGCGACGCGGGCGACGAGGTCGTCGGCGGGATCGATGTCGATGGCGAGACTGGTCATGTTCTCGTGCGGGCTCAGGCCCCGCCTTCTCCAAGCACCTTGGGAACCGCGATGTAGTCGCCTTCGACCGCGGGCGCGAGATCGAGCAGCACGCGCCGATCGAGCACCGGGCCGGGCTCGTCCTCGGCGAGTCGGTTCACCTGATCGTGCGGACGTGCCATCGGTTCGACTCCCTCGACGTCGAGCGTCGAGAGCGTCGCGACGTGGCCGAGGATCGCGGTCAGATCCGCCTGGGCCGCCACGAGACCGTCATCCTCGAGGGCGAGTCGGGAGAGACGGGCCACGCGAGCGACGTCGGCGAGCGTGGGGGCGTTCGAGTCGGGGTTTGAATCGGGGTTCGCATCGGTTCCGGACATGCAGCGAAGACTACATCCCGCGTCGGGAGTCCGGGGGACCGGATTCGACCCCGGGGCCGGGTACGATCCCCGATTCCGTCCGGACCTCCGCGAGAACCATCGATCATGAGTCAGCAGTCCGAAGCCAGTCCCGCACCGGCGGACCGTCGAATCCCGGTGGTCGCGGTGGCGTTCCGGCTGGTCGTGAGTCTTCTCGTGCTCGCCATCGGTCTCGGAGTCGCCGCCGCCCTCACGATGACCGCACCGGCCCCCGGAACCGTGGACGTCACCGATTCGGCGCTGCGGGTCATCGGGATCGAGCTCCAGCCCGAGCCGGTCGCCCGCGAGTGGATCGGCTACGGCACCGTCGAGGCGGTGGACATGGCGATGGTGCCGTCGCGGGTCGCGACCACCGTCCTCGAGGTCCCGAAGACGATCCGCGCGGGCGTGACGGTGACTGCCGGGACGCTGCTGGCGCGGCTCGATGCCAGCGACTATCTTCGGCAGGCGGAGGTCAGCGAGACGCAGCTCGGCGAACTTCAGGCCGAACTCGACCGCATCGAGACCGAGGCGGTGGCGCTGTCCGAGCGACGGGATCTCGCCCGACGCGAGCTCGATCTGTCGACCAGCGATCTCGAGCGGGTGCGCGACGCGCGCGACCGTGGCGCCGCACTCCCTCGGGAGATCGACATCGCCGAGCAGAAGGTGCTCGCCGCTCAAAGGGCGATGCTGATGCTGGACGAGGCGCTCGAGCTGGTTCCGGTTCGACTCCGCGCGGCGAACGCCCGGCTCGAGCAGGTGCGGACCGCCGCCTCGCTGGCTCGTTCGCAGGTCGAGCGATGCGAGGTCGTGGCGCCTTTCGATGGCGTGATCGCGGACGTGCTCGTGACCGATGGCGAGCAGGTGGCTCCGGGCTCGCCGATCGTCCGGCTCCTCGATCCTGAGCATCTGGAGCTTCCGCTGCGGATTCCCGCGACCGCCCGTGGACGGGTGCAGACCGGTGACCGAGTCGTCGTGCATCGCACCGTGGCGGGTGAGCCCCGGGAGGGTCGCATTCTCCGCATCGCTCCCGAGGACGAACGTGGCAGTCGCACGATGAGCGTCTACGTCGATCTCGACGAGTCGACCGACGAGTTCGTGCCCGGACTCTTCGTCGCAGGTCGGGTGATCGAGTCGAAGGCGCCGCAGCGGATGGTCGTGCCGCGTCGTGCGATCCGGAACCAGCGTCTCCTCGCGGTCCGGGACGATCGAGTCGAGCATCTTCCGGTCCGCACGCTCTTCGCACTCTCGGAACCACGGCCGGAAACCGGTCTTCCCGATCGGCAGTGGCTGGTCCTCGACGAGGGCGTGCCCGCGGGCACGGTGATCGTCGTCGATGGAAGTCGGGCCCTCGAGGTCGGCACCGCGGTCGAGGTGATCGCTCCGACCGCCTCCGAGGTCGGTCGGCCGTGAGTCTTCCTTCCTTCGGCGCGCGGAATCCGGTCCCGGCCAACCTGCTGATGATGGTGCTCATCGTCGGCGGCATCTGGTCGGGACTCACGATGCGCCGCGAGTTCTTCCCGGAGATCAACCCCGAGGCGGCTCGCGTCGAACTGGTCTATCCCGGAGCGAGTGCGCCCGAACTCGAGGAGTCGCTCGCCCGCAAGGTCGAGGACGCGGTCGGCACCGTCGACGAGGTTCGTCGCATCGAGACCACGGTGAGCGAGGGAAGCGGGGTGGTGGTCGTCAAGTTCGACGAGGGCACCGACGTCTCCGAGGGCGTCGACGACGTCGAGCGGGCGATCGAACGGCTCTCGGATCTGCCCGCGGACGCGGAGCGCATCCGCGTCGTCGAGTTCGAGCCGAATCTTCCGGTCGTCATCGTCACGCTCTTCGGCGACGTCGATGAACGCACCCGCAAGCGGGCGATGCGGCGGATCATGGACGATCTCGACTCGTTGCCCGGCATGGGCACGCTCCAGGTCTCCGGGCTCCGCGACTACGAGATCCGGGCCGAGGTCCGTCCCGATCGGCTGGTCCAGTACGGACTGCCGATCACCGCGGTCGCCGACGCGATCTCCGCATGGACGCTCGAACTTCCGGGTGGCACGGTGCGGGATCGCGGCGGCAACGTCTCGGTCCGGACCATGGGCGTCGCGGAGAACGCCGAGGCGATCTCGGAGATCGTGGTGCGGGCACTGCCGGGTGGTGACGCGATCCGGGTTCGCGACCTCGCGACCGTCACCGAGGGCTTCGTCGATCGTCCGGTCGAGGAGTACTTCGACGGCGAGCCCGCGGCGAGCGTCACGATCTACAAGACCGGTCGTCAGGACGCGGTCGAGATCGCCCGCATGGCGTACGCGTATGTGGCGGGTCGTCACGGCGAGGCGTTCCCGGGCGCGGCGTGGGAGCCCTGGATGAAGACGGCGCCCTGGGAGGCGTACGAGCTCGGTCTGGCTGCGAGCGAGCCGCTGCCCGCCGATCTCGTCGTGCACAACGACCTCTCGCGGTTCATCCAGGGTCGACTCGAACTGCTGTCTCGCAACGCACTGCAGGGCGCGGTGCTGGTGTTCGTCTCGCTTCTGCTGATCCTGAACCTGCGGGTCGCCTTCTGGGTGATGGTCGGACTCTTCACCGCGATCTGCGGCACGCTGCTCGCGATGCAGGCGCTGGGCGTCACGCTCAATCTCCTGACCATGTTCGGTCTGCTCGTCACCCTCGGCATGCTGACCGATGACGCGATCGTGGTCGCCGAGAACATCGCCGCCCGCGGGGAGTCCGGTGAGGAGCCGGTCGAGGCCGCGAGTCGCGGCGGGCAGGAGGTCTTCTGGCCGGTCGTCGGCACGGTGCTCACCACGATCGTCGCGTTCATGCC
>CAYZSH010000124.1:0-7856 GCA_964481025.1 uncultured Isosphaeraceae bacterium
TCGTCGCCGCCTTCGTCCTCGGCCTCTGCCTCGCGGCGGTCGGCACGCGGCGGTATGCCCGCAGCGTCTCCGGCTTTCTGGCCGCGGACCGGTGCGCCGGGCGTTATCTGATCGCGGTCAGTTACGGGATGGCCCAGCTCGGCGTCATCTCGCTGGTCTGGTTCTGGCAGCAGTACTACGACGTCGGATTCACCAGCATCTGGTGGGGGTTCATGGAGAATCCCGCCCTCATCGTCATCGCGCTCTCGGGCTGGGTCGTCTACCGCTTCCGTCAGACGCGGGCGTTGACGATGGCGCAGTTCTTCGAACTTCGCTACTCGCGCCGGTTTCGCGTCTTCGCGGGACTCGTCGCGTTCTTCTCGGGCATCATCAACTACGGGATCTTCCCGGCGGTGGCGGCGAGGTTCTTCATCGCGTTGTGCGGACTGCCCCCCTCCATGCTCGTGGCGGGCATCGAGGTGGGCACCTTCCCGCTGCTGATGGGGGTGCTGCTCTCGACCGCACTCGTGTTCGTGTTCCTCGGCGGCCAGGTCGCGGTCATCGTCACCGACTTCCTGCAGGGCGCCTTCGGTCAGCTCGTCTTCATCGCCGTGATGATCTTCCTGCTCGCGACCTACTCGTGGAGCGAGATCGGCGAGACGCTGCTCGCCGCACCGCCGGGGAAGTCGATGGTCGATCCGTTCGATCTCGGGGACGAGCAGCGGTTCGACGCGTTCTACTGGGTCATCAGCGTGATCGTGCTGTTCTACGGGATGCTCGGCTGGCAGGGCACGTCGGGGTACAACGCCGCCGCGATCGACGCCCACGAAGCCAAGATGGCGAACATCCTGAATGGCTGGCGATACCGGGTGCTCATGCTGATCACGCTGGTGCTGCCGATCTGCATCCGGGTCGTCATGACCGGAAAGGGACACGAGGCGGAGGCGGCGCAGATCTCGGAGATCATCGCGGCCCAGCCCGTGCTCGGCGCCGATCCCGAGGTGCTCGCGAGCGAACTCCGAACACCCGCCGCGGCGAGCGTGATGCTGCCCTCAGGGTTGCTCGGTCTCTTCGCCGCGGCGCTGGTCGGGGCGTTCATCTCGACCAACGACACCTATCTGCACTCCTGGGGGTCGATCTTCATCCAGGACGTGGTGCTGCCGTTCCGGAAGCGACCGCTCTCGGCGCGGACGCATCTCTGGCTGCTTCGCACGTCGATCCTCGGGGTCGCGATCTTCGCGTTCGTCTTCAGTCTGCTCTACACCCCGAACCAGTACGTTGCGATGTTCCTGGCCCTCACCGGTTCGATCTTCGTCGGCGGTGCGGGCAGCGCGATCATCGGCGGGCTCTACTGGCGACGCGGCACGACCGCGGGCGCGTGGGCGGCGATGGTCGCGGGCATGTCGCTCGCGGTCTTCGGCGTGGTCGTCAAGCAACTGCCCGCGTCGATGGTCTTTCCGGGACCCGTGCTCGTCGTGACGAGCGAGTCGCTGCCGGATGGCGATCTTCGGATGCCGCTCGACCGGACGGCCGCCGACGATGCAGGTCGGCTGGCGCTCGACCCCGGCTCGGCACCCGGCGTGTGGTCGGCCAGTCTCGGCGCCGAGGTGAACGGCCCGGCGTCGGCAGCGATCGAGATCGCCGACGAGGGCGGCGCCATCGTGGCCACGCCGACGCTGCGAGCGGATGGCGGCTCCACGATCGTGCCCCTCCCCGGGGGCGGCACCGCGGTGCTCGCACTCCGACCGGCGGCGTCGGGCACGGGCGGGACATTGCTGTCCGGGGCCTGGCATGTGCGGACCCGCGTGACGGGCCAGGTTCTGACGTTCTGGTCGATCGCGATCTCGGTCGGGCTCTACGTCCTCGTGTCGCTCTCGACCTGCCGCCGGCCGTTCGACCTCGACGCGATGCTTCATCGCGACCAGCGGGATCCCGATGAGGCGGCACCCCGGTGGTGGGAGCGTCTCGGCTTCGATCGTCGCATGACCGGGTGGGATCGGATCACGACCGGCATCACGCTCGCATGGCCCGTCTTCTTCACGATCGTCTTCGCGCTCGGGATGGCCCGGCATCTGCTGGGGCCGCGGCTGGGGCTGGATCCGATCACCCCGGAGTCCTGGCTCGTCGCGTGGAAGTGGTGGTTGCTGGTGGCACTCTCGACCGCGGTGATCGTCACGGTCTGGTTCGTGGTGGGCGGTCTGCGCGATCTGTTCCGGATGTTCCGGCTGCTGAAGCAGGTCGGGCACGACGAACGCGACGACGGGCGGGTGATCGATCACCGGAACGCCGACGAGATCGGAACGCCCCGGACGGAGGTCGATCGATGACCGATCGTGCGGCTCGAGACTGCCGCCATCTGCACGAGGGCTGGACCGTGATCCGCACCGGCGGCACCGCGGATCCGCCCGCCAACCTGCCGTCGTCGCCGATCACGGCAACGGTCCCGGGCGTGGTGCACCTCGACCTGATTCGTGAAGACGTTCTGCCGCATCCCGATCGCGGCGACGGCGAGGCCGCGCAGTCGTGGGTCGGACGCAGCAACTGGCGGTACGCCCGGACGATCACCGCCGACGACGTCGCGTTCGGCGACGTGGATGACGGCGACATCGTCGAACTGGTCTTCGATTCGATCGACACCGTGGCGACCGTTCGGCTCGGCGAGCGCGTGCTGGGATCGGTCGAGAACCAGTTTCATCCGCATCGATTCCCCGTGAGTCGGGACGACTGGCGCGAGGGCGTCGAACTTGCGGTCGAGCTGACGGCGCCGATGGACGAACTCGACCGGCGGGTCGCGCAATTCGGCGACCGACCCGTGAACGCCGACGGCGCCTGGGGCGTCTATTCGTATCTCCGCAAGGCCGCCTGCAGTTTCGGCTGGGACTGGGGGCCGATGTGTCCGAGCGCGGGACTTCCCGGCGCGGTCCGGTTCGAACGTTGGCACACCGCCCGCATCGATGCGGTTCGCCCGCTGGTCACGACCTGCAACGACCGACTCGCGATCGTCGAGACGCACGTCGATCTCGTGCGCGCCGAGCATGCGGACGACGGACCCGAACTGACGGTTCGGGCGACGATCACGGCGCCGGACGGGCGTTGCTTCGAGGCGACCGGTGTCGTGGCCGCCGGGAAGACGGCTGCACTGCTGCGATTCGAGATCCCGGATCCGAAGCGGTGGTGGCCTCGCGGTCTCGGTGAGCAGCCGCTTCACGATCTTGAGGTGACACTTGCCGAGGGGGACAACACGCTCGATCGCGACACGCGCCGCGTCGGCCTCCGGATCGTCGCTCTCGACAATGGTCGTGATCCCGAGGGGTCGCGCTTCCGGATCGTGATCAACGGTGAAGCGGTCTTCTGCAAGGGTGCGAACTGGATCCCCGACGGTCTGTTCCCGGGCACCTCGGAGGATTCCGCGGTGCGGCGGCGCATCGAGCAGGCTGCCGATGCCGGTTTCAACATGCTGCGGGTGTGGGGCGGCGGCACGTACGAGTCGGACGCCTTCCACGACGCGTGCGATGAGCTTGGCATCATGGTCTGGCAGGACTTCATGTTCGCGTGCGCGACGTATCCCGAGGAGGCGCCGTACCCCGACCTGATCGAACGCGAGGCTCGACATCAGGTCGCGCGGCTCGCATCGCATCCTTCGCTGGTGATCTGGTGCGGCGGCAACGAGAACGTGCTGGCCTGGCGGAACTGGGGCTGGAAGGAGCGGATGGATCCCGCGCAGTCCTGGGGGCGTCGGTACTTCACGGAACTGCTGCCCGCGATCACCGCGGAGCTGGATCCGTCGCGTCCGTTCGTTCCCGACTCGCCCTGGTCCGGCTCCGTCGAGGCGGATCCGAACGATCCCGATCACGGAGATCGGCACACGTGGGATCTCAAGGTCGAGGAGGTGCGGGAACTCGTGCCGCGGTTCGTGAGCGAGTTCGGGCATCAGGCGCCGCCGAGTCGGCGGACGATCGAAGAGGCGCTCGGCGCGGAGGTGTTCGCATCCGAGTCGCCGGAAGCGATGGAGTCGTTCGGAGGTCGGCAGCGAGGGTGGGGCGGTGATCAGGCGCAGTACGACCGGTGGCTCGACGAGTGGTTTTCGCCCGCGGCTGATCTGGACGGTCGACTCTGGCGCATGCAACTGCTGCAGGCGCGGGCGACGACCTTCTCGTACGAGTGGCTGCGTCTCAACCAGCCGCGGTGCGGCGGGGCGCTGATCTGGCAGCTCAACGACGCCTGGACGGGACACTCGTGGTCACTGATCGATGTCGCGGGGCGACCGAAGCCGTCGTGGTGGGCGGCGCGTCACGCTTGCGCCGCCCGACTGCTGGCGTTCACGGTCGGCGAATCGGGCATCGAGCTCGGGGGTGTCAATGACGGCCGCGGTGACTGGACGCTGTCGGGGCGGATCCGACGCATCGACGTCGACGGTCGCGATCTTGGTGTGTCGCAGGTCGAGCTGCTGGTCCCGGCAAGCGGCGCTGCGACGGTTCCGGTCGGGCCGGATCTCGCGATCCCCGAGGATCCGTCCCGCGAACTGCTGGTGGCCGAATTCGGCGAGCATCGTGCCTTCTGGTTCTATGGCAAGGACGCGTGGCTGTCGCTGCCGGCGCCGGAATTCGAGCTGACCTGCAGACCGACGGACGACGGTACGACCGAAGTCGAACTGCGAGCGACGACGCTCCTGCGCGACCTCCACATCGATGTCCATCGCCTGCACGGCGAGGCGTCGATCGATCGGAATCTGGTCACGCTGCTCCCCGGCGAAGCGCTGCGAGCCACGATCCGGGGCGCCGGCAGGCTCGAGGTGGCCGAATTGCTGGCGCCTGGCGTGATTCGCACCGCGAACACGCTCGCGGCGGGCGGCATGACCTTCTGAAGCGCAGGAACTGCATCCGAATCGCGCGGAGACCGACGCCGTCGCCAGGCGACGCGGGGTCGCGTCACCCTTGCCGATCGCCGCTGGTGGAGGCCGCAGTCCCGATGAATGGGGCAGACGCCTGATAACCACGAGAAACCGGCCTCTGGATGAACGAAACCGATTCCGCAGCCCTTGTTCACCATGTGGATCGTGCGGTTCGTCACGATTCGTCCGAAAAAGTGTGCGGATGAATCGGAAACGAGCCGATCCAAGAAGCCGGAACGACGTAGAGAGTTCCGCGTGAGTGCGAGAGGCCGCCGAGGCGGCTGATCGACGAGTTCGAAAGTCATCTCTTTCTCCTCCTGCCATCTCGGCGCCGCAAGGCGCCGAGATGGTTTTTTGGGGCCGCGGCGGGGGCGATTCTCGAGATGCAGGAGCTGTCGCCCAGGCGACCGAGAAGCGTCGTCAACGCCGGCCCGCTACCACCGGCCGCCTTTCGAGCATGGCGTCTCGTCTCTCGGTCTCGGCAGACACGCATCGCGATCGGACTTCAGCGGACGCCGATCCGGGATGATCTCGCCGGCGAGGCGGGCCTCCTCGCGATCTTCGTCGTCCGCGTACCACGCGAGGAACGTCTCACGGTCACTTCCGCCCGCGACGTCGATCCACTCGCGACTTCCGCAGCCGGCGGGCACGTCCCGAACGCGCTCGCGCAGGATGCGGTCGCGAAGCAGCGTGTAGAGCTCCCGATCATCGAGATGGCCGGTGTGGAGGAGGTACACGTCGATCACCGCCAGTCCGCGGATCACGGCTTCAAGCGTCTTCGCCATGTCGGCGTCGTCGAGCACCAGTGGATCGGGCAGCTCCACGCCGATCTCGCGAAGCTGTGCGAGGTTCGTCGTCAACGGCGCAAACTCGAGATCGTGCACCAGAGCCCAGTACCCCGGATCGTTCGGCCCGCCATGCTGCATGCCCGCCAGATGCAGTTCGCGGATGGCCGCTTCCCGTCGTCGTCGCTTCTCCTGCATGAGCCGTCGGATCACGTGTCGTTCCAGCATGTCGTCGCTCCGAGGCCCCCCGTCACGTCGACGCCGGACACGAGGATACGACCCGCCGACGCGGGGTCCGAATTCGGCGACGTTTTTCGGGTCGATCAGCGATCAGCGGTCGACGACGGAAGGCCGATCGCCTCGCCCGTCGCGGTGAGCAGCGAGCGTGACGCTCCGGTTCTCGCGTACCACTCGTCGAGCTCGCGAAGCAGTTCCCCCGCGAGCTCGGGGTGATCCGCCGCGACGTCGGTCGTCTCGCCGAGATCGTTCGCGAGGTCGTACAGCTCGATCCGCGGACCGTCGTGGAACCACAGGAGTTTCCAGTCACCGCGCCGGATCGAGGTGAACGGTTCTATCCCCGGGCCCGAAGCGCCCCATTGGTGCGGCATCGTCCAGACGAGCGGCCGGTTGCGGTCGGGGCCGGATCGGGTCGCATCCGGATGGAGGAGCGGCACCAATGATTCGCCGTCGAGGTCCGCGGCGTGGGCGGCGGGCACCTCGACGCCCGCAAGCTCGGCGAGCGTGGGCAGCAGGTCGATCGCGGTGACCGGAGTCGACTCGCGGTGACCGTCGTCCTCCACGCCCGGAAGGGCGATGACGAACGGCACGCGGACGCCGCCTTCATACGCCGAACCCTTGCCGCTTCGCAGCGGTGCATTGTGGACGTGCGGTGCGCCGCCGCGGGCATGGGCGGAGAGACCGCCGTTGTCGCCGAGGAACACGACGATCGTGTCGTCTGCGATGTCGAGCTCGTCGAGCGTGTCGAGGATCCGGCCCAGCGCGGCGTCCATCGACTCGACCATCGTCGCGTACGCGGCTTCACGCGAATCGAGGCCTTCGTATCGATCGAGATACCGGTGGTTCGCCATGATCGGCGCATGGACGGCGTACGGGGCGAAGTGGAGGAACACCGGATCGCCCGACGCGATCCCGTCACGAAGTGCGGCGACCGCCTTCTCCGCGAGCGCTTCGGTGAGATACACGTCGCGTCCGTGATACTCGTCGAGGCCGGGCACGTCCCAGACGCTGGGACCGGTCTTGCCTTGGCGCTTCTGCGCTCCGAAATCGTGAACGCCGAGGAAACTGCCGGGGCCACCCGCGGCGTGGCCCGCGATGTTCACATCGAACCCGAGATTGGTCGGGTCGGCGCCGGGCGTGCCGATCGCGCCGAAGTGCGCCTTCCCGACATGGATCGTGTGGTAGCCCGCGTCGTCGAGCAGGTGCGCCAACGTGATGTCGGTGTCGTCGAGACCGGTGAGTCGCCAGTCCGGGGCGGTCAGTCTGGGGTGCTTCGTCGAGTTGTCGCGATCCGCGTGCAGCGTCCAGTAGGTGATGCCGGTGCGACCGGGATGCAGACCGGTCATGAACGCGGTGCGGGTCGGCGTGCAGACGGGGCTCGCGGCATAGCCGTCGGTGAAGATCGTGCCGCGAGTCGCCAGTCGCTCGAGGTTCGGCGTGCGGTACCGCTGGTTGAAGGGGGTCGCATCCGGGCCGAACGGGACCGAGACATCCTGCCAGCCGAGGTCGTCGATCATCGCGACCACGATGTGCGGACGATCCGCCGAGGACGGCGCGACCTCCGCGAATGCGGGCGTGGTGAACGCGGCGAGAAGACCGCCGATGCCGGCGAGGGTGGTGCGTCGGGCGAGGAAGTCGATCATGGTTCGAGCGTACCCCGCGGGGTCCCCGGCCGGGTAGATTCCCGACATGCGTCCCCACCGAAGAAGATCGATCTCCGCCGCGTTGGCAGCCATCGTCCTGCCGATTCTCGCGACCGGCTGCGCGTCTTCGTCGACCGTGTCGCCGATGGTCGGTCGATCGGTCGCCCCGGCGTCGGCTCCCCGGCGCACCGTCGACGTTCGGACCCGGGAGATCGAGTACTCGGACGGCGACACCGCGCTCCGGGGCATGCTCGCCTGGCCCTCGAACGCCGACGGTCCGGTGCCGGGAGTCGTGCTCGTCCATCAGTGGCGAGGTCGCGG
>CAYZSH010000125.1:0-4292 GCA_964481025.1 uncultured Isosphaeraceae bacterium
CGCTTGAAGCCGGTGTGGATGCCGCGGGCGAGGGCGGCGATCGCGGTGGTCTTCGCCAGTCCGGGCACGCCTTCGATCAGCAGGTGTCCGTTGGCGAGCAGGCCGATCACGAGGCCATCGAGCAGATCCTGCTGACCGACGACCACGCGGTGCATCTGGTCCTGAAGGTGGCGGAAGGGGCGGCTGGCCTCGGCGACCTCGCGTTCGAGGCGGGCGGTCTCCTCGCGTCCGGGAGTCGAGGCGACGGGGGCGGATTCGGTCATCGGGGCGGGACTCCGTCGGTTGAATCGAGCCGGCTCCGAGAACGTCGGAGCGCCCGGCTGGTTCGGCCGATCGGGAGAGGTCCGGCGGGTCGGCCGAAAGGGTCAAGGGTACCCGTGAGAGGCGAGTCGGGCCGCGGTTACGATCCTCGTCCCGCCCTCGGGTCCCCGACCTACCGATCGACGTGCGATCAGGTTCGCGCGACCTCGCGATCCCTTCCCTTCGAGATCGAATTCCATGACCGATACCTCGTCAACCGGGTCATTCGACGTCGCCTGGATCGGCACCGGCGTGATGGGGCGATCGATGGCGGGGCACCTGCTCGATGCCGGGCATCGCCTTCGGGTCCACACCCGCACCCGCGAGAAGGCGGCCGACCTGCTCGATCGCGGCGCGGTCTGGGCCGCGACGCCGCGAGAGGCCGCCGAAGGTGCCGACGTCGCGATCTCGATCGTCGGCTTGCCCACGGACGTCGAGGCCGTGCACCTGGGACCCGACGGCGTGCTCGCGACCGAGCACCCGCCCGCGATCGTCGTGGACATGACGACGAGCTCGCCCGAACTCGCGGAACGGATCGCGGCCGCCGCCATCGAGCGGGGCGTCGCCGCCTTGGACGCGCCGGTCTCCGGTGGCGACGTCGGGGCTCGAAATGCCACGCTCTCGATCATGGTCGGCGGCGACGAGTCGGCCTTCGCCCGGGTCCGCCCGCTGTTCGAGACCATGGGGCGGACGGTCGTCCTTCAAGGTCCGGCGGGGGCGGGGCAGCGGACCAAGATCGTCAACCAGACCCTCGTGGCGGCCTCGATGATCGGGGCGGTCGAGGCGATGCGGTTCGCGGTCGGGTCGGGGCTCGATCCGCGGCGGGTGCTCGAATCGGTGGCCTCGGGGGCGGCGGGCAGTTGGACGCTCTCGAATCTCGTGCCCCGGATGCTCGACGGCGACACCGCACCGGGCTTCTTCATCGAGCACTTCGTGAAGGACCTCGGCATCGCGGTCGGCGAGGCCCGGGGGCTCGGGCTCGAACTGGAGGGGCTGGAGCTGGCCGACCGGCTCTATCGGGCGGCCCTGGACGCGGGGCGGGGGCGGCAGGGGACGCAGGCCCTTTTCGAGGTGATGTCCGAGGCCGATCGGGCGGCCCGGGGCTGAGCGGCCGCCGTGGCCAGGGATCTGGCCGAACGGTTCCGGGGATGAGCGGAGGGGTTGGACGTGGGGCCGGGGTCTGGTACACTCGCGGATTCGCGGCCTCGGGAGGGTCCCGGTCCGCGATCACTCGGAGTTCGGACGACGCCCGCCATGGATCTCGCGCCCTCGACCAACGTCACCTTCACCATCACTTCGCTGCCCAAGTCGGACAGCGGGATGAAGACGCTGCGGCGCGTCATGAAGATGCAGCCCAACGTCCAGCGCGTGCTCACCAAGCTCGCGAAGCTCCGCGATCAGGTCGGCAACCGTCGCACCAACCGCGCAGGCCGCATCTGGATCGACCGCCGCAAGCCCACGCAGGTCGTGCGGCTCGAGGTCGGCCAGACCTTCACCCTCCGCGTGACGCCGCAGATCATTCCCGATCTCAAGAGCCTCGCGAAGCACCTCGACGCGAAGGCCGCCTGATCCCACGATCGGGTCGCGACCCGCGACCCGCGTGACATCGACCAATCGACGGACCGCCGGGACGCCATGTCCCGGCGGTCTTCTTCTGTCGGCGTGGCCGGACGCCATGCGTGGATCGCTCGATCCATTCACTCATTCAACGGCTTCGCACGCTGGCGAGCAGCACCAGCGGCGGCTGATCCCCGATCCGCGGCAACGGAACCACCAGACCTCCGACCGGCACCGCGATTTCCTGATCGACGTCGAACTGACGCAGTCCGCCGCAGCGAGCACCATCGAGCCGCACCCGCATCCTGCATCGCAGCACACGACGTTCCGAGTCCCAGATCGGCTGGATCGTGACGGCCGCATCCAGCGTCGGCGTCGAACAGGTGGAACGACTCTCCTCGCCCGCCACGGGGCTGACCACGTCGAGCAGAAGAAGTGGATCGCCATCGGCGGCCGCGGCGACGGCCCGAACCGCGGCGAGCGATCCGGCACCGCGGGATGACTCGAGTCTCCGTGCGGCCTCGGCGTCGAGGGTGACGATCTCGATCGTGGCTTCGATCTCGGTGGGGCGGGTGGCGCGAAGCTGATCGAGCAGACGCCGGACCTCGATCTGGATCGACGGTGGCGCAGTGACGACCAGACCGTCCCGCCATGGAATCACCGCGGCGAGTCGGCCGCCTTGTTCGACCCAGGCCTCCGGTTCGATCATCGATTGGAGCAGGGCGGCCACGGCCGCGACGTTCGCGGGGGGATCGTCGCGGGGAATCGCGGTCGGCAGCGGATCGTCATGAAGCAGGTCACCGACCGGATGCAGGATCGTGCCTTTCATCCGCTCGGCGCCCTGATCGGACGTGACGATCAGTCCGTCGCGGGTCGCTTCCAGTCGTGGTCGGTCCCAGGCTTCGCCGAGTCGCCCGAGCACCTGCGCGATCACCACCGGCACCGATGCGGGCGTCGCGGGAAGGTCGAGCGTGTCGTCGGCATGGATCCCGATCGCCTCGAGCGCCGCCCAGTCCCCGTCGATGGCGATCTCCGCACCGAGCGAGGCGATCCTGAACGTCTCGTCGAGCGAGAGGGTCCGCGACGGAAGCCCGACTCGTCGGGACTCCGCGTCGATGAGGTGCTCGCAGGCGGCGACGATCGGCGGTGTCGGCAGGCTCGGTCGCACCAGAAGCGGCGCGTTCGGCGTGGCTTCGGTGTCGCGCGCATCCTCGGAGACAAGGCGCTCCGCCTCCGAATCGACGTGATGCGGATTCGGGCCGCTCTGCCCGAAGAGCAAGGCCACCATGAGTCCGACGCTCCAGGTCATCATCGGTCGAGACTCCGATCGGAGACGTCCGGATCCCCGGTGGCTTCGCGGGAGGCGAGCGACAGGAGTCGATCGACACGCTCGGGATCCTCGCCCTCGGGCGCGGAGCGGACGAGGGCATCCCGAGCGAGTTCGAGGACGTCGGGCGTGAGCGGCCCCACGAGTGTCTCATGACCCTGAAGGTCGTTGAGATGTTCGAGCGTCGAATCGAGGCGGCCCGCCTCGAGCAGGTCGCGGAAGACCCGGACCGCCTCCGGCTCGTACCAGCTCCCGGCCTTTGACTCGATGTCGGTCATGGCGTGCCAGGCCGCATCGAGCCCGACGGCATCCCGGTAGGGGCGAAGGCTCGTCATGGCGTCGAAGCCGTCGATCACCGAGAACCACCGGGCGCCGAGAGGGATCTGCTCGCCGGCGAGCCCGTCGGGATAGCCGGACCCGTCGATTCGTTCGTGGTGACTGCGGACGACCCCGAGGATGAGGGGTTCGGTCACGCCGAGTCGCCTGAGCCGTTCCCATCCCGCCACGGTGTGCCCCTGCATGAGGAGATATTCATCGGGGGCGAGCGATCCGGGCTTGGCGAGGATCTCGTCGGGGACATCGAGCTTGCCGAGATCGTGGAGGACCGCCCCGATCATGAAGTTCATGACCCGCGGGTGGTCGACCCCGACGGCCTCCGCGACGGCCTGGGCGTACATCGAGACCCGCCAGGTGTGGGCGGCGGTGCTGCGGTCCTTGAGCTCGACGATCCGGCCCAGCGCGTTGGCGACCTCGACGTTCACGGCTGGAGGGTAGCAGTCGGACCCGGCCGACGGCCTTGTGTCCCTGATCCGCAACCTGCTTTCTGCAAAATCCGACGTTGAGATGCGCGACTCCGCAGATTCTTCGCATGTACCTGTGGAGTTGCCGTCGGGAACCGTTCATCGGTTCCGGCGAGCGGGTTCGCCCGCGATGTGAGGCGAGCATCGCCACTCCGAACACCGGCGCGGTTCCGTCTGGGGAGACCGGATCGCGTCCCGAGGGTGGACGGCCCGCGGCCTCGTGCCGCGGCCGCCCTCCCCCCTTCAGACTTCCGGGGGTGATCGATGCGGTCCGAGGCCTGAGCGGTTCAGGGCCCCAACGGTCCCGG
>CAYZSH010000125.1:4392-7780 GCA_964481025.1 uncultured Isosphaeraceae bacterium
GGGGGTGATCGATGCGGTCCGAGGCCTGAGCGGTTCAGGGCCCCAACGGTCCCGGGCGGAAGCTGCGGTCAGAGGAGGGAGAGGAGATGGGCATCCGGGTCCGTCCACGCGTCGCCGCGGGGCAGACGGCGACCGTCAGGACCTGAGGTGTGGGGAGACACGTCGTCCGTGGCCGATCGGCCCCGGGCGACGTGTCGTTTCCGGCGGGGCTGCCGCCAACGCCACCGTGGCACTGCCGCGTCCAGCGACGATCAGCACGGCCGCGAGAGAATCGCGCGCCGGATCGGGACCAGAACCGACGGAATCACCCGGTCCTCGACCAGGCGTTCTCCGTGACCGGCAAGTCGGGCGAAGAGCGCCGGGAGCTCGTCGAGCGACCTGATCGGGCCTGCCGCTCGGACGGTCAGATAGACGCTGATCGGTTCGGGCGTCTCGAACGCGGTGCTGCCGTGCATCCGATGCGGTCGCGACTTGACCTCGAAGAACGCCTGCATCCGCGGGTCGTCGTCGAGGGTGATGCCGAGAAGGGGTTGCGCTTCGACCAGCCGCTCCCGATCACGATCCACCAGGTCGGCCAGCGGTGATTGAGCGAGCAGGGCCTCGAAGACGATCTCGTCGCGGTCCCGATCGGCCTCGAAGTCGAAGCCGTAGACGAGCTCCAGATGATCGAAGTCGAGCGGGCTGACCGACAGGTAGTACGGACAGATCTCGAGCAG
The DNA here is from genome assembly GCA_964481025.1 of uncultured Isosphaeraceae bacterium. Lineage (GTDB taxonomy): Bacteria > Planctomycetota > Phycisphaerae > Phycisphaerales > SM1A02. The sequence continues at coordinate 5,109 of CAYZSH010000125.1, forward strand.
ACGTCGATGCAGTCGGTACGCCTCATCGAGATCCGTCGGGTTCACGAAACCGCTGCGGAGCGTGGTCTGCCGCAGGGCCGCCCACGCGTAGCTGCCGTCGATGTCCTCGGACTCGAGCGCGTACTCGCCTTCGTAGCGACGGAGTCGCTCGAGGCGCGGAAACTCCTTCTGAACCCGGCCGAAGAGATCCAGGACCGCCTCCCGGCCGTCCGGCACGTCCATGGTGAGCGCAATCTTCTGGTTGACGTAGAAGTCGCTGCAGATGCCGGCGAAGGTCGCGTCCACGAGCGTGGCACTCCAAGGCGTCGAGGATCGCGTCGGGGACGCACCCCGGACGCAGGGCGAAGCCTAGTGGCCGAGGGGGGGCGTCCGGGGAGCCGCGACATGTTCTCCACGGCCGGAGCGCGGGCCGTAGGAGGCCCACCGCCAGACCCGCTCGAGCGGCCCCATGCCGAACCGGCGACTCCACAGGATGCACATGGCGGCCACCGCCAGGTAGACCGCGACGGCGAGCCCGAGCAGTTCGACCCGACCCAGCGTCCCGAACCAGCCGAGTCCCCAGGACTGCATGAAGGCCGTGAAGAGCACCGACTCGAGGAGATAGGCCGTCAGCGAGAGGCGACCCACGGCGGCAAAGAGTCGGGCGGCGGGGAATCGACCGGCGGCCACGAGTTCCGGCACGAGCGACACGATCCCGAGTGCCAGCACCGCCGCCTCGATTCCGTGGACCGCACCGAGCATCGGCCCCAGCGGAAGGTGATCCCGCCCGACGATCCACCACCCGACGCCGACGCCGATCGCGAGCACGAGTCCGATCGGCAGGCAGATGACGGCCCACCGTCGGCGTCTCGCCTGCGAGCGCGGTTCGAAGAAGCCGGTGTCGAACATCCAGGTGCCGATCAACGCCATCCCGAGGACGTGCCAACCGAACCCGAACCCGGCGCTGATCAGTCCGAAGCCCCAGGAGATGGCCCGGAAGAGAAAAGCGTCGAAGGCGGGGCCGTGCCGGCCGGCGGCGATCTCCGCCGCGATCCACGCGGGATGGTTCGGGTCGCCACCCGCGGCGAGGATGGCGTCGATTCCGCGGAGCGAGACATCCGCGCCTTCGGTCGGAGACCCGGGCACGAGCAGCCCCAGCATGCCGAGTCCGGTGGTGAGCACTGCCGTGAGTCCGATCACGCCGACTCCGATCCAGCCGCGAACCGCGGTGGAAAGCATGAGGACCGCGACGAGAACGGCACCCACGCCCGCGTAGATGAACAGCACGTCGCCGAACCAGATCCCGAGGGCGTGCACGAGGCCGAAGACCGCGAGCATCGCCATCCGCCGGAGTCCGAAGGCAGCGAACGTTCCGGTGGCGGCAAGGCGCCGCGATCGCTGCATCGCGAGTCCGAAGCCGAAGAGCAGCGAGAAGATCGAGATGAACTTGTATTCCGCGAGCACGGTGATCACCGTCGCGGCGATCCGATCAGCCGTGGACTCGCCATCGACGCCGCCCGAGATGAGCGCCGCCAGCGGCAGTCCGAAGATCGAGGCGTTGACCACGACGATCCCGAGGAGGGCCAGCCCTCGGAGGACGTCGATCGCTTCGATGCGACCGTCTCCCCGAAGCGGTCCGGCGTCGTTCGGGCCGATCGGGAGCGACGCGGAGACCCCGGTCATGAAGCGGCGAGCCCGAGGACGTCGGTGATCGTCGATCGCACGCGGTCGCGGTCCGCGAGATCGGGCAGCAGGGCATCGGGCGAGTGCTCGGCGAGCGTGGCCTCGTCGAAGCGTCCGGTGGCGACCGCGATCACCCGACAGCCGGCGGCACGGGCGCAGTCGATGTCCGCGGGGGTGTCACCGATGATGACCGCTTCGTGCGGTGCGACCGGTCGATCGAGGAACCGGGTGGCGCGCTCAAGCGCGATCGGGGGCAGTCCGCGGCGGGTCGCCGCCTCGAATCCCCAGACCCCGAAGGCGAAGTGATCGGGATCGATGCCGGCGCCGGCGACCTTGAGCCGACCGGTCTCCGGGTAGTTGCCGGTGAGCAGTGCGGGCACGAGGGTCGGATGATCACGGGTCCAGGCGACCGCGTCGTCGGCGCCGGGCAGGCAGATGACCGGCTGCTCCGCCTCGATCATCTCGGCCATCAGTCGGCCGTAGGTCTCGCGGAACGCCTCGTGTCCGGCGTCGGTCGGCTCCAGTCCACGTTGCTCCAGCAACTCACGCCAGATGAGCGGATCGAGTCGGCCGGCGGTGTCGATCGCGTCGAGGTCGTGCGCGTCGCCGTCGAACCGCGGCGGATGCAGCGATTCCAGTGCCGCCTTCATCGCCCGCAGTCCGACGCCACGGCTTCGCAGAAGCGTGCCGTCGATGTCGAAGAGCACGAGCATGGCGTCTCCGCAGGGGACCGCGGGGTGGCGGCGGGACAAGCGCGAGGGCGAGCGATCAGCCCGCGACCGCGGCGCAGACGGTTCTGGCCGCATCGGCGAGATCGCCCGCAGTCTGCATGGTCGGAATCTCCGACTTCGCATCCTCGAGGATCCGGCGGGCGGCATCGACGTTGGTGCCTTCGAGTCGAACGACCAGCGGGACCTTGAATCCGACTTCCTTCGCGGCACCGACGATCGCGTCCGCGATCGTGTCGCACTTCATGATGCCGCCGAAGATGTTGACCAGGACGCCCTGCA
>CAYZSH010000126.1:0-7778 GCA_964481025.1 uncultured Isosphaeraceae bacterium
GCGCCGCGTCCACGAAGCCCATCTGCTCGTTCTGCCGAATCTTGCCGGTCCGCGTAGCCATGGTCGTCTCCTGAAGCGCCCGTGCGGACGCATCATCTCATTCGATCATGCAGGCTGCGCGGTTGCGCGATTGTTCAGAGGTCCCTCGAACTGGGATGCCGTTGGTGTTCTGAGAAAAAGCGCAGACTGACCCCCTCGTGTACTCCAAACTCCAGGTAGTCGATTGGGCCGTCGTCTCGGGCGAGGACTTCCCGCCACAGATCGGCCCTGCTATTGCAGCAATGAACAGGGCTTGATCGCTTGAACGCCTCCAGCAGGGGTCGACGATTGATTCGGTTGACGGCGCTGCCAAAAGACGCCGTGCGAGACCACCAGGATCCAAGCTTCTTTCGCATTGCCAAGCTCCTGCTGCGGGTTGACGACGACCGACTCCGGATATCAAGGTTCAGGTCCAGACGGTGTGGCAGCGGCAGTGCTCGGCTTTGAACGCCATTGGTGGCATCATTGTTAACGCGAGGCGTCGAGCAAACTCCGGTCGATCTCGTCCATTCGCCCAGCAGCATCCAACTCGATGGCCTGTCGAATCATGTTGGTGGGCAGAGGGTTCAGGTCCAGCAGGGGGCCAAACTGCATCGGGATTCGACGGACATCGAGGCCTGAGAGCCAGCAGACCTCAGCAAGGGTCGCGTGCCCGACGAACGGAGCCGAAGTCGACAGTGCGCCCGATGCGAACAGCGTTGGTGCGTTGCTCCAGGCCTTGCAGTAGACCGCCATGGCGTCAGGAGCACCCAGCGCAAACTGGTCGCCGATCATTAGATGGCCATACTGCTGTCCATATCCTCGTTCGGTGAAGATCACCGGAGAATCGACGCAGCGGTTTAGGAGCTGGGCCCAATCGAATGCTAGGCCGCGGATCGGCAGGTCGGGGCGGATTCGAACCACGAGATCGAAGCGATCACCGCTGTCCTCGACGAGGCGCTGGCATGCTTCAATCTTGTAATGCATCTTCTCTTGATTGGACCATGAACTGAACGGCTCCAGACTGTCGTCTTCGACACGGGCAACGCGGGCTCCATACAGCGCCATCAACTCATCCCCCGAAACGATGCTGCCACTGTGCAGTGCGCTGAAGAGCCTCGGGTAACGGTCTCTCATCTTTGGGAGCGACTCGCGTGCGCCGATAGTTCGCCATGCGCTTCGAAACGCGACGCTCTCGAATGGAAGCGACGCCCGCAAGGGACTCGGGTCGGAGTTACCGATGCGAGTCCAGGTGTGGACGAAGATCGTCGCATCAATGCCATCGAACAGGTGCCGCCTCCAGGTCGGCCAAGCCTGGCGGTAGCCACGCAACTGTCCCGAAACGCAAATCGCGACTCGTGGTCTGCGACGCGGGAATCTGATCGGGACGGTGGCGCACAACCGGCTCTTGACGAACTGCAAACCCTGCCACCACCGCTTATCGACAAGCGATGACTGCCATCCTGTCGAACGCCGCCGCTCCGCCGAACTCCATGGGGATCGCTGTCTAATGTTCAAATCGACGACGGACCGGATCGTGAGGTCCCGATCGGCCCATTGCGCGAGAATCGCCCGAGCCGGTGGCGCGACGCCATGGCGTAGGCACAGCGCGAGCGCCTCGCGCGGAGCAGCTCCCGGTTCGGCGTCGCCAAGACAGTGCGCATGCGCCGGCAGCGAGACATCGCATCCTAGGATCCACGACAGCATCAGTCGGTGCGCCCAGTCGAGACTGCTCGATACATAAGTCGCATCGGCCACGAATGTCTTCAGGTCTGTGACATTGCGCAGGCAGGCGTGCCGAGTAAACATCGTGTTGTAGGGCAGCAACAAATCCGACCACGCGAATCGCGGAAGCCACTCTTGATGCAGGCTGGTGATGACGTACTGCGGAATCCGTCTGCCGGTCCGCTCGCGAATGGTCAGCAGTGTCACCATCGCGTTTGCGTTTAGGTCGCGATCGGCGACCATTCCGGCAAGTGTCGGGACAAGTGCGGCTGCAAAGGCGTCCTGACTCTTCGGGATGATGGTGCTGGCCGCCACGGCGTGGGCGAGCGCCGCCGGTTGATCGATGCAGGTGTCTTGTCTCGCAAGCGTCCGAATCGCCGCTTGAACGATTGGTCGTTGCCAGTCTGATCGACGCACTCGCGCGGTCGTGGCCGCAGTCGCGACGACACGAGCGCCCAGCTTCAGGAACTCATGGTCATGAGCAAATGCATCGAGATTATCACAAACACATCGAAGGGCCTCGGATACGAGCCCGGTCGTCCGAAGCGTTTCGATGTGCGACGCAAGCTCGCTCACAGGTTGGCTCCGGTCCGATCCGCAATGTCTACGCTGTCTGCCGCAGCGTGGAGTGCTCGGCGATCAGCGGGTCTCAATCTGGAATCCCATCGACTCCTCGAGCATCTCGCGCAGATCATCCGTATTGCGCTTGAGGTTGATCGCCTCGCAACTCTTGTATGGGTTGGTTGCGGCGTAGTCGTTGATCACGACGCGTCGACCGTGAAGCAGTCCAAAAATGATTTGGTGATATCGCAGCCCGACGCGGGCGAGCTGAGCCTCAGTGGCAGGTCGGAACTCGTCGGTGCGCGACGTCGTCACGATGACCTGGACCTTGCCGGAGTCGAAGAGCGCATTGACTGCCGCCAGATTCCCCTCAAGACCGGTGCTGTCGCCCCATCTGGGTTCACCGTACTGCGACGAATTGCGGACAAGGGTCCCGTCGAGATCCACAAACAGCGTTGAGTACTGGCTCTTGTATCGGTTCCAGTCGGCGAGCGTGCCCCAGTCGTCGTAGTCGCTCGCCAATCGCATTCGAAACTGCGATCCGGCCAGCATGAGGCCAAAGATGACGTGTGAGATGTACAGGTTGTCGTTGTCCTTCAGGAGTTCCCACTGATGCAGATAGTCCTCCGCGGACAGGAATCCATACCCGCCGACGCAAAACGTTGAGCTGATGATGTGCTTCTCGACGATGTTGAGCACCACGTCGTTCTCATTGGCTTCGACGTAACTCTTGTTGCTCGCATTGACCATCGACAGGGTGTGGAGGTCGAGGCAGGTAACACTGTTCTCGGGACTCGGGTCATCCCGAAACCGATTGTCCGAGTCCTTGACGTAGAAGGGACCGGTTACACCGGCTTCCATGAGGCCTCGTGCGACAGTCTCGGGCTGATTGCGGGTGGGGGTCTGGAGCAGCACGACGTCGACGGGAGGCATGTGGCCGATCTGCGCGAACTCCTCTCGTAGAGCATGCTCAAACCGGTGCTGGCGTTCGATTGCCTCGAGCCCGACCACGGTTATGCGTGAGAATCGGGCGAGACACAGTTTGCTGATGGCTTCGGTGATCATCATTCGTCCACGCGGATGGGTCAGCATCCACTTCGGCCTCATGTCTGGGAACCGAGATGAAGCGCCGGCGATCGGGAGAATCAGATGCATGTTAAAAGCCTAAGTGGGAAATCGAGGTGACTACAAACTGCCGCATCGACGCCTCATGGAGGTAGGGGAGAGTGCGGGCAAGGTTCAGGGACTGGAGTCCTGTGTGGTAGCGGTTGTAAAATGGGCACGACACGAAGCGCGAGTGAAGCAATCGGTCGAGATGGTGCATAGCCTGGCAGGCACGGGGCTGGGCGAGTGGATCTGCGGCGAGTCGTGTCGACCATCCAAACAGGGTGTCTTGCCGCAGTTTCACCATGTCAAGTACTGGCGAATCGACAAAGCTGTCGAGGAAGTCGATCATCGCGAGGCGTGTACCGTCCGGTGATACAAGTATGTTGGAGAGCGTCAGGTCTCCGTGGCAGACCGAGCAGGGAAGTGTCAGGGACCCCTGAGACTCGAACCACGAGCGGATCGAGTCAAGTCGGCTGTCGACTTGTTCAGATGCACGAGCATGGGTGCGGCGGCGAATGTCCTCGATCTTGTCGACAAAAAGCCGGCACTCGATCGATCGGTCCTGGCTCCACGACAGTTCCTGCTCGATGACTTGCCAGAGGAGGTGCGCGAGTCGTTCGAGCGAGTTCAGGCCGGCACGCTCAATGAACCTGTTGCACGTCAGCAGGCCGATGTACTCCATTGTGGCGAAGTAGCCGCTGTCGATGTCGCACTCATCAATGACTTCGGGGATGCTTACGGAGTCAAGTTGATTTCGGTCTCGGTATCGTCGTTGCAACAAGATCTGCCGACGGAGTCGCGGCATGTAGTCGGGGTCGTTTGTAGACTTGACGACGACGAATCGATCGGCGAGTCGTTGGACTTCGACGCGACATCCGGATCGGCCCGGAAGCGTGATGGCAGGAGTCGGGAAATCGGACATTTGTGTGTCTGATGTCAGTGGACAGCGGTGTGCAGAGCAGTGCCCTCGGCGTTGGAGTCTCGGTTGCTCAAGCCGTGTGCCAATTGTCGGTAATCGAAGGCGTAGCGACGAGTGGTGAGACTGGCTTGGATGCGGCGATGGGCAACTGTTCGGCACGTGACATCGTTGATCACGACTCCGGCACATCGCCGAGTACGGGAGTCGTTGGGGCTGTAGGTGGACATTCGTGGGCAGGAGTGGAAGTGGGTGTTGTCCAATCGTGAAGGGATGATGGACCGCTTCGGTACGGCCAGCGTGTTCGACGCCCGTGCCGTTGGCTTCACCGTATGAACCTCAACCGCCCGAAGTCCGGCACCACCGCCGGGCCGCCGGCCTTGTAGGGGACCGGCGCCGGGAAGTAGACGCACCAGGCCTTGCCCAGAAGCAAGCTTCGCGGGACGACGAACGGGTCGGACTCCCCGGTTCTCAGCGCCGCAAGCGGATGCGGATAGCCCCACACCCGAGAGTCGCGGCTTGCCGCGGAGTTGTCGCCGAGCATCAGGAACTGGTCGGACGCGAGCTCCGCCGGGCTTCGTGGATCGCATCCGAAGCCGAACTCGGGCAGCGGTTCGCCGTTGGGCCCCGGCCGCTCGCCGGGCTGCATCCGCATCGGGCGGTAGTAGAGGTCGCGATCGAGCTGCACGCGTCGCATCGCGAGCGGCGAACCCTCGAAGCGCCATCGAAGCTGCGGCGGGGAGGGGATCGCGGTGATCGGATCGCGCTCGTACTGGGCGAGCGTGCGGCCGAAGAGCGCCGACTCGAGCCGCTCGATCGGTCCCCACTCGTACTCGAGCCGCGCGACCTCGTCGCCGTCGATGAAGACGAGCATCGCCTGATCGACGTGCCAGAACTCGAGATCAAAGACGCCTGACGCGGGCAGGTCGATCTCGGCGGACGCCGCCTCGACCGGCGGCGATGCCGGATCGCTCTCGGCGTGGCGGATCGCGAGGTTGGCCGTGCCGTCACCGGAGATCTCGAACGTGAAGCGATGGCTTCGCGCGACGAGTTCAAGGCTCGTCGAGAACGCGTTCGGATCGTCGACCTCCATCGCCGCCGCGATCCGCACGTCGCTCACCGGATAGAACGGCTGGATCGGCCGGAACATGTTGTAGGCCACGCGATCGTCGATCGGCAGCGCCTGCCAGTTCCATCGAAGGGCCGTCGGCGTCGCGCGCTCGCAGCGCCAGGTGCGGTCGCCGCGGACATCCCAGCCCGAACCCTGCCACGGGGGGCCCGGGTACGCCGAGCGCCACTCCTGCTCGAGCTTCGAGGCGTTCACGGGAATGAAGTCGCTGTCGTAGACCGGCTGCCACACCGCGCGCTGGATGTATTCGGGCTTCCGCTGGATCGCGAGGTCTGCCGTGGCGGTGCCGAGCGGCGCAGCAAAGACGTCGCCATCTGCAAGCAGCAGCCGCTCGTCGGGCAGGCCCACCAGCCGCTTGATGTAGTTCTGCGTGTCGCCGACCGGATCGGTGGGGTTCTTGAAGACGACGACGTCCCAGCGGCTCGGCTCGGAGAACGGATAGAGGAACTTGAGGACGAGCACGCGGTCGCCCATCCGAGTCCGTGGAAGCAGTTCGGCGCTGGTCTCGTTCGCGACAGGGCCGTTGAAGCCGAGCATCGGGTCGAAGATGCGCCACATCCGCGGCGGCGCGATGCCCGCGGCGGCCGCGCGGGCCGAATCGACCACCGGACCCGCATCGATCGGAAACTCGTAGGCGGTCTCCACGGAGCGGTACCGGACGTGCGCACCCATCAGCGTTGGCGCCATCGAGCCCGTGGGAATCACGAAGCCTTCGACGAAGAAGCCCCGGAAGGTCATCGCGAGCACGAACGCCACGATCAGCGACTGCAGCGTGTCGATCACGGAAGTGCCGGCGTGCCCGGCCGAGTCGGTCGTCGAGGTCATGGGTGGATCGATCGTATCGGTGGAGGCCCGCCGGCAAGGATCGGTCCGGCCGGTGCGCCCGGCTCGATCCTCACCCGGTGTAGTACTTGCTCAAGAGCGCGACCACCTTCGGCTGGTCCGCGTTGATCCGCAGCGAGTTCCGGAAGGCGTCGCGGGCCTCGATCATCGCCTTCTGGTCCTTGCGATCGCTCGAGAGCCAGGTGTTGAGCGCGTTGACGCCGATGCCGTTCCAGCTCGGCCAGTGGCTCGGATCGAATCGCACCGCGCGGCGGTACGCCTCGAGGCTCTTCGGGAATTCGCCCATGCGGAAGTAGGCGAAGCCCATCCGCTCGCAGGCGTTGGCGCTCTCCTCGATCCTGAGCAGGATCTCGGCGGTGTTGATCGCTTCCTGGAACCGCTTCTCGGCGATGTAGGCGTTGATGAGGTTGAGCAGGACCGGCGGCGTCGGCGCGAGCAGCTCCATCGCGAGCTCGTACTGCATGATCGCGTCGCCGTGCCGGCCGACCCGCTCGTAGGCCGCGCCGAGGTTGATGCGGGCCGAACCGTTGTCCGGGTCGAGTTCGACCGCCTTCTCGGCGAACGGCACCGCAAGCGTCGGCTCCTCGAGCTGCAGATAGCTCGTCGCGATGCTGATGTTCGCTTCGACGTCGTAGGGCTTGATCGTCAGGGCCCGGTGATAGGCCTTCACCGCGTCGGCGAACCGCTTGAGCATCTGCAGCACGCGGCCGTGGCCGTACTGCGCGTCGAAGTTCTCGGGCTCGAGCCGCACCGCGCGGGCGAAGGCGGGTTCCGCCTCCTTGTAGTTGCCCTGCGCGAGGTGGATGTCGCCGATTCCGATGAACGCGGTCGTGAGCGTCGGGTTCTCGGAGAGCAGCGACTGGAACAGTCGAAGCGCCTCCTGATAGTCGCCGACCTCGGCGGTCTGCTGGGCGACCTCGATGCGCTCGGCCTGCGTCGCCGTCGGCGTCGTCGCGGGCCGCGCCACCTCGACCGGCACCGAGCGCACCGGCACGGGCGCCGGCGCGGGCTGGCGGTTGCGGCAGGCAGGCATCGCGAGCGTGGAAGCGACGACGCCTGCGATCGCCACCCCGATCAGCGGCCGGGACATGCGTCGGCTGGCGTCGCGGTGTCGTGGGCGGGCGGTCATCGAATCGGACGAGGAGAGGTTCACGCGGATCTTCACGGCTTCCTTCGTCCTCCGGTCCGCACGGGCTTCGCCGATCCGCGGTCCCTCGGACGAGCTTCGGCCTTCACCGAACGGCCCGCAGCGGTCCTTGAACTCGACGCCGCCTTCGGCGCACGGGACATCGCCCGCAGACGCCTCAGGTTGACGACGTCCCACGTCACTTGATCGGCATCGAGTTCCTTCGGTGTCTCGAGAATCTTCGGAATCGAGGCAAAGCGAGCATCGCCGCAGATCGCCCGGAAGCACGCCCGCCCACACGCGCCTTCGCCGATGTGGGCATGCCGATCGAGCCGGGAGCCGACCGCGCCCTT
>CAYZSH010000127.1:0-7649 GCA_964481025.1 uncultured Isosphaeraceae bacterium
AGGGCGAGGACGGTCATGCAGAGCGTCTCCTTCGCGTTCCCCGGCGTCTCGCGACCGAGGTCGGCGAAGGCCCGGGGCGAGAGACCCGCCCGCTTGAGGACCGAGGACATCGCGGCGGCGGCGGCCTTCGGGTCGTAGCGGTCGTGTCCGGCAGGGACCGGGGTGTGCGTGGTGAAGACGGTGCTCGCCCGCACGCGAGCGATCGCGTTGTCGAGGCCTTCCCCCGCCTCGACGAGTCGGGCGACCCGCTCGACCGCGGCGAACGCCGCGTGGCCTTCGTTGAGATGGTGGGCGGTCACGCCCTCGTCCATCGCCTCAAGCGCCATCGCGCCGCCGACGCCGAGCAGCACCTGCTGACGCATGCGGAGATCGGGCTCGCCCTTGTAGAGGCCTTCGGTGAGGACGCGATCGGCGGGGCGGTTCTCGGGGAGATCCGCGTCCAGCAGCAGGATCGAGGTGTTGCCGAGGGCAAGTCGCATGATGCGGGCGACGACGCTGCGACGACCGACCGGGCAGTGCACCGAGAGCCCGGTCTCCTCGATCGGATAGCGATCGAAGTCGTAGGTGGGATAGAGCACCCGCTGGCGACCATCGGCCTCGAACTGCTGTCGGTAGTAGCCGTGGCGATAGAGGAGTCCGACGCCGACGAGCGGCACGCCGAGGTCCTCGGCACTCTTGATGTGATCACCGGCGAGCACGCCGAGGCCGCCGGAATACTGCTGCATCGACTCGTGGATCGCGAACTCGGAGCAGTAATACGCGACCTTCAGCTTCCGATCGCGGCCGCGATGGGCGCCTGCGAACCATCGCTTGGCGCGACGAGCCGAATCGAGAGTGCGTTCCGCATCCGCAAGCGTCGCGAGGAACACCGGGTCGGCGGCCGCCGCCTCGATCCGGGCCTGCGAGGTCATGAGCACGGTGTCGATCGGCGCATGATTCGTCGCTTCCCAGGCGACCGGGTCGAGCATCGCGAAGGGACGCTGGGCCGGTTCGTGCCAGCTCCAGGCGAGGTTCTCGGCGATCGCGAGCAGGCGGGTGACGAGCGTGTCGGCGTCGATGGCGGCGGAGGTGCGTGGCATGCGTGACCAGACTGATCTGGGGAGATGCGGAAGGGTGATCGGGATGGCCGGAAATGGTACCGGAGGAGAACGCTGATCCTCGTGTCCGGATCAGCGACCCGAGGCGGTGACGAGCGCCTTGATGCGAGCCGCCACCCGACCGTCCAGGTCGGAGGACTGCAGTCGCCAGCACCAGTTTCCGGTGGGCTTGCCCGGAACGTTCATCCGAGCCCGGCGGCCGAGTCCGAGCAGATCCTGCATCTGGACGATCGCGGTGTTGGCGGGGCTGGTGAGCGTCAGGCGGGTCATGGCGGCGGCGGGATCGTGGGCGGCCTCGTCCCCGGCGTAGGCGTTGAACCGAGCCTTCACCGGTCGTGGCAGCGAACGATGCCAGCCGACCACGGTGTCGTTGTCGTGGGTGCCCGGGTAGACCACCGCGTGATGCGGATGGCGGTGGGGCAGGTCGTTGGAGTCACCCTGCTCGTTGAAGAACGCCCACTGCAGGATCCGCATGCCGGGCAGGGCGAAGTCGTCGCGAAGTCGATGGACCGCGGCAGTCATGTCGCCGAGGTCCTCGGCGATGAACGGCGGGGTGCCGAGATCGCGTCGCAGAAACTCCAGCAGTTCCCGGCCCGGCGTCCGTCCCCATCGCCCGTTCCGGGCCGTCGTGTCGCCGCCCGGAACCTCGTACGCCCGCACGAATCCGATGAAGTGATCGATCCGCACGAGGTCGAAGCGATCGAGCGTCGTCGCCACCCGCGATCGCCACCACGCAAACTTCTCGCGCCGGTGTGCCGCCCAGCGATAGTGCGGATGGCCCCAGAGCTGACCGTCCACCGCGAAGGGATCGGGCGGACATCCGGTGAGCACGGACGGCCGTCCGTCGCGATCGAGCCGGAAGAGATCGGGTCGGCCGACGACATCCGAGCTGTCGGCGCCGCAGAAGATCGGAAGATCGCCGACGAGTCGGATCCCGCGATCGAGCGCGTGGTCCCGCAGCGCCGCCCACTGGCGATCGAGCACGAACTGCACGAACGCGTGGTACTCGGGCGTCAGGTCGATGCTCGCCACGCCGCGTCGCTCGCCCGCGCGGCCGGCGGCGTATCCGCACCAGTCGTCGAGCCAGGTCGCGGTGCGATCGCGGAACGCCGAGTACGCCCGACCGTTCGGGCCGCGGCGCCCGCGGGTCCGCATGAACGACTCGAACGCCGCGTGCAGCCGCGGCGTCTTCCAGGATCGCACCCGACGCCACGATGCACGATCCCGATCGTCCGCGACACGTTCCGCGTTCGACATCCGCAGTGCCGACGACGGCAGCATCCCGTCGGTCACGAGGTCGGCGATCGAGACGAGCATCGGCTCGATCGCGAAACTGGACAACGCGCTGTACGGCGAATCACCCGCCCCGACCGGGCCGATCGGAAGCATCTGCCACCGCCGCAGCCCCGCGGCATGCATCCAGTCGCAGAACGCCCGGGCGCTCGGTCCGAGATCGCCGATTCCGATCGCGCCGTCACGCGACGGCAACGACGTCGGATGCAGAAGCACGCCGGCGGTTCGTTCGGAGAGAAGCGGGTGGATGGTCATGGATCTACCACGGAGAGCACGGAGGAGCGCACGGAGGGCCACGGAGAGGGAGAGGAAGAGGGCCGAGATTGGGACATGCCGCGTTTCATGGCGGTTTCTGGTTGCACCACCCGGATCATCCGAGCATGACCGGAAGTTGAGCGGTTGATCGCTTCACCAGAGAGCCCGACTTGGCCCTGTCCCCAGGGCCTTGAGCCACGCGTTCGGGGTCTCAACGCATCGATCCTGACGCCTGCCGTACGACGTCGTCCCTCGACAAGCGTACGTCTCATCCAGACTCCGTGGCCCTCCGTGCTCCTCCGTGAACTCCGTGGTGAAGAACGGAAGAAAGCGATCACTTCGCCCGCACCCAGACCGCCCCGCCGATCGCGGGGATCGTGACCGTCGGGGGTGTCGTGTCGGTGTCGCCGAAGGCCCTGGTCCAGCCGGTGCCGTCGAGGGGCAGGGTGACGGTCGCGTCGCGATCGCTCGCGTTGAGGACCACCACGATCTCCTCGGTGTCGTTCTCGCGGATGAATGCCATGACGTTCTGATCGTCGTCGGTGAGGATCGTCCGGATCGAACCGGTGCGAAGGGCGGGGTGCGCGTTCCGCAGGGCGATGATCTCGCGGTAGTACGCGAGGTGATCGTCCATGGTCTCCATGCCCGGCTCGTCGTAGGGCTCAAGGTCCTTCCAGAGCATCGGCTTGCGGTTGTTGGGGTCGTCCGAGCCCCACATCCCGACCTCGTCGCCGTAGTAGACCATCGGCGCACCGGGGGAGGTCATCTGCAGCAGCGCGATGAGTCTGGCCTTCGCGTACGCCTCGGCCGGCGGCTTGGAGCCGTCGTAGGTCGGGTCGTCCTGCTCGCGGTTGCCGGTGTCGAACGGGCGGTCCGGGTTGAAGATCTTCGAGACGAGCCGGTCGGTGTCGTGGCTGTCCACGAGGTTCTGCAGGGCGTAGGTCACTTCGGCGGGGTACGCCTCGCGGTGATTCTCGAACCGGCGCGCCGCCTCGCTCGCGGAGATCCGGTGGTTCTCGTGAGCGATCCAGGCGTACGCGATCTCGGCGAACGGGTAGTTCATGACCGCATCGAAGGTGCGGCCGTCGAGCCACTCGGGCTTGGTCTTCCAGATCTCGCCGACGATGTAGGCGTCGGGGTTGATCGAGCGGACGTACTCGCACCATTCGATCCAGAACGGCATCGGGACTTCCTCGGGGACGTCGAGACGCCAGCCGTCGATGCCGTCCGAGGGATCACCGTCGCCATCGGGATCCATCCACCGCTTCGTCACCGCGAAGATGTGGTCACGCAGCGTCTTGGAGGCGAGGCCGTGCTCGGGACTCTTGCGGAACGCGGGCAGTTCGCCGAACCCCGCCCAGCCGTCGTACTCGAACGGGTCCCAGCTCCGCACGCTGAACCAGTCGGCGAACGGCGACGCGACGCCGCGGGACATGACGTCCTGGAACGCCGGGTGGTCGGTGCCGACGTGGTTGAACACGCCGTCGAGGATGACCTTGAAGCCCCGACGCTTCGCGTCGCGCAGGAAGTCGAGGAAGACGAGATCGCTCTTCGACCACGTCCAGGTCGCGGGATCGCCGACGTCCTCGCGGGCGATCGTCTCCGCGAAGTCCGGCTCGCCCGCGCCGTAGTGCTCGTCGACGTGGCGGTAGTCGGTCGCGTTGTACTTGTGGTGCGTGGTGGCCTGGAAGATCGGGTTCAGATAGATCGCGTTGACGCCGAGCGACTCGAGATAGGGAAGCTGCTGCTTGAGTCCCTGCAGGTCGCCCCCGTAGTGGCGATCGAAGACGAAGAACTTGTAGAAGCTCTGGCCGTCGGTGCCTTCCCACGGGCTCGACTCGTACCACGGGAACGTCCAAGGCCGGACGGGATCGTGGTTGTTCGACGCCTCGCCATCGCGGAAGCGCTCGACCATGACCTGATACCAGACGGCGTCCTTGGCCCAGTCGGGCGTGCGGACACTCGGGGCGGCGGCTCGATCGAGCGTGTAGGTCCGGGGGTGACGCACCCGCGTGTCTCCATCCTGGAAGAGGAACGTGTATTGAAGCCCATCCCGGCCGGCGGGGAGGTCGATCCGCCAGCGGTCGAATCGGTCCGATCCGCCCGCGGATTCGAGCGGAAGTCGTGAACCGTCCTCGAAGGCGATCCAGACCCGCTGGACATCGCCTCGGAGGGTCCGAATCGACACCCGGAGACCATCCTCGGGCAACGGCTGCAGATCCCGCCAATCCGCGGGATCGTGGCGAAGGGCGGCCCCGACGATTCGGCCATCCCGAGGTCGGACCGACGCGGGGTCGATGAGGGCATCGTCCCCGAGCGCGAACCGGGTGTTGTCGCCTCCGTGACCGTCGGGCTCCCGCTCGCGATTGGCGGGGTCGGGGATCCACTGGTCGTCGTCGAGGACGAACTTGTAGAGGTGCGTGCCGTCGGGAAGCTCGACGGTCGCCGACCATCGATTCTCAGCGTCGCGGCGCATCGGGGTGGCGTCGGGGTTCCACCCGTTGAACGAGCCCGCGAGCCGCACCCGCTCGGCGTCCGCGTTCTCGAGCAGGAAGGTCGCCCGCCAACCTCCGGTCGAGAGCGGCACCGCCCGCACGCTTCGCGGCGTCCGCTTCGGATGCTCACGGGGGAGGGCGGCGACCGGTTCCGACGGAGGCCATTCCGCCGCGAGCACCGCGGTCGGCATCAGGCCGGAACCGGCGATCGTCAGGGCGACGAGCCACGGACATGCGCGTCGAGAGATCGGGTTTCTCATGCAACATCACTATACTCGGCGCGCGATGGACATCCGCTCCTCGAACACGCTCGGCGGGCTGCTCGCGACGCTTTATCGCCGCGGTCTCGCGGTGCTCGCGGCGGGGCTCGTCGTCTGGGCGTTCGCCCGGGTCGGGTGGCGGGAAACGCAGCGGTTCGTGGCGGACTCGGACCCTGATGTCGTTGAATTGCGGTTGATGCACTGGTCCGGCGGTGGCGGTCAGCAGGAGGACGAGATCGTCGAGGCGTCGATCCGCGACTTCGAGTCCCGCAACCCCGGCGTCCGGGTGGTCCGCATCAATCCGGGCGACAGCGGGCAGTACTTCACGAAACTGCAGACCATGATGGCCGCGGGCGAACCGCCCGACGTCTTCTACATGGACTTCGGACGCATGGCGCCGTTCGCGGAGGCCGGGCAGCTCGAACCGCTCGACGCGTGGTTCGACGCCGAGCGGGCGAGCGACGCGCCCGACGCGCTGCCGGTCGATGACTTCTTCCCGCCCGCGGTCGACGCGTTCCGACTCGAGGACGGTCGGATGGGCGTCGGTCCGCTCTACGGCATTCCGAAGGACTTCACGACCGTCGGGATCTACTGGAACAAGGATCTCTTCGACCGCGCCGGCGCGACGTACCCGACCGACGACTGGACGTGGGACGACTTCGCGGAGGCGGCGCGACGACTCGACGCGCTCGACGGGGTCACCGGCGCGGAACTCGTCACCTGGCCGTTCGTGCTTCGCGGGTATCTCTGGACCCGCGGGGCGGGCATCGTCGGTGACGACGGTTCGTTCGACACGCTCACGCTCGGCGATGACGCGACCCGAACCGCCTTGAAGGACCTCCGCGACTGGCGATTCGGCGACGATGCCTTCCTCGCCCGCGCCGAGGCCGAGGGCATCGATCCCGGGTCGCTGTTCCTCTCGGGACGCATCGGCATGGTCGGGCCGTTCGGCCGCTGGGTCGTGCCGAGTTACCGAAGCATCACGGACTTCGACTGGGACTTCGCGCCGCTGCCCCGCGGCGAGGCGCGGGCGAACGTCATCGCGACGATCGCGTGGAGCATGTCGAGCCGTTCGAAGCATCCCGAACAGGCGTGGTCGCTCCTCAAGTGGCTGACCGGTCCTGAATCGCAGGACGCGCAGGCGCGGCTCGGGCTCGCGATCCCGACGCTGCGATCGGTCGCGGAGAGCGATGCGTTCATCGACCCCGATCTCCCGCCCGCGAACGACCGGGCGTATCTCGACGCGGTCGAGGTCGCGCGCGTGCCGCCGTGGCCGGTCGACCCCGCGTTCCAGGATCGCTTCCAGCGCACGCTCGACGTCGCGCTCCGCACCGGCGGCGACGTCGATGCCCAGGTGGACGACTTCGATTCGTGGTGGCGCGACCGTCAGGCGTCGCCGCTCGCGCCGACGCGGTCGTTTCCGGTGATGCCGTGGAGTTCGATCGCCCTCGGGCTCGCGGCGGTCGTCGCGACCGCGGGACTCGTCAAGTGGATCTGGCTCTGGCGCACGCGACCGGCGTCCGCGATGACGCGGCACGAGGAGCGGGTCGGCTGGCTCATGGTCTCGCCGTGGATGATCGGGTTCTGGCTGTTCATGCTCGGGCCGATCGTCCTGTCGTTCCTGCTCTCGCTCGCGAGGTGGAAGGGCATCGACACGCTTGGGACCGCGGAATTCGTCGGCCTCGGCAACTACCGCGAGATCCTCGCGAACGACCCGTCGTTCCGGCGGAGTCTCGAGGTCACCGTGTACTACGCGGTGATCGCGGTGCCGCTCGGACAGGTCTTCGCGCTGCTCGCCGCCGTCATCCTGAACGCGAAGCTCCGCGGCGTCGAGGCGTTCCGGGCCGCGTGGTATCTGCCGAGCGTGCTCGCGGGCGTGGGGATGGCGGTGCTCTGGACGTGGGTCTTCCGAAGCGAGGGCGGACTCATGAACAGTCTGCTCGCCCCGGTGCTCGCGCCGTTCGGGCTCACGCCGCCGGAGTGGTTCCAGGCCGACGCCGCGTGGGCGGGGCCGCCCGCGTTCGCGATCATGAACCTCTGGCTCATCGGCGGCTCGATGCTGATCTATCTCGCGGGTCTTCGCAACATTCCGCAGGACGTGCTGGAGGCCGCCGACATCGACGGGGCCCGGCCGCTCTCGCGATTCGTGCGGGTGACGCTGCCGATGCTCTCGCCGGTCATCCTCTTCAACGGCATCATGGCGATCATCGGCAGCTTCCAGGTCTTCACGCAGGCGTTCGTGATGACCG
>CAYZSH010000128.1:0-7630 GCA_964481025.1 uncultured Isosphaeraceae bacterium
ACGAAGACGCCCGCCGGAACGACGAGGCGGTTGAGGGCCTCGACGGTGCGGTGGTTCGGCTCGGTGATGTCGATGATCCGCTTGTGCGTGCGGATCTCGAACTGCTCACGCGACTTCTTGTCGATGAACGGCGAGCGGTTCACGGTGTAGATCTCGCGTCGAGTCGGCAGCGGCACGGGGCCGGCCACACGGGCGCCCGTCCGCTTCGCGTGATCGACGATCTCGCGTGCAGACGCATCGAGGGCCTGGTGGTCGTAGGCCTCCATCCGGATTCGAATCTTGCCGCCGGTCATGCCTGGTGCGTTTCCGAGAGACGACGATGAGAGATGGACGAGCCGGATCGGGTGATCCGCCCCGCCCAGCGTGAGTGGGTCGGGTGACGAGGAGCGGGCGAATCGGCAAAAGTGCCTTTTCGACGCGCGAACCGCGAATGGTACTGATTCCCCGGCCGCTGTCAACGCCCTGAGGGGGGGAATCCGGGATCCGGAGGAGGATCCTCTCCAAACCTGCCGCCGGATGACGAGCCGCTTCCCGCCTCCGGACCTTCTACCATGCCCGTTCGCGTTCGGCCGTCGGGTCTGGAGATCCGCCCCCTCGGGAACGGCCTTCCGAGCGCCTGGAGACTTCCGCATGCCCTTCCGTCGCCGACCGGCTCGCCGTCTCACCGGCGTTCTGGGATCCGCGCTGCTCGCCGTCGCCGCATCGCCGGCTCCCGCCGCCTCACAGGACACCCCCGCGGCGGCTCGAAGCGTCGATCCCGACCGCGTGGTGGAGAATCGATCGCTTGGATGCAGCCTGGTGATGCCGGAGGACGGGCAGGCCGCCATCGCCGGCGGTGATGACGTCCAGTTGATCCGCGTGGTCCAGAAGGACGCCAATCCGCCGGCGTGGGAGATCCTGATCAGACCGATGCGGATGCCGGAGGATGCCGGCGGCTTCGGCGCGTCGGAGACGCCGTCTCCCGAGGCGATGATGGCGTTCTATCTCGAAGGGGCCCGCGCGGCGAACGAACTCCTGACGATCGACGACACGACGCCCGAGACCAAGATCGCGGGACTCCCCGCGGCCATGGCGACCGCGTCCTTCAAGCACGAATCCGGGCGGACCGCCCGTTTCGACTGGCGATTCGTGAAGACCGGCCCCAATCGGTTCGTGTTCATCCAGTGCCTCGGCGATCGCGATCGCTGGCCCGCCCGGACCTTCCAGACGACGATCGACTCGCTGGAGATCCGGACCGAACCGGAACTCGCGATCGCGAGCATGGAGGTCGTCGATCGAGGACGGGCGATCGTGGGTCGATTCGACGAGAGCGCGTTGCGACGCGTGCTCGCCCGATTCTCCGAGATCGTCTACTACCGGCTCCACGCCTTCGACCAGGATGGCAACGAAGTCGAGATCGGGTACGCGGGCGTCTCCGCGACCGAGACCGACGAGACCGGCGTCGGACGACTGGAGCCCGCGAAGCGACGTGACGGTGATCTCGGCCTGCTCGTCCGGGTTCAGCTCCGGATCCTTCCGCAGTCGGACAAGGGGCCGTTCCGCGACGTCGATCACCAGTCCTGGGTCTCGTGGGATCGCGAGACCGAGCGATGGATGATCCAGGAGACCGACCGGGTCCGCGGATCGGAGGCGAGCCGGACGAACTCGATCATGGGCATCCGCCCCCGCCCCACCGCCGAGGAGCCTCGCCGCTGGCTTCAGGTCATCAGTCAGGGGCGGGAGACCTTCGAGCGATACGACCTCAAGGTGGACGTGCCGCAGGAACTCGACCTCTATCTCTCGGAAGCCGAACGACTGGTGCTCCCGACCCTGCTCGCGACCACCGGCGCCCCGGGCGGGGAATTCTCCACCTGGGCGTGGAACGAGGACCGGGAGTCGATCACCCGTCGGCTCGAACTGTGGAAGCCCACCTCCGGAGCCGGCGTGCTGGAGAGCCGGACCTCGGCGGACGCCCGCCCCGCCACCCACATCCTTGGTGAGGATGCGATCGTCGTGCGGCGGGATGTCCCGATCGACGGACGCTCCAACAGCATGCGGTGGTCCCGCATCGACAGTGCCGAACTCCGCAAGCTCTACGAACGAAAGGGCATCCCCTTCGAGTGAGCGACGAATCCACGGAACGTCGGCCGTGCCGATGATCCGCCCCTCTCCTCCGCGACCCGCCGGCGACCAGAGCCATGATCACCCCCCCGGAACACACCACGCCTCGCGTTCTCCTCGCGATCCCGGTCTACAACGAGGCCCGGTACGTCGATCGAGTCCTCACCGAGGTCCGCCGGCGAATCGACGACGTCCTCGTCATCGACGACGGATCCACCGACGACACGCCGCGACGACTCGCCGCCCATCCGGTCGAGGTGATCCGCCACGCCACCAACCGCGGATACGGCCGCAGCATGCAGGACATGATGCGGTGGGCGCGGTTCGACGGCTTCGACTGGCTGGTGACCATGGACTGCGACGAACAGCATGAGCCGGCCGCGATCCCCTCGTTCCTCGAGGCCATCCGACGCGA
Organism: uncultured Isosphaeraceae bacterium; assembly: GCA_964481025.1. Classification (GTDB taxonomy): domain Bacteria; phylum Planctomycetota; class Phycisphaerae; order Phycisphaerales; family SM1A02. The sequence continues at coordinate 2,516 of CAYZSH010000128.1, forward strand.
CGACCTCGACGTCATCTCGGGCAGCCGCTATCTCGACCCCGAGGGTCGCGTCGATGCCCCGCCGCCGGATCGCCGTCGCATCAACGGGATGCTCACCGAGGAGCTCAACCACCGGCTCGGACTCACGCTGACCGATGCGTTCTGCGGATTCAAGGCGTATCGCGTCGGGGCACTGGCCGACCTTGACCTCGACATCGACGGCTACGACTTCCCGATGCAGTTCTGGGTGCAGGCGGTGGCTGCCGGATTGCGGATCGGGGAGATCCCCGTCCGACTCATCTACAACGACCCGAGCCGATCATTCGGCGGTCCACTCGACGATGCGGGCAACCGACTCGCGGTCTACCGCCGGACGTTCGAGCGGGAGCTTCGTCGATGCGCCGGCCGTCTTCCGGCCGAGGCGACCGCCGATCTGCAGGCCTGCGGCATCGAGGCGTGACGACCACGGCATCCGCGCAGCCCGACATCACGATCGAGCCCGCCGCCGCGGCGTGCCGGATGCCTCGCAGCATCGCGACCCTGTCGTCCGACGTCGCTCAATGGCGTCGCGACACACTCGACGAGCTGGAGATCGACCCCGCCGCCATCGTCATCGCGACCGGACATCAGGCCGCGATCTGGCATCCGGGAATCCTGGCCAAGGACCTCGTGGTCCGCGGGCTGGCCGACCGGCTGACGGCGACCGGCGAACCAGCGGTGCCGCTGCACGTCGTCGCCGATCACGATGCCAACGACGGCGGGCTCGTCCGGTTGCCGACGATCGCCGAGGACGGAAGGCTCGAGTCGATCGGCTGGCGACTGCGCCCGTCACCGGACGGACGCGGTCTTCGCGACCGTCCCGCCGGTCCTGCCGCGGCGCCGCCCCCGTGCCATCTGGCGATTCCCGAAATCGCCGAGCGGATCGATGCGATCCGCGGTGCGGTGGATGCTCACGCCGACGCACCATCCCTCGCCATGCAGCTCGGGCTCGCGGCCGCGGACCTCGCCCGCCCGGTGACCGGCGAGATCCCGCGTCGTTCGATGTCGTCGCTGCTGCAGGCCGCGGTCGGGCGGGCGATCCTCGACCGGATCGCAACCGATCCCGAAGCGTGCATCGCCGCTCACGACGCCGCGGTCGAGGCCGATCGAGCACGGCGCACCACGAGCGGCCGATCACCCCGCGGCGTCGCCCGCCTGCTCGACCGCGGTCACGCGAAGGAGCTTCCTCTCTGGCGCGACACCGAGGACGGACGCCGCCCCGTGCTTCTCGGCGAATCGCTGGACGCCGCGTCGCTCAGACCCCGCGCCCTGCTGGCGACCGCACTCGCCCGGCTCGCGGGCTGCGATCTCTTCGTCCATGGTCTCGGGGGGGGCGTGTACGACCTCGTGATGGAGGACTGGCTCGCCCGCTGGCTCGGTGACGAGATCGCCGCGAGCCTCGCCCCCGCGATCGTCGCCACCGCGACGCTACGGCTGCCGCTGCCGATCCAGCGGATCGACGATCCGATGACCCCCGAGGCGTGGCACCGCCTTCGCAATGATCCCGACCTCGCCTCGCTCGGCGAGCCGACGCGGTCGGCGCATCTGGCCGCGATCAACGCGGCGCCCCGGCGGAGCCCGGAACGACGCGCCGCGTATCTCTCGCTGCGAGCCGCGATCGCGGAGGCGCACCGCCGCGGGGCCGTCATGCTCGCCGACGCGGAACGTCGCCTTTCAACCGAACGCCGCATCACCCGGAGCAACGCGATCGCCCACGACCGGACCTGGTCGTTCGCCCTGCACGACGACACGTCGCTCGCCGCCCTCGCCACCGACATCGGACACGCACTCGCCGCCGTCTGACGCGGTCACCGCTCCCAGCCGGTCGGGCGGTACATCCGCACGTCGCCGAGTCCGCGGACCGGCTCGGTGAACCCCGCCTCGCTGCCGTCGCGGGCCACCGCGTCGAGCGCCATGCGGGTCGCGGCGTCAAGGTCGTCGAGCCGGCTCACGAAGACCGCCTCGGGCGACGCGGGCATCTTGATCGAACCGTGCTCGGGTCGATTGTGATGGCTGGCGATGATGTGCTGCAGTGCGAGCTTCGCATCGGGCGGCAGCGGCGCCCCGCCCGCCAGCCTCGCCTTCGCCGCGTACGTCTCCAGCATGATGACGCCGTCGACGAGATGCCCGAGCAGGTTGCCGCGTCGCGTGTACTCGAAGCGGACGGAATCGAGTTCGAGCACCTTGCCGGTGTCGTGCAGCATGAGTCCGAGCAGCACGAGGTCACGATCGAGCTCGGGATGCAGCGGCAGGATCGCATCCGCGGACTTGACCAGCGAGAGCGTGTGCTCCAGCAGACCGCCGAGGTGGGCGTGATGCATCGAGATCGCGGCGGGCGCCCGCATGAACCGCTCGACGAACGAGTCGTCCGCGAAGTACGCGTCGGCCAGCGCCCGGGCGGCCGGGTTCGAGAGCGTCGCCATCACCGACTTGAGTTCGGCCAGCATCTCGGCCGGCGGCCGGGCGCTCGCGGGCAGGAGCCGGCGAAGGTCCTCGTCATCGACGTCCGCGGGCTCGATCGACTCGATGCGGACCTGGATCTGCTCGTTGAAGTTCTCGCAACTGCCAGAGACGTGCGCGAACGCGCATGAGCCGATCACCTCGAGCAGCGCCGGTTCGACGGTCCACTTCCGACCGTTCACGCGCCCGGAGGCGTCGCGCAGCACGCACTTGAGGAACGGATTGCCGTTGCGACTTGCCGACACCTGCGGGTTGAGCAGTCCGTAGACGCCGTCGACGCGGGTCCCCGGCGTCATGTCGGCCACATCCAGATGCCAACGGCGAGCGTCCACGGCGGTTTCGGTGTCAGTCATCGTCGGACTGTAACAGGCGACGCCCCTCCGGCACCGCGTCGGCGAGTTCCCGCGCCAGGAGGCCGGCATCTCCGTGATGCGCCGACCAGGCCCGTCCGGCTGCGGCATGCAGGGCGACGCCGAGCCGCGCGATCTCGAACGCATCGCGCGTGCCTTCGAGCGGACGAGCGCCCGGACGCGGATGGAACTGGGCGAGCAGGCCACCGATCACGCCCGCCAGAACGTCGCCGCTGCCGCCGGTGGCCAGCGCCGGATTGGGCCGCTCGCATCGCCACCAGCGCTCGCCGTCGGCGACGATCGTCCGCGCGCCCTTGAGCACCACGACCACCGGACCACCCCCGGCATCGAGACGCCGGGCGAGCGCCGCCGCCGCCGCGGGTCGCCCCTCGTCGTGCAACGGATCCTGCTCGACGCCGACCGCGCGGGCGAGCCGACTCCACTCACCGGGATGCGGGGTCAGGATGATGGGCCCTCGAAGCCGATCGATTCCGCTCGCCGCCATCGCATTGAGGGCGTCCGCATCCACGACCCGCGGACGATCCTCCATCTCGACGATCGCGCCCGCGAACCGCTCGATTCCCTCGGGTCGTCCGAGTCCGGGGCCGACGACGATCGCATGCGACTCGGCGGCCGCCCCGCGGACCGCGTCGATCGCGGTCGCATCGACCGCGTCGCCGATCCGAAGCGGTACCACGGTGGCCTCCGGGGTGATCGTGGCGGTGGCGATCGCGAGCGGTTCGGGCACCGCGAGCGTCGCGAGTCCGCACCCGCTCCGAAGGGCGGCCCTGGCCGCAAGCGCCGGTGCGCCGGGCATCACCCTCGGCCGCATCGCCCCGCCGACCACGAGCACGCTTCCGAAGGTGCCCTTGTGCCCCTCCGGATGCCGAGCCGGAAACGTCGGCGCGTCGACCAGTTCGTGTCCGGGGTCGCTCATCGGACAGGCTCCTTGCGAGCTGCTGACGGCAGGACCTCGATGGCGATCGCACCGAAGACCTCGAGCATCGCTCGCCCCGAGGTCTCGATGTCGCGGGGCGAGCCGTCGGAGACCGATACCGCGAGATGTCCGGGGTGGAACGACTTCCCGCCGGGGAGGGTCGCATCGAGATCGACCCAGCGATCATCGATCACCGCCTGCGTCCACATGTGCCAGAGAAACGCCCCGCCCGCGGCGCCGTCGTGCCGCGTCCACACCAGTCCGCTGACCGTGCGACTCGGAATTCCGATCGCCCGCAGCGCCGCCGCGAGGAGCACCGCGTGTTCGGTGCAGTCGCCCGCCCGGGATCGCACGGTCTCGCCAGCCCCGGCGAACGCAGTGGCCATGCCCTTGCGGTCGATGTGACGATGCACCGCGGCACGGAGAAGTTCCGCACGATCCGCATCACTCCGCCGTGTCCGATCGTGACGCCGCGCGAATCGAACGACGTCGGGGTCGTCGGCGTCGAGAATCGCGGTCGCGACGAGGTGCCTCGTCCGATCCTCGTCGTCGGTCCATTCCACGGCCGTGCCCCGCCCCGGTTCGACGACGACCACCAGCGCGTCGTCATCCCGCTCGATCCGCTGCGCGCCGATTGCGGGTGGCGGCGGCGTTTCCGCGGGCCAGTCGAGCCGATACCGCGCGAGGTCGCCGCGATCGAGCGGACGCGGCCCCTCGACGAACGTGGGCCGCACCAGCCCGGCGTCGAGCAGTTCGACCCGACCCCGGGCCGCCGCCTCGGCCGCCGCCCGATCCGCGACCACGATCTCGAGTTCACCAAGCCCGGCGCCCATCGGCGCCCGGCTGACGAGCGTGCGACCGTCGGCGTCGACGATCTCGATCGTCACCGTCCCGTCGGGCTCCTGCACCCGCCAACGTTCACCATCGACGACCGCCCCGCCGACCACGAGCGACTCGCGACCGTCCGGCCGATAGATCACGTCCACCGGCTCGACCCCGCGGGACGGATCGATGACCCGGAGCGTGATCGGCGTCTCCGCGGTCGCGGTGCGTCGGGCGAGATCGAACGCGGGACCGGGAAGATGCCACGCCCCGGTCGGACTCGGCAACCGCTGCTCGAGGTGTCGACCGCCCTGCGTGCGGATCTCCCGCACGCCGTCCGATTCGAAGATCCACTCGGTGCTGTTCGGCTCCTCGCCGAGCGACTGTTCGAGTCGCATCCGACGCGGGCGGCCGTGGCCGTCCATGTCGATCTCGGTGCGGATGGTCGCGGACGTCGTGACGCCCTGTCGCTCGAAGCGAAGTACGAGTTCGGTGCGTGATCGCTCGATGCCGTCGGCGAGCGACTCC
>CAYZSH010000129.1:0-7590 GCA_964481025.1 uncultured Isosphaeraceae bacterium
CAGTGATCCTCCTCGCCCATGAGTTCGCACGACTCGAGCGACGGGTCGGCGACGGTGAAGACCGCGAGGCCGTCGACGAACGGATTGTCGCGACCGCCGACCCGGGCGAGGAAGGTGACCGCCTCGCCGATCTTCGCGGTGGGCTTCACGGTCATGAGGTCGGGCGCTTCGGCGGGGCGGTTCTTCGTGAAGGACGCCGCGGGGACCGAGGCGGTGGCGACCGCGACGGGGGCGGGGCCGCCGCCGGTGTCGCCGCAGCCGAGGATGGCGAGGGGAAGGGTGAGGGCGAGGACGGCGAGGGTGGTGTGGTTGGTCATGGCTTCTGAAGGGTGGTGGTGGGTGTGAGGTATGAGAGGTTCGAGTGTGGGATGAACGACGTCAAGCGGCGCGGAGTGCTTCAGGAACGGGGAGCTTCAGGCATCGCCAGGCGGGAAGCACGGCGCCCACGACCCCGAGAACGAGTCCGGCGAGCAGTCCGATCGCGACGACTTCGGGACCGATCGTGATGCCGAAGACGCCCATCGAGAACTGGATCGCCACGCCGTCGAGGAGTTCCCGGGCGAGGATCGCCGCGACCACGCCGCCCGCGGCGGCGGTGAGCGTCGACTCCACGATGAAGCTCCGCAGGATCGCGCCACGTCCGAACCCGAGCGTTCGAAGCGTGCCGATCTCGCGGGTGCGACTGGCGAACGCCGCGTAGGTCGTGTTGAGTCCGCCGACCACGCCGCCCGCGGCGACGAGGATCGCGGTCGCGGTGACCATGAGTCGCACCGGGCCGTAGAAGTCCGAGAGTGTCGCGTAATAGTCCGACTCACGCATCGCGGAGAGTTCAAGATCGAGTCGTGTGGCCGCGAACGCCTGCACCGTGCGGTGATCGATGGAGGTCATCGACATCACGACGCACGACAACGTGTCCCGCTGGGCGACCACCAGCAGATCCGAGAGCGGCATCCAGACCTCACCTTCGACGACACCGCCGTCCGCGGCCAGCACGCCGACCACGCGGAAGTCACGCTCGTCGACGCGAACTCGGGCGTCGATCGCCTGCTCCGGGGGATCGAAGCCGAGGCTCCGGGCTGCGAGGAGGCCGACCGTCACCTCATCGGCGCCCGCCTCGGCGGTCCGGCCGGCGATGATTCGGACGTCGCGATGCACGAGGAACGCCTCGGCCCGCACGCCCCGGACGACGGTGTTCGTGGCATCCGCCACCGTGGTGGTCGTGTCTCCGGTCACCGTGACCGGCATCGCGGCGTGGATCTCGGGAGACACCGCATCGGTGCCGGCGATGCGATCGACGCCCTTGATGGAGGCGGCGGCGATCCCCGGTGTCCGCATCGGAATCTCGCTCCGTTCGATGCTCTCCTCGCTTCCGGCGCCGAGAAGGATCGCGTTGTGCATCGTCCCGCTGGTGCGGAGCGCCCGATCCATGCCTTCCACGAATCCGCCGGCGGCGATCACCAGCAGCACCACGATCGCGCTGCCCAATGCACTCATGAACAGTCGGCCGGGACTTCGGCCCAGATTGCGGATCGCGTATTCGAGCGGCAGTCCTCGCATCGGCGTGCTCCGGTTCAGGCGGCTCGAAGACCCTGGGCGATGGTGCCCCGGGCCGCGCGGATCGCAGGGACCGCCCCTGCGAGCATGCCGAGCAGCACCGCGATCGCGGCGCCCGCCACGGCGATCGCCGGATCGGTGGCGATCTCGACGTTCATGCCTTCCATCGTCATGCTGAAACGTCCCCAGCCGATCGCGAGGGCGGCGGCGGTCGCACCGACCGCGCCACCGATCAGCCCGAGGATCGCGCCCTCCAGCAGCACCATCCACGCGAGCAGGCCGCCGGTCCAACCAAGGGTTCGCATCACCGCGTGATCCCGCACGCGATCGCGCATCGCCAGCACGATCGCGTTGGCGACCAGCGCGAGCACCGCCACGAGGGCGGCGCGACCGACCCAGCCGGCGAATCCGACCAGTTCGACGATGTCGCGGACGGCACGACCGGTGAACGCCTTCTCCGGCCACGTCGATGTCGGGTGCTCGTCACGGGCGAAGAGGGCGTCGATCTCCTCGGCGATCGTCTCGAGACGGGCGGGATCATCGACCGTCACCGAGAACTGCGTGACGATGCCGCCCGAACCACCGCGGGACATCGATTCCTGCAGGAACGGCAGGTGAACGTACGCGACGTTGCGATCCTGCGCCCGCTCGCTTTGAAGAATGCCTGCGACGAACACCGTGATGCCTGCGGCGCTGAAGCGATCGCCGACCTTGATGCCACGTCGGGCCGCGAGCGACTCGCCGACCATCGCGGCGTCGGTCCGACGCGACCACGCGGCGACGTCGCCATCCACGACGGTTGCGCCGTCGCCGAGGGAACGTTCGAGCCCATCGATCGGGACGCCGCGGAAGGTCACCACATCGAGACTCGCCCGGCAGTTCGAGACGAGCACCTGCATCGGGACCACCGAGGTGACGCCGGCCAGTCGCTCGATGCGATCGCCGTACCACTGGGGAAGTCGGCTGGTGAACGGACAGAACCGGTTCTCGCGGTACACCACGAGGGTCGCATCGGCCGCGGTCACGGTGGTCGCGTCCTCGACCCCGACCCGCATCGCCTCGACGCTCGTGAAGAGGAACATCGCCACCGCGATGCCGATGATGGTGAGCCCGCTGCGGATCGGCGCCCGGCGGATCTGCCGGAGCACGGTCGGGATGACGGCGATGCCACGAATCACGACGTCACCTCCGCCTCGACCAGTCGGCCCTTCTCGAGGTGCAGCACGGTGTCGCACCATTCGGTGGTGCGGGGGTCGTGCGTCACCATCACGATCGTGCGACCGAGTTCCTCGTTGAGCCGTTTGAGGAGATCCATGATGGCGGTGGCGGAGTCGCGGTCGAGATCGCCCGTCGGTTCATCGGCGAGCAGCAGGGTCGGATCGGTGACGATCGCCCGCGCGATCGCGACCCGCTGTTCCTGCCCGCCGGAGAGTTGGTTCGGGCGGTGATCGCGACGGTCCGCGATCCCGACGAGTTCGAGCGCCGCCGCGGTCCGGCGATGCCGCTCGCGTCGGGGCAGCCCGTGCAGCAGGAGCGGCAGTTCGACGTTCTCGTACGCGGTGAGCACCGGCACGAGGTTGTAGAGCTGGAAGATGTAGCCGACGGTCTCGGATCGCCAGCGGGCGAGGGCGCCCGCGGAAAGGGCGTGCACCGGTCGGCCGTCGATCGTCAGGGTTCCTCGGGTCGGTCGATCGATGCCTGCCATGAGGTTGAGCAGCGTCGTCTTGCCCGAGCCCGACGGGCCCATGAGCGCGACGAACCGGCCGGCATCGAGATCGAGATCAAGTCCCTCGAGCGGGGTGATCTCCTCGGCGCCGCGGCGGTAGGTGCGGGTCAGATCCCGGCATTCGACCAGTGTCATGCGTCGGCCCTCCCGTCGATGGTCGTGTCCTGCGTCCGAACGCGGACCGGCAGTCCCTCCGCGACCGCGCCCTCGAGCACGATCAGGTCGCCGGGCTGGAGTCCGGCGATCACTTCGACCCAGCCGTCGATCCGGGCGCCGCCGAGTTCGATCGTGCGCTGGTGCGCGGTTCCCGCATCGCCGCGACGGCCCTCGACGACCCAGGCGACGCCGTTCCGCACCGCGTCCTCGGGGGCGAACACCCGGGTGACGGTCCGTGGCGAGTCGGACTGCGGGTCGGACTCCGCGTGGAGTCGCACCCGCGCCAGCATGTCGGGCTTCAGGAGCGGCGAAGGATCGTCGATCCGGATCTTCGCCTCGACGGTGTTCTTCGCCAGATCCGCACGATGCACGAAACGCGTCACCGTGCCGCGGAAGACGGTGTCGGGCAGGAGATCGACCACGATGTCCGCGGTCTGGCCGACGCCGACGCGGGCCGCATCGGCCAGCGGGATGTCGGCGCGGATCTGAAGCGACGCAGGGTCGTAGACGTGGAGGACGTGGGCGGCATGCCGATCCGGCCCGGTGCCGACCGGTGAACCCGGCGAGGTGAGTCGTTCGACGACCACGCCGTCGATCGGCGACACCACGGTGCAGCGAGACAGCCGCAGTTCCGCAGCCTCCACCGCGGCCATCGCCATCGCGAGGTCGGCGGTGGCGGCGTCGCGTTCGGCGATCGCGGTCTCGACCGCGAGTCGTTCACGCACGAGCAGGTCGAGGTCCCGGGCTGCCGCGGTGGACTCGGCGGTGGCGGCATCAAACTTCGCCGCGGCGGCGTCGCGTTCGATGCGGAGCGCGTCGAGTTGCGCCTCGAGAGCGCGGAGCCGGATGCCGAGGCGTTCGACCGGGCCGGCGGCCACCGCGCCGTCCGCGACGAGCCGTTGCTTGCGTTCGTGCTCGTCGCGGACCTCGTCCCGCGTCGCTTCGAGCGTCGCGATCCGCGCCGGATACGCCGCGAGGTCTGCAGTCAGCCGCGCCTGTTCGGCGTTGGCGACGGCGACCCGCCGGCGCGGCGCCACGAGTTCCCGAAGGTCGATCTCGGCGGCGGCGACCTTCGCCTCGGCCGAGGCAAGCGCCGCGCGGCGGCGGCTCAGTTCGGCCCGGGCACGATCGAGATCGATGCGGGCGTCGTCGCGTACGAGCGTCGCGACGGGCTGGCCCTTGGTCACGATGCCGCCCTCCAGCACGAGGATCTCGTCGATGACGCCCGGGGTGAGCGCGGCGGCGAAGACCTCGTACGGCGCCGGCTCGACCCAGCCCGGCGCCTGCACGAGCGCGGTGCCCTCGTCACGTCGGGCGACCTCGGTCGTCTCGATGCTGCGGACCGCGACTGCCATCGCCACGACGTCGGTGCGCGGTCGCCAGGCGTGCCATCCCGCGTCGAGCAGCACGCCCGCGGTGGCCCCGATCACCAGAAGCGGGATGCCGACGCGAAGCCAGGGTCGGCGTGGCGGCATCGGAAGACGCGTGCCCGCCTCGGGCCGGAACGAGTCGATCGTGGGATTCGTCATGACTGGTTCTCCGTCCGGGACACGGTGGAGGTGGCGGATTCGATGCGGGGGGTGAGGACGTCGGCGTCGAGGTCGCCGCCGACCGCCTCCAGAAGATCGATGCGGGCGAGGGCGGCGGCGAGCTGGTGTTCGAGCAGCCGACGTTCGGCCTGAAGCCGGGCGGATCTTGCGATCAGCGTCGCGGCCGCGTCGTCGACGCCTTCCTGATGCCGGGACTCGGCGGCCCGCTCGGATCGCCATGCTGGCTCGAGCACCGAGGTGCGGTACCCCTCGGCCAGAACCGTCGCCTGATCGAACCGCGAACGGGCGAGGCGTGCTTCCGAGATCGCGGCGCGTCTGGTCTCGATCGCCTTCAGCACGGCGACGTTCCAGTTGGCGGCGGCCATGGCGATGGCGGGCTCGCCGTCGTCGAAGATCGGCAGCGTGATCCTGGCGCCGGGGAGCAGGGCTTCGCGACCGACGAAGTTTCGATTCCACATCAGCGTCGCGGAGACGTCGGGCAGCCGCCGCAGTCCCGCGAGTTCCGCCTCGGCGTGGGCCGCCTCGACCCGGCATCCCGCCGCGGCGACGTCGAACCGCGCGGTCGCCGCGAGTTCGATGATCTCGATCTCGTCGGGAACCGTGGACGTCTCGAAGATGGGGTCGTCGGTCGGGCGGACGACATCGGGATTCGCGTCGGGCAGGCCGATCGCGATGAGCAGCGCGAGTCGGGCGCGGCGGGCCTGTTCGCGGGTTGCGAGAACCTCGAGCGCGAGGCGGTTGGCGTCGAGCAACGCGGTGTCCACTTCGATCTGCGAGGCCTCGCCTTCCTCGGCGAGGCGGTCGAGCAACCGCCAGGATGCGGACGCGGCGGCGGCGAGATCACTGGCGACGGCCGCGAGTCTTCCGGCGACGACCGCTTCGGCATGAGCGCGGCGGACGATGGCATCGAGGGTCACGATCGAGGCGGCGGCGTCGAGCATCGCGGCCCGACGGAGCGCGTCCGCGGCGTCGAGTCGATCGGGTCGCGTCCAGAGCCAGGTGATCTGCTGGGCGAGCATCGCGACCGCGGGGGCACCCGACACGCCGTCGATCGGCATCCCGAGTCCGAACTCGATCATCGGATTCGGCGCGCGGTCGGCCTGGGCGAGCCGGCCGCGCGCCTCGTCGACGCGGGCGAGGGCGGCTCGGACGGCAGGGTCGCGGTGAAGCGCGATCCGAACCGCGTCGTCGGGGGAGAGGGGCCGCCCGATGATGTCCGGCTCGATGGGATTCTCGGGCGATGCATCGAGATCGACGACGGCGGCGGCCGGCACCCGATCGTCGGCGAGCTCCACGGTGTTCCGGCGATCCTCGACCGCGGAGGTCGAGAGGCATCCGCTCGAGAACAACATCAGGATGAGGACGAACATCGCGGGAACGACCCGAGGGGTCGCGCACGCCTGCGCACTGGTCATGACACGAACTCCGATCACGACGGAACGGCACCGGGACAGGAATCCCGGTGAGACGTCACGGTTCGGATCGGGCGCTCAGACCTGAAGGATGACGGCGCGACGAAGTCGGCGTGCGGACGACGCCGGTGGGCCGTCGTCGTCGGGCGGGCCGTGGCACGCCACGGCCGCGGCGACGTCCGCCGATCGAGGCATCTCCGCCGTTGCGGTCGTCCACGCCACCATGAGCGGCGCGGGGAGCGTCAACGTGTGCATGAGCTGATCGCTCGGGGCGTCGAGCAGCGGGGCGGTGCGGACGCAGTGGCAACCCTCGGGTTTTGCGGGGGCGTCCTCGTCGTCGGTCGAACAGGTCGTCGCGCCGCCGCAGCAGCATGCGGGCCGCTCGACGACCGAAGCCGCCTCGCTCGCACCGAGCGCGTCGCCCAACACCTGCACGGTGCAGCAGCACAGCGGCATCAGCGCCGCCAGAAGCAGGCAAGTGAAACGACCGAGGATGCTGGAAGGGTCGAGCGTCATCGCGAGCTCCAATTGTACGGTCCCGACGCCTCGGGGAACAGGCCGGATCTGCGAGACCGTGGCGAATCGGCGACGATGCGGGCATGAACCCCGCATCCGAGAACCTGTGGCGGGCCGATCGACGAGGCCTCGTCATCGACAAGGCGTTCATGGCGATCGGCGTGCTCCTCGTGCTCGGCGCCATCGCCGTCGCCGTCTTCTGGTCGGTCCCCGCCATCCAGGAGATCGAGGCCACGAAGTCGTGGGCGTCGGCTCCCGCCGAAGTCGTCCACAGCGAGGTCGAGGTGGAGACCTCGCACTCGGACGGTCGCACGACGCGGTCCTACACCCCGGTCGTCCGCTACCTCTATACGGTTCCGCGGGGCGAGGGCTCGGTGATGCTCGCCGGTGATCGGGTGGACATCGCGGGCGTGAATTCGGAGTCGAGCTCTCGGGAGGTCGTTCGCAAGCACCCGAAGGGCGCCCGATGCACGGTGTTGCACGACCCCGAGCAGCCGTGGCGGAGCGTGCTCCGGCCGCAGACCGCATCGTGGAGTGCGTGGCTGTTCCCGGCGATCATGTTCATCATCGGCACGATGTTCGTGGTGCTGCCCGGCAGCGCACTGCGATCTCGCAAGCCTCTCAAGCGGCCGAGCGCCGAGATCGACCGCATCGGGATGCGGAACTTCGGCGGCTG
>CAYZSH010000130.1:0-7502 GCA_964481025.1 uncultured Isosphaeraceae bacterium
TGTGCGATCTGGTGTGCGCCACCGATGCGATCACCGATCCCGAGAACTTCCGCCGCGCGGTCTGGGACCGCGAAGGCCAGCGATCGACCGGCATCGGTGAAGGGCTCGCGATTCCGCACGGCAAGTGCCCGGGGGTGCGCGAGATCCTCATGGCGGTCGGACTGCCGAAGGAACCCATCGAGTTCGACGCGATCGACGGCCGCCCCGTCCGCATGATCGTCCTGCTGGCGAGTCCGGCGAGCCGCATCGCCGACCACATCCAGGCGCTGGGACGGATCAGCAAGGCGATGGCCGACCCGACCACCCGGGAACGCGCGTACTCGGCGACGTCCGCGGAGCAGTTGTACGAACTGCTCACCGGCGTGGAGATGGCGTCGAAGTAGTCGGGGCGCGGGCGTTGTAACAGGCGAGAGAACCCCCTCAGTCGCCTTCGGCGACAGCTCCCCCGCACGCGGGGGAGCGGAATCGCGGCGGGCGTCGTTCGTCAGAAGACACGCCGACCGAATCTCGCATCTCGCCCTTCGAGCTTCGCCCAACCAATTCTCCTCCACCGCTTTGCGGGGGAGGTGCCCGCGAAGCGGGCGGAGGGGGAAGCCGGCTGACTCGGTGATTGATCGCGTCGTCGGAAGAACCCCCTCAGTCGCCTTCGGCGACAGCTCCCCCGCACGCGGGGGAGCGGAATCGCGGCGGGCGTCGTTCGTCAGAAGACACGCCGACCGAATCTCGCATCTCGCCCTTCGAGCTTCGCCCAACCAATTCTCCTCCACCGCTTTGCGGGGGAGGTGCCCGCGAAGCGGGCGGAGGGGGAAGCCGGCTGACTCGGTGATTGATCGCGTCGTCGGAAGAACCCCCTCAGTCGCCTTCGGCGACAGCTCCCCCGCACGCGGGGGGAGCGGAATCGCGGCGGGGGTCGTTCGTCAGAACACACGCCGACCGAATCTCGCATCTCGCCCTTCAAGAACCGAGATTCGACAGCCAACGTCAACTCCCGCCCTACTCCCGCATCGGCCCCATCGGGCGCGGCGGAAGCGTCGGCTTCGTGCCGGCCTGTTCTCCGCCGGCGAGTTCCCAGAGTCGGATCGCTTCGGTGACTTCGCGGTCGGCGTCGTCCCATCGACCGCGGTCGTTGAGCAGCACCGCGTACTGATGTCGCAGTCGCCAGTCGCCCGGCGCGAGTCGAACGGCTTCGGCCATCGCGATCCCGGCTCTCTCGAAGTCGCCCGACTTCGCCCTGGCCAGCGCGAGCGCCCGCCAGGCGTTCGGGTTGCCCGGTTCGATCTCGAGCGTGCGTTCGGTGAGTTCGGCGCTCTCGCGGCACTCGTCCGGACCGCCGTGATCCACGAGCAGCACCGCGAGTCGGCGCAGCGCGAGCAGTTCGTTCGGCGTCGCCGCGACCGCGACCCGCGCCTCGGCGATCGCGTCGCCGGGCGTCATCTGCTCGAGTCGCCAGGTGATGCGTTCATCCCGCAACCGCATCCAGTCCGGGTGCAGCGTCAGCACCTCGCCGAACCAGACGTCGAGCGACTGCGGATCGAGAATCCGGAGCAGGCGACTGCGTCCAAGCGCGAGATCCTCGGTCATCCCGATCCGCCCGATCGTGTCGTCGAGCTCGACGAGGGCATCGTCGAATCGGCCGAGCACCGAGAGCAGCCACGCCCGCCGCACCGCGAGCATCGCCCGGTGCGCGGGAATCGGTGACCAGCCACCGTCGGCGATGAAACCCGCCCGTCGATACCACTCGATGCCCGCCTCGGCGTGCGCCGCGATGTCGGCCTCGGGCGCGACGAAACCGCTGTCGCTGAAGACGACCGACGGCGGGATCTCGATCTGGTCGTCATGGTGGAACGCGATCTGCGCCGCGACGTTCACCGTGCCGGTCCAGGCGCCCATGACGAGCACCCCGACCGCGAGCAGGACGACCCCGACGCCCGCAGGTCGGAATCGTCCGTCCCGCCGCAGCGCGACGCGATGGAACGACGCGTTGCGATCGAGAGTCGTCCGCCAGCCCTTCCACACGATCCACGTTCCGCACGCGGCGACCCCGCTCGCGAAGAGCAACGGCAGCGCGTACGCCCCGCGGATCGAGAGCAGCAGCCCGACGCCGATCACGAGCACCGCGATCTCCTCGGTCCATGAGAGATCGTGCCGAGGTCGCACGGTGCCCGACTCGATCGCGGCCGCCCGCTCGTCGGCGGTGATCGAGAACGCGGGCCGCCCGGCGCCGACGTACAGCGCATCATTCGGGCAGACCTCCACGCAATCGAGGCACTTCATGCAGCCGGGGTCGACGACCATGCCGAACGCCGCGACCTCCTCGTGCACCCGCACGTTGCTGGAACACGTGGCGGTGCAGTGACCGCAGTGCTCGCAGTCGTCGGTCACACGGATCCGCACCGGGGCGATCGCCTCGACCGGCGCGAAGACGCCGCCGTATGGACACGCATACGTGCAGTAGCCCTTCATGCCGAGCAGGTAGACGGTCAGGAAGCCGCAGACGAGCAGGAACGGGATCGCCATCAGCACGCCGGGAAAGGTCTCCCAGAAGTGCTCGGTGGTCACTTCCCACGACCAGCCCGGCCACGCCGGTGCGCCGCCGATCCACGGCGCCACGAGATACCGGTGCGCGACCGGCCAGACGAACATGTAGAGCGCGAGTCCGAGCGGCACGAACCGCAGGAGTCGGGCGCGGAACGGACGCGGACGGAGTCCGATGCGACCCAGCAGTCGCCCGCACCAGTCCTGCAGCAGGATCACGTGGCAGCCCCAGCCGCAGAAGAACCGGCCGAGGATCGCGGTCGAGCCGATCGCGAGCACGAAGAACACGAAGCCGACCGTGATGACGCCCTCGCGGACGGTCTGGATCGACTCGCTCGGCTCGACCGGCGCGAGCGTCGTCCCGGTGATCAACCACTGCACGACGTGCACGATCATCAGGAGCTGCACGACGATCAGCACCGCGAACCGACGACGCTCCATGCGACCTCGTCCGCCACGAGCGTTCCCGGGTCGGGGGGTCGGCAGGACCGGAAGCGACAGATCTGCGGAGGAGGACATGCCCCGGATGGTACGGGACGCGGGCGCCGGGTCGCGGAGTCGCGGGTCGTATACTTCCCGGCCATGGCCGCTCCCCGCGACTACTACGACGTGCTCGGCGTCTCCCGATCAGCCTCCGCCGACGAGTTGAAGTCGGCGCACCGCCGACTGGCCCGCAAGTACCACCCCGACCTCAACAAGGAGGAGGGTGCCGAGGATCGGTTCCGGGAGATCCAGAACGCGTACGACGTGCTCTCGGATCCCGAAAAGCGCCAGCGATACGACCGGTTCGGACACGCGGGCGTCGACGGTCCGGGCGCGGCGGGCGGAGCGGGTGGCGCAACCGGTGGTGGCGCCGACTGGCGCAACATCTCGCCCGAGGACTTCGAGTCGATCTTCGGCGAGGCCTTCGGAGGCGGCGGTCGAGGGGGTGGTGGCTTCGGCGGTTTCGGAGGCTTCGGCGGATTCGGGGGCGGCCGCAGCGCCGGCCCGACCAAGGGTCGCGACCTCGAGCACGACCTTGAGATCGGCTTCGCGACCGCGGCGTTCGGCGGCACCGAGCGGCTTCGACTCGGCGGCGCTTCGGGTGAGCCGACCGACCTCGACGTGAAGATCCCCGCGGGAATTCATGACGGCGCGACGCTCCGCATCCGGGGCAAGGGTCTGCCCGGAAGTCACGGTGGCCCCGAAGGCGATCTCCTGCTCCAGATCCGAGTCGGTCGGCATCCGTGGTTTCGACGCGACGGCCTGAACCTCGAGGTGGACGTGCCGATCACGATCGCGGAAGCGACGCTGGGGGGCGAGATCCGGGTGCCGCTTCTTCGCGGAACCGCGACCCTGAAGATTCCGCCCGGCGTGCGGAGCGGGTCGAAGTTGCGGCTCAAGGGTCGCGGAATCACGGATTCGAAGGGACGGAGCGGCGATCTCCATGCGGTTCTGGAGATCGTGGCGCCGACGGCCGAGGAACTGAGCGACGAGCACCGCGCGGCGCTCGAGGCTCTGGGACGCGACCTCGCGAATCCCCGAATCAGAACCCCATGGGCGGCCGAGATCATCGACGGATGACCTCCGCACCCCGACCCCTTCAGGTCGAGACGAACATGAGCGAGGGATCCTCGAAGTCCAGATCCGACAGCGATGCGTCGCGGGCGACTCGTCCCGAGCCCGAGGCCGAGGTCCGCACGACGTCTTCGACCTCGTCCCGTGCCATCACTCCGGCCCGCACCCCGGCGACCAGGGAACCTGCGAGGGAACCGGCCAAGGTCGTGACCGAGACCTCGCGTCGCGCCGTGACCAGCAGCGACGACCCCGCCCGCGATGGCGTGCGGCTGGGCGTCATCGCGTTCACCACCGCCGCATCGTTCGCGGGCCTGCTGGCGCTGGGTGCGATCGCCGGCCGCGCGGGCGCCGACGTCTGGATCGGAGCAGGATCGCTTGATCGATCGATCGGAGACACCTTCGTCACCGGCGTGCGGCTCCCCCTGGCCATGCTCCGCGCCCTCTATGCGAGCGGTGTCGATGATCCGCTGTTCTTCGCCTTCGCGATGGCCCTGCTGATACCGCCGATCGCCGCGCTGGCGGCCGCCCGGCCCGCACGCCCCGGCGAGGCGCGCTCGACCTCGGCGGTGCTCAACGCCGCCCGACTCGGCGCCGCCCTCGTCATCGCAGCCTCGGTCGCGGTGGCGGTCCGAATCGCCAACGTCGCTCGTCCGACGATCGCGGACGCATTGCCGTCGGAGCCCTGGCTCGATCGGGTTCAGGAGCTCGCCGCGGCGGACACGATCTCGATGGCGTTCGCGATCCTGCTGGCCGTGCTGGTGTTCCGGCTCCCCCTCGATCGCTGGGTGCGGGCACTGGCCGGCACGATCGCGATCGGCACCGCGATGGCGGCGACCGTGGCGGCGGGCGCGAGCAGCGGGATCGCCGACGAGGTCGAGCGTCCGCAGCCGGTCGTCGCCTGGGAGACGCAGGGCGGTCGAACGGAGGCGCTGCTGCTCGGCACCACGTCCGACGGCGCGTGCGTCCTGCTCCGATCCGGATCGGCGAATGCGGTCACCGTGGAGCCTCGCTTCCCGTTCGAGATCGTTGGACGGATGCCGATCTCGGACGCGCTCGCCGGCTCCAACTGAGTCGACCCCGACGCGGACTCAGACGCCGCCCGCGCCGCGTCCGTAGCGGTCGATCGCCCGGGCGACCTCGGCGTGGATCCGGAACGGATCCGCGACCGCTTCCCAGAGTGCGTCGAGCGTGCCCGTCCCGGCAGTCGCGAACGCGATGGTTCCCAGTCCGAACGATCGCTCTCGCACCAGTTGCAGCACGTTGGTCTGCTGGATGCGATCGAGTCGCGCCTCGAACACGTCCACCTGCAGAATGCCCCGGCGACGGATCACGCGACGGTCGGTGAGCACGTAGAGACGATTGGCCCAGTCGAGGAACTGCCAGAGCAGTCGAAGCGAGAGCGCGACCAGCCCGAAGCCGAACGCCTGCGACTCGCTCCATGCGGCCCAGCCGAAGTCCGCGGCCCATGCGAACGCGAAGGTCATGCCCGCGATGATCCAGAACGCCTCGAGCGACCAGAGCGGCACCATCAGAATGCTCGGTCGCACCACGAGCAGGACCGTCTCGCCGTCGGAAAGCAGCTTCGAGACGAGAGCCGGGACCGCGGCCTCCGACTCCAGCACGGCGCCCGCGTCGGTGGCGAAGTTCGAGCCCGTGCGATCCGACGTCACCTGATCGCCTCCGGCCGCAGCACGCCGATGCACGGCAGATTGCGATACAGACCGTCGTAGTCGAGCCCGTAGCCGACCACGAACGCATCTGGAATCTCGAATCCGACGAGATCGGGACGCAGTTCGACCTCATGCCGCGCAGGCTTCGAGAGCAGCACCACGCTGGTCACGTCGGCGGCGCCCGCGGCCCGCATCTCGACGTCGAGCAGCGAGAGCGTGCGGCCGGTGTCGAAGATGTCATCGACGAGCACCACATGCCGACCGCGCAGATCGGTCGGGATGCCGCCGACGAGACTGGCCCCGGTGCTCTCGGTCGCGCGGCCCGCGTAACTCGACACCGTGACGACGTCGAGTCGCATCTTGAGCGGCAGATGCCGGATGAGATCGGCGGTGAACACGAGGCTGCCGGTCAGCACCGGCACCAGCACCACGGGTTCGTCGCGTTCGGCGACGGGGGCGAGTCGGCGGGCGAGATCGGCGGCGATCCGCTCCACGCGACCGGCGATCGTGTCGGCGTCGAGGAGGATCTCGCTCAGGTCGTCATGCATGCGTCTTGGTTCGTTCGAGATGGAAAGAGTCGGCGACGGCATCAGCCACGGAGTTTCGCGAAGAGTCGATCACGCACGTCCTTGGCGTCGGCCTGGCCGCCGGACGCCTTCATCACCGCGCCGACCAGTCGGCCGATCGCCGCGTCCTTGCCGTTCCGCACGTCGTCGGCGGCCTGCGGCTGGGCGGCGATCGCCTCGTCGATCCACGCCTCCATCGCGCCTTCGTCACGCACCACGAGGAGATCGTTGGCTTCCGCGAGCGACGAGATCGGCTCGGGGGAGTCGGCGGCGAGTTCGAGCAGCCGATCGACGGCCTGCGGCGGAACGGATCCGGCCCGCCGCAACGCGAGCAGCTCCGCGACCTGCTCGGGCGTCACCCCGAGTTCGTGCGGCTGGACGCCCGCCTCGTTCGCACGCTTCGCCATCTGGTTCAGGATGAGCTTGGCGGCATCATGCCCGGCATCGCGGGCCGAGGGCGGATCCGCGGCAAGCAGCTGCATCTCGACCGTCCGCTCGTACCAGAGGCAGAGATCGCGGTCATCGACGAGCGCGTTGGAATCCTTCGCGGGCAGGCCGTAGTCGGACTCGTAGCGGGCGCGGCGCGACATCGGAAGTTCCGGGATCGAGACGCGGATCCGCTCCCGCCACGCCTCGTCCATCTCGACCGGCAGCAGATCGGGCTCGGGGAAGTAGCGGTAGTCGTGCGCGTCCTCCTTCTCCCGCTGCAGCACGGTGACCAATCGCTGATCGTCCCAGCCACGGGTGCTCTTCATGCCGCGGCCCATCGTTCGTCCGGTCTCGAGGAACTCGTCGAGCTGTCGCGTCTCCTCGTGCCGGATCGCGCCCTCGACCGCCCGGAAGCTGTTGAGGTTCTTGATCTCGACGACCGGCGTACGGAACTCCCTGCCGTCCTTCGTGTCGATCACGAGGTTGATGTTCGGCTCGAACCGCATGTGCCCCTTCTGCATGACCCCTTCGGTCACGCCGAGAAAGCGGCAGATCGAACGGAGTTCGCGGGCGAAGGTGACGACGTCCTCGGCACAGTCGAAGTCGGGCTCGGTGACGATCTCGAGAAGCGGCGTCCCCGCACGATTGAGGTCGACGAGACTGCCCGAGTACGCGATGCCGCCGGGAAGGTCGTGCCCGAGCTTGCCGGTGTCCTCCTCGAGGTGCGCCCGCGTGATCCCGATGC
>CAYZSH010000131.1:0-7478 GCA_964481025.1 uncultured Isosphaeraceae bacterium
CATTCACCTGAAGGTCCTGTTGCCGGATGATCCGGCTGAGCACCTCGCCGGGTTGCACGATGTGGCTCCTGAGGTACGGCGAGTCGATACTGCCCGATTCGTCGGGAACATCGAGAAGTGTGCTGTCCGCCAGTCGCCTGGAGAGCGTGATGGCCGTCCCGCGGTGCGGGTCGCTCAGTCCGGCGAGCCACGCAAGGGTCAGCTTTTCGCGGGCCGCGATCGGGTCGCGGTCGGCGAGATCGTTGGCCTCCTGCAGGAGCGACGTGGCCTTCGAGGTCGGCTGCGTGGTTCGCGGGGCCGGGCGTGCGGGGCTCGCGGTGGACGCGGGCGCGGTGGCGGGGACATCCACGGGGCGCTGATCCGCCACGGCCGCGCTTCCGGAGGTGGTTGTGTCCGATCCGGTCTTGGTCGAGGTGGTCGTGGTGGTCGGAGTCGGGGGCGTCGGTCTCGTCGTCCTCGGAGGCGTGGGAGTGGCCCGATTGGTCTCCGAGCGGTCAGGGACCGGGTCGAAACGGATCTCCGGCTCGATCGGCGCGGGTTCGTTGACCGCGACCTCCGGGCCGCCCTGGCTGTCGGCATCCGACTCGCCCGAACCCATCCACCACCACCCGACCGCCGCCACGACGGCGATCATCACCAGCCAGAGCCAGATCGGACGGCGACGCTTCCGCCGACTGCTCATGTAGGCACGGCGACTTCCGGATCGGGCGGACTGACTGGCGAGGCCCATGGGGCGGCACTCCTGAAGGCGGACGGTCGAAGGCGGAGGCGGATCGGGGCGCACTCCCGCGTGAGAGATCGGCCAGCGTCCGGTGCCGAGTCGAGAATCCGCCCCGGACGGCCGCGCTCACACCACGATCAGGTCGTCGATCTCGGCGTCATGCGGCTCGACGGGCAGGGTCGGCACGACCTGCACCGCGTGACAGATGCCTGCACGTCGCACGCCGCTCGGCAGTTCACCGAGCAGCCGATCGTAGTACCCGCCGCCGCGACCCAGTCGATGGCCGTCGGTGGTGAAGGCCACTCCCGGAGCCAGCACCAGGTCGAGTCGGGTCGGATCGACGAGTTCGAGCGGCTCACGCGGCGATCGCAGGTCGTAGCGATCACGCACGAAGGCCGATGGATCGAGTTCCGTGATCCGCGCGGGCGTCATGCGGCCGCGATCCGGAAGAACCACGGGGACCGCGACGGTGCAGCCGCGGTCGAGCAGCACCTCGATGGTCGGGTCGAGATCCACCTCCAGCCCGTCGGACAGGTACGCCAGCACCACGCGTGCCCGAGACCGCTCGACGAGCTCAAGCACCCGTTCCCGCGCCGACCCGGCCGCCCGTCGACGCTCCTCGGGCGAGAGTCGGCCAAGAGCGACACGCATCTCCCGCCGGAGCGTCATCTTCTCGTTGGCGTCATTCGACAACGACCCGGTCACCTCGCGCCTCCGTCGCCGCGATCCGACCGCCTTCGCGCGCGGATCGCATCGAGTCGTTCGGCGTGGCCGGCTTCGGCGCCGCGTTCGGTCGGCTCGTAGAAGATCCGCTCGACCCCGAGGTAGTCGGTCGTCCCGACGCCGTCGGCGGCGGTGTGCGGCGAGCGGTAGTCGGCCGCGTCCGGGGCCCGGCCCTTCTTCATGCCGCTGATGAGTTCGCGGGGAACCGGCTGGGTGCGGCCTTCGCGGACGTCGGACATCGCGGACCAGATCGCGACGCTCGTCGCGGGGCTCTTCGGCGCCATCGCCATGTGGATCGCGGCCTGCGCGAGCGTGAGCTGGGCTTCCGGCATCCCGATCTTCTCGACCAGACTCCACGCCGCGTTCGCCACCTGGATCGCGGTCGGGTCGGCCTGCCCGATGTCCTCGCTCGCGAGGATCGCGATGCGACGGGCGATGAAACGCGGGTCCTCGCCCGCGTGCAGCATCTTCGCGAGCCAGTAGACCGCCGCGTCGGGATCGGACCCGCGCATCGACTTGATGAATGCGCTGATCGTGTCGTAGTGGCCGTCGCCGGTGCGGTCGTAGACGACGGGGCGGCTGCCGATCGAACTGGCGGCGACCGCGAGATCGATGCGGACCGGGGTCGCCGCGGGATCGTCCCGGCGACCGGGTCGCAGACTCCGCGCGGCGACCTCGAGCGCGGTCAGGGCTCGACGCGCGTCGCCTTCGCTGATCGCGGCGAGATGCCGAGCGGCGTCGTCGTCGATCTGAACGGCCCAGTCGCCGAGTCCGCGCGTTTCCGCGAGCGCCCGGTGGAGCAGCCGGACCACGTCGTCCTCTTCCAGCGATCGGACCTCGAGCACCGTCGAGCGACTCGTGAGGGCCGCGTTCACCGTGTACCAGGGGTTCTCGGTGGTGGCTCCGATGAGGGCGATCGCCCCGCGTTCGACGTCGCCGAGCAGCACGTCCTGCTGGCTGCGGCTGAAGCGGTGGATCTCGTCGAGGAAGAGGATCGTCCGACGCCCGGAGTCGCCGAGCCGCCGATCGGCGGCCGCCAGGATCTCGCGGATGCGGGGCACCCCGACCTGGGCGGCGTTCTCGCGTTCGAGGTGGGCCTCGAGGGCCTGGGCGACCAGCAGAGCCAGGGTCGTCTTGCCGGTCCCGGGCGGGCCGTGCAGCAGGATCGAGCCGACCACCCCGGCGTCCACGATCCGGCGAAGCACGCCTTCGGGCCCGAGAAGATGGTCCTGCCCGAGGACCTCGTCGAGGGTGGAAGGGCGCAGTCGATGCGCGAGCGGCTCCGCCGCCTTCCGCCGCACCTCGCGTCCGTCTTCCCAAAGGTCGTGCACGGGGGGATCGTACGGGGACGAGAGGGTCTTCCGCAGCGACTTTCCGGACCCACGCTCGATTCCGAACCCCATCCGGTCGATGGATCATCAGGGATTCGCTGCGAAGAATCCCTGTTCACAGGCCGACCACCCCCGGCGTCGGCCTTCTCGATCACGGACGGGATCAGACCAGCATGTGCGGAATCGTCGCCTACATCGGACATCGGGACGCCACCCCGATCCTCCTCGAGGGACTCAAGCGCCTCGAGTACCGCGGCTACGACTCCGCGGGTGTCGCGGTGCAGGGCGGGGACGGGTCGATCGACGTGGTCCGCAGCGTCGGACGCGTGCGGGTCCTGGAAGAGTCGATCGAGTCCAAGGGCGGCCTGAGCGGATCCATCGGCATCGCGCACACCCGCTGGGCCACGCACGGCGGCGTCACCGAAGCGAACGCGCACCCGCATCGAGACGACGCGAGCCGCGGTCATGGCATCGCGATCATCCACAACGGCATCATCGAGAACTACCAGTCGCTGCGAACGTGGCTCACCGAGAAGGGCCACGTCTTCACCAGCGAGACCGACACCGAGGTGCTTGCGCACCTGATCGGCGAGCTCTATCACGGCGACCTCGAGAAGGCGGTGCAGGCCGCGCTCCGCGAGGTCGAGGGGGCGTATGCGATCGGCGTGGTCTGCGAGAAGGAACCCGGCGTCATGGTCGTCGCCCGCAAGGGCTCGCCGCTCATGGTCGGCGTCGGCAACGGCGAGTACGTCGTGGCCAGCGACCAGTCGGCGATCGTCGCGCACACCAACCAGGCGTTCACGCTCGAGGACTACACGGTCGCGAAGCTCACCCGCGATTCGTTCCGAACCTCGACGATCGACGATCAGGAGGTCACCGCCGAGGTCCGTGATCTCGAGGTCGAGATCGAGCAGATCGAGCTCGGGAGTTACGAGCACTACATGCTCAAGGAGATCCACGAACAGCCCCGCGCTCTGCGGGTCTGTCTGCGTGGACGCATCGATCAGCGGGCGGGCCAGGTCGTGCTGGGCGGTCTCAACGATCACGCCCGCGATCTCGCTCGTGCGAAGCGCATCGTCTTCGTCGGTCAGGGCACCGCGCTGCACGCCGCGATGGTCGGCGAGTACCTGATGGAGGATCTCGCGAAGATCCCGACCGAGGTCGAGTTCGCGAGCGAGTTCCGCTACCGCAATCCGATCGTCGAGGAAGGCACGGTCGTCGTCGCGATCAGCCAGTCCGGCGAGACCGCCGACACGCTCGCGGCGCTGCAGGAGGCGCGTCAGAAGGGCGCGCTTGGACTCGGCGTCGTCAACGTCGTCGGCTCGACGATCAGTCGCGAGACCGACGCGGGCGTCTACCTGCGGGTCGGCCCCGAGATCGGCGTCGCCAGCACCAAGGCGTTCGTCGGTCAGGTCATGGTCTCCGCGATGATCGCGACCTTCATCGGGCGTCGTCGGTATCTCTCGCAGGAGCAGCTCGACACCGTGCTTCGCGAGATGGATGCGATTCCGGACAAGATCGAACGGGTGCTCGAACTCGGTGATCACATCCGCGAGTCGACGGCTCGATTCGTCGAACGCGAGAACTGGCTCTTCCTCGGCCGCGGTGTGAACTACCCGGTCGCGATGGAAGGCGCGCTCAAGCTCAAGGAGATCAGCTACATCCACGCCGAGGGCATGCCCGCGGCGGAGATGAAGCACGGCCCGATCGCCCTCATCGACGAGGGCATGCCGGTGGTCTTCATCGCGACGAAGAACAGCCAGTACGAGAAGGTCGTCTCGAACATCGAGGAAGTCAGAAGCCGCGGCGGCCACGTCATCGCGGTCGCGACCGAAGGCGACACCGACATCGCCAGGCTCTGCGAGTCGGTCTTCTACGTCCCCGACGTCATCGAACCCCTCCAGCCCCTGGTCACGGTCGTCCCGCTCCAGCTCCTCGCGTACCACGCGGCGGTCCTGCGAGGCAAGGACGTCGACAAGCCCCGGAACCTCGCGAAGAGCGTGACGGTGGAGTGACGGTGGAGGGGCGAGGGCCCGGGATTCGACATTCGGGATCGGTGGTCTGGACGGGGTCGCTCGAATCCGGTTGAATCCGGAGCGGCGACTCGGCGAAAGCCGTTGGCGTCCTTCCAACCTCCACTCTCGAATCTCGAAATCTCACGGGCCGATCCCTCCCCATGACCAAGCTCACCACCCTCGTCGCCGGTCTCGCGCTCTCGCTGTCCGGAATCGCCTGCACCCAGACCATGCCCGTCGATGACGCCCTGAAGGCCAAGTGGTCGGACAAGACCGTCTACGACCTCGAGACGAAGACGCTCGAGGGCGAGGGTTGGAAGTTCACCGAGTGGAAGGGCAAGCCGCTGCTGGTCGTGAACGTGGCGAGTCGCTGCGGATTCACCCGGCAGTACGTCGGACTCGAGAAGGTCCACGATCGCTTCAAGGAGCAGGGGCTCGTCGTCGTCGGGGTGCCGTGCAACGACTTCGGTGGTCAGGAGCCCGGTTCCGCCGAGGAGATCCGTGAGTTCTGCACCTCGAAGTACGACGTGTCGTTCCCGATGCTCGTCAAGCAGTCGAGCAAGCCGGGCAAGGAGCAGGGCGTCGTCTTCGAGTACCTCGGGTTCCGCACCGGCAAGCTCCCGGGCTGGAACTTCTGCAAGTACCTCGTGCATCCCGACGGCACCACCGTCGAGTTCTTCGACAGCCGCATGGACCCCGAGGGCAAGGAACTCATCGCCGCGATCGAGAAGGCGATCGGCGAGCAGTCCGCTCCCGAGTCCCCGAAGGCTGCCAAGGACTGAGTTCGCCCGACCGGTGACCTGATCAAGGCATCCGAGCCATGCGGCGTCGCATCGGCCCGAAGAGATCGATCGCCGCCGCGCCGAGCACGAGTCCGAATCCGAGCCCGGAACCGACACCGCCGAGCGCGATCGCCATCGCTGCGAAGACGAGTTGCGCTCCCGCGGCGCCACTGGCGATGAGCGACGTGGTCCAGCTGATGGACGGTTGGTGAGGCGACGACTCGACGGTGTCCGCGGGTGACGCCGCGACGCCGCTCAACGTCAGGCCGAGCAGCCACCCGAATCCGCGACCATCGCCCGCGACGAGCAGCAGCGCGATCGTCGCGATCCAAGGCGTCTCAATCCACGGTTCACTGCGCAGCACCGCAAAGGCGGTCAGTACCGGCAGGACGCCGACGGTGAGCATCCGCTGGCATCGAGTCCGGCTCCGGATCGTGCGCGGGCTTGGTCCGAATCTGAACACGAGGAGTGGCAGCGCGACGAGCGCCCACATCGAGCCACCCGCCAGACGCGCGCCGAGGGCGATGAGGCCGGCAAGAATCGTCGCGAATGCGGCGATCGACGCCGCCAGGCCCCGCACGCGAAGGCGGTCGATCACTCGTGCGTCGTCACCGGTGGGCGGCCATCCCGCGACGGCGAGACACGCCGCTGCGGTGAGCACTTCGGGATCGGTCGGCGATCGACCGAGCAGTCTGAACACCACGATGGTCGCGAACGCGGGGAGCAGGGCGGCCCAGCATCCAATCGCGACCATCGCGGGAATGCCGACGTCGACGCCGGTGCGGCGGACCGGCCGGAACGCGGCCCATCCCAGCCAGAACGCGAGGGCTGCGAGCCCCGTCGTCGCGATCCTCCATGGGCGGGCATAGGCCGCCATCGCGTCATCCGCATCGCGGCGAAGCCCATCGATCGCCTGGTCGCGGGTGGCCAGGTCGGCCGCCATCGTGTCCTCGGGCGTCTGCGCCGTCGTCGCGGCCATGCGATACGCCTGACGCTCGGAAATCGCTTGCTCGAGTGCCGTTCGAGCGTCGTCCGCACCAAGGACTGCGTGCGCCCAGGAATCGGGGGCGATGCGACCGAGCACCGCGGGCCCGGCGAGCACCCCGACGATCAACCCTGCGACGATGCCCTCGCTGCGAAGGCCGAGCCGTCGAAGGCCCGCCGCGACGGCGACGGCAGTGGCGGCGACGATCGTGAGCATCACGAGAAGTCCCGTCATCGAGCGGGGGCTCCGACGGTCGCGGGCGAGGGCCGGGACAAGGTGCGCATGATGCGTAGAGTACGGCTCTCGGAGATGCCGCATGTCCCTCAGTTCAGCCGCCCGAATCGTTCGTTCCACTTCGACCGCCGGTCTCATCGCGGTCATGACCTCGATGCTGTCGTTCGGCCTCGTCCCGGCAACGCACGCCGACGATCTCGGTGACGTGCTCGCCCTCGTCCCGGCCGACGCGGTGGCGTGGACGGTCGCCCCGAGTCTCTCGCGGTTCAACGCCGATCTCGGCGATCTGATCGACCGGGCCGATCGACCGGAGCTCGCGGTGGCCGGTCGACCCGTGGACGTGCTCGTCTCGCAGTTCGGCGTGGCCGCCGGGTTCGACGAGCGCGGCTCGCTCGCGATCTGGTCGCCGACGGTCGGGGATCTGCTGCTGGGCCACGGCGTGGTGGCAGTGCCGGTCGAGAGCGCGGAACGATTCATCGAGGCGAATCTTCGGGCGGCACCGGACGCCGGCGAGAACGCGGGTCGGCTCCCCGACGGCACGTTGCTGCATCACCGGACACTCGCGAATCACGTGCTGCTCGCGCCGCGGCCCGATCTGCTCGCGCCGGCCGTCGCATCGGTCGCGACCGCGGGGCTCTCCGAGTCGTTCGGCGAGGATGCGGTCGCGGTGATGCGCCGCGCCGATCT
>CAYZSH010000132.1:0-7425 GCA_964481025.1 uncultured Isosphaeraceae bacterium
CCGAGCGGTGCGTCGAGACCGCGACCGGCGAGACGGTCGAGCGGATCGTCGCGAAGATGTCGAAGTCGCTTCGCAACGTCGTCAATCCCGACGACGTCATCGCCGACTACGGCGCCGACACCTTCCGGCTCTACGAGATGTACATGGGGCCGCTCGAGGCGTCGAAGCCATGGAACACCCGCGACATCGTCGGCGTGCACCGCTTCCTGCAGCGGGTGTGGCGACTCGCGATCGACGAATCGACGGGTGAGCTCGCGCTCCGCGAGGCCGCCGATGACGGAGTCGAGCGTCAACTGCACCGCACGATCGCGAAGGTCGGCGAGGACATCGAGCGTCTTGCGTTCAACACCGCGATCGCCGCGATGATCGAGTTCGTGAACGTCGCGACCGGCGTCGGCGTGACCGCGGACCAGCTCGATCGCTTCGCTCGGGTGCTCGCGCCGTTCGCGCCGCACGTCTGCGAGGAGTTGTGGCACCGGCTGGGCCGTGAGGGCAGCGTGGTGACCGCCGCGTGGCCGACGCACGAGCCGTCGATGCTGGTCGATGACACGGTCGAGGTGCCGGTGCAGGTCATGGGCAAGGTGCGAAGCCGCATCGTCGTCCCGTCCGATGCCGACGCCGCGGCGATGGAGGCGGCGGCGCTCGCCGACGAACGCATCCGTGAACTCATCGAGGGAAAGACGGTCCGCAAGGTGGTCGTCATCCCCGGTCGTCTCGTGAACGTGGTCGCCAACTGATGACGGTCGGATCGATGAGCGAGGATCGTGGCATTCATCCGGCGTGGCGGCTCGACGAGCCGTGGCCGACGACGCTCGTCGCGCCGCTCTCGATCGCCGAGCATCCCGAGCCCGACGCGCTGCTCGCGGCGATCGCGGCGCGACTCGACGGTGCGGTCGAGGTGCTCGAACTGCAGCCGTCGACCGACGACCGGCATCCGTGGTCGCTGGTGGTGCGTATGCCGGACCACGACGTGCCGGTGCTGGTCGCGTGCGAACGGACCAAGCGGATGGACGAGATCCGTCCCGATCTTCGGGACGCGGTGTCCGGGTCGCGGTGGTCACTGATCGTCGAGTCGCTGCTCGATCCGATCCGGCCCGCGGCATCGTGGGCGACGCTCGCCTCGGTGCTGCTCGACGACTCGTCGGCCGTCGCGGTGCTCGACGCGACGACGGGACGCTGGTTCGACCGGCACGAACTCGTGTCCGACGTGCTCGATGCCGAACTTGGCCCGTCGATGGACGTGCTCTGGCGGGTGCAGGTCGTCTCGGACTCGGCGGATCTCGTCGAAGGCACCGCGTGGCTCATGACCCGGGGTCTGCTCCGCTGCGGTCTTCCGGAACTCGAGCTGCTCGAACTGCCGGCGACGCACGCCCGCACCGGCGCCCGGTTGCTCGATGCGGTCGCGGAACTGCTGCTCGAGGAGGGGCCGCCGCCACCCGAGGTGCCGTACCCGATCGGGTCGGAGATCGCCGTGGCGTTCGTGCCATGGACCGAGGTCGCGGAGACGCTCGACGCGACGTCGCTCGGCAGCGACGCCGATCGCAGGGCGCTCTCGCAGGAGACGCCGAATCCGTTGCGGGCGCGGCGTGCGGTCGTCTGCGACCTCGAGCCGCGCGGCTCGTTCCGCCCGGTGTGGTCGTGGCCGCGTGACGCGGTCACACGACTCGATCTTCCCGAGGCGTCGATCCGGCGAAGCACCGACGCTCGCGAGCGACTGGCGCGGCTCGCGCGACGGCGGTGGCCCGAGGCGGTCGCGCTGCATCGTTCTGCGCCCGGCGACGTGGTGCTGCTGGTCGGTACGGTCGTCGAGCGCGACGACGACGGCGGCATCGAGCACGGCTGGATCCAGATCGATCGCGCCGACGAGCACGGCGGTGAAGGACGTCTGCTTCGAGACACCATGTCCGGTCGTCGCGCGGGCACGTTGCATGCGTTCGATGTCGCCGCGATCGACGACTGGCGACTGGTCGCGGGCGATCGGACCGCCGGGCCCGAGCATGCGGCGTCGGTCGCGGTCCAGCTCGGGCGCGAGTCGGACTGATGACCGCCGAGGACTTCGAGTTCGAGGATCCGCTCGCGGCGCCGCCCGTCGCGATCAGAAGAACCGTCGGTCGCACGTCTGCCGAGGCGATCCGGATGGTGCTCGCGCAGGACGGCGTTCCGGCGACCGTCGAGCGGGATCGATCCGCGGCTGCGGGTGGATCTCGGGATGCATTCATCGTCCTCGTCTCGCAGGCGGCCGCGGAGGATGCCGAACGATCGCTCGCCAATCGGGCGGCGCTCGCGTCCGGGATCGACTGGGACGAGGTGGACGTCGGCGAGATGTCCGAGCGGGACGCCCGGCTGCTGGCCGCGGCGCCCCGACGACGGCGGATCGCCCGCTGGTTGCTGGCGGCGGGAAGCATCGCGATCCTCGTGATGGTGGTGCTGGGGCTGCTGGCGATGATCGCCGACCTGATACCGTCCTCCGGTCGATCATGACGCATTCGCCGACGGCTCGGATCCGTCCCGCGGCGGCGAGCGAATCGGCACGGAGCTCCGCATGTTCACTCGACTTCGATCCCGATTCGCGTCGATCCCGGCGTGCTCGACCGCCTGGCGGTTCGCCGCCCTGATCGTGATCGGCATCCAGCTCGCGGGCTGCGGCGCCTACACCCTCGAAGGGCGGGCGGTGGTCGGTGACTACAGCGGCATCGAACTCGTCGATCCCGATGATCCCCGCCTGCAGGGCACCGGATCGTCGGGCATGACCGTCGAGGTCGTGCGCGATCCGGAGTCGCTCGGTCGCAAGGTGGTGACCCGCGCCACCAGCAACGGCTCCGGTGCGATCCGCGTCGTGATCTCGGAGTTCGGCGCGGGATTCCTGGAGGAGGTCTGGGAGCTGCGAGTGCTTCGCGGGGGCTCGGAGTTCGCCGCCGATCGCGTCTCGCTCCCGTTCAATCCGGACAAGAAGCGGATTCTCGTCACCGTGCGTCCGGGCGACGGCCGATCCCGCAACAGTCTCTCGACCGAGGCGGAGCGGCTGCTCGGTGGCGAGGAATCACGGGTGCCGTCCGACTCGACGATCTTCCGCTGACCCCGCGCGGGTCGGCGTCGGGACCAGCGCGTGCGATACCGCTACGACGTCAACCGAACCGGCATCGTCTACGTGGCGATCACGCTGCTGGTCGGCGTCGCGGCGATCATCCGACCGAACAACATGCTCGTGTGGGTCTTCGGGCTCATGCTCACGCTGATCGCGGTCGGCGGACTCGTCAGTGGAGCGGCGCTCTATCGCATGTCGCTGCGACGACTCGATCCCAGTCACGGGCGGGTCGGACGCCCGATGGTTGTCCGCTACGCCGTGCGGAGCGGAAGTCGTCGCATGCCGCTCTTCGACGTCTCGTTGCGTGAACTTGCGGGCGCCGAGGCCGGCGACTGGTCCACGTTCAGCGGCCCCGAGGCCGCCTGGCTGATGCACGCGGCGCCCGGCGAGACCGCGCATGCCGAATCGGTGCTGGTCCCGATGCGGCGAGGACGACTGCGGTTCGGGCGGTTCGAAGCCAGTTCGAGCTTCCCCTTCGGACTGCTTCGGAAGTCGGTGCAGGTCGAGCAGCCGATGGAGACGCTGGTCTATCCGCGCACCGTGCCGTTGGCGGCGGGTGCGATCGAGCGACTGCTGGGGACCGGCGGTGAGGGTGATCGACCGGGCCGATCCCTGGGCAGTTTCGGAGAGTTCGCCGGCGTGCGCGAGTATCTGCCCGGCGACAGTCTTCGCAGCATCGCGTGGAAGCGATGGATCCATGACGAGCGTCCCGTCGTGGTGCAGCGATCGCTTCCCGCGCCACGGCGGATGATTCTCGTCGTCGATCTGCGTCGTCCGACCTCGGACCTGCGGGTGGCGGACGGGGTGGATCCGCGCGACGCCGAGGAGCGGGCCATCACGCTGGCCGCCTCTCTGGCGGAGTCCGCACTCGACCTCGGCGTCGAGGTCGGGCTGCGTCTTCCGGGCACCGACCTGACGGAACTCCCGATGCGCGGCGGCCGACGTCATCTCGACCGTCTTCTGTCGCATCTGGCGGCGATCGAACTCGATCGCCCCCGCACCGCGCCGCCGCCTTCGGTTCCTGCGCCGACGGCGGCCTCGCTCGTGGTGATCCATCCGGATCGGGTCGACACATCGATCGGTCACGACGCCGCATGGCATCTCCTGCCGTCGAGTCTCGACGAGCTCGGAGCCGCTCCCGCCGATCTTCGCGGAGCCGTCGCATGACGCCGCTCGCCCGCTACGGAAGACACCTGCGGATCGAGGTCCTGCTCGCGGTCGTCGCGTACTCGCTGGCACTGCGCGAGTTCGAGCTGGGGCTGATGCTCGGGGGCGCGGTCATCGCCAGCGGCTACATCGCAGATGGTCCTCGCGGCAGACGTCTTCCGCGTCGGCTCGCCACCGTGATCGCGGTCGGCATCGCGGTCTGGCTGATCGCCGCCTTCGTCCGGCGACCCGACCCCGAGACCACCATGTCGGTCATCGCGCGGCTGGCATGCCTGCTTGCGACGCTTCGACTCTACGAGCAACGCACGGCCCGTGACGACCGTCAGATCATTGCACTCGCGGTCGTGGGCGTGGTCGCGTCGATCCTCTACTCGTTCCAACTCCTGTTCGGCCTGGTTCTTCTGGTCTTCTCGGTGCAGACGATCCACGTCCTGATGCTCAACCGACTGCGGAGCGGGCTCGACGAGGCACGACGGCGACGTCGGGAGATCGTCGCGGAGGCCGTGGTGCCGCCGGTCGAGCCCGGCACGGGGCGGGCGCCGATCGTGCAGTTCCGGCTGCTGGTCTTCGCCTGCGCCGTGCTCGCATTCGCAGGCGCGCTCGGAGTGTTCGTCATCTTTCCGCGACAGTCCGATCGGATCACGCGGGCCATCGGATCGCGGACCGGCTTCTCGACCGAGGTCGATCTTCAGCGGGTCGATCGGATCCAGCAGAGCAACCGCGAGGTGATGACCGTGCGGTGGCTCGATCCCCGAGGCGAAGCGGTGCGGTGGCCGCAGCCCCTGCTTCTGCGCGGTGCGGTGCTCGATCGATGGGATCCGGCGAGGCGGCGGTGGGCCAACGAGTACCAGTCCCGCACGAGGCGGACGGTCACCACGCCCGGCGGACTACTGGACTGGGTCGATCTCGGGGCGCCCATCGAGGTCGCCTCCACCTACACGCAGATCGTCACGCCGCGAGGTCTTTCGTCGACGAGACTGTTCTCCCGATGGATTCCCGTGGCGGTGGCATCCGAGTCGCCGTCGCAGCTGATCTTCGATCCCACGCGGATCGAGATCGAACAGGCCGACGCGCTGGAGGGGCTCGGCAGTTCGTACTCGATGCGGGTGGTGCCCACGCCGTCGGATGCGGTGGTCGAG
Organism: uncultured Isosphaeraceae bacterium; assembly: GCA_964481025.1. Classification (GTDB taxonomy): domain Bacteria; phylum Planctomycetota; class Phycisphaerae; order Phycisphaerales; family SM1A02. The sequence continues at coordinate 5,392 of CAYZSH010000132.1, forward strand.
GCGGTGTCGAGGCGTTCCGAGCAGCCGATCCGGACGGTGGACTTCCCGGTTCCCGAAGTGCGACTCGAGGCGGAACGCATCCTGCGCGAGAACGCGCCCACGCTGCTTGAACCCGTCGATCCCTCGGATCCCGAGGCGATCTGGATCCGTCGGCGCGAGATCGCCCGTGTCTTCACCGAGTACCTGCACGGCCCCGACTTCCAGTACACGCTGGACCTCCGCCGGATCGTGCTCCGCGAGAACGTCGATCCGATCGTGGCGTTCCTCACCGACTATCGGCGGGGACATTGCGAGTACTTCGCGTCGGCGATGTGTGCGTTGTGCCAGTCGCTCGGCGTCGAGGCGCGCATGGTGACCGGATACGTCGCCGTCGAGTACGACGAGAATCTGCGGCACTACATCGTGCGGGAGTCCAATGCGCACGCGTGGGTCGAGGTCCGCACCGGACCATTCACCTGGCGCGAGTACGACCCGACCGCGACCGACGTGCTCGAGACGCTGCAGGCGGGAAGGCGCTCCTGGGCCGACGACTGGCGCTGGCTCTACGACCGGATCGAGGTGTTGTGGACCACCCGTTTCGTCGCCTTCGACGGTCGTGACCAGTCGGCGCTCGCCGAACGACTCGGGAGCGCGGCGGGCGATCGCTCCAAGGCGATCCTCGAGGCGCTCTCGGCCACCGCCGATCGGGTCAATCGCTACTTCCAGCTCGGACCGGCGGGATACATCTGGCTCGGGGTGGTCGCGCTCGCCATCGGGCTCGCGGTCGCCACGGTGGTCTCGATCCTTCGGCGGCGTCGAAGGCTTCGAACAGCGGTCGGCCCGGTCTCGTCGCTTCGGATCGCGGAGCTCGGCTTCTACCTCGATCTCCTCGAGGCGTTCGACATCGTGGGGGTGCCGAAGCCTGCGCATCGAGCGCCGCTCGTCCACGTGGCCGAGGTCGCGGAGCGACGTCCGGATGTCGCGGAGCGGGCTCGTCCGCTCGTCGAACTCTTCTACGACGTGCGCTTCGGTGGCCGCCGGCTCGATGCGGTCGAGCGGCGGGCGGCGGTGAACGAGGCACGGGCGATTCGCGAACTCGCGAGGGAGCATCCGGCATGACGACACACGCGGAACATGATCAGTCGCCGTACGACGAGGACGAGACCGCGGCGCAGGTCGAGGTGGTGCTCGAGCATCTGCTGCCGACGGGGGCGCGGGTCCTGGATCTCGGCTGCGGTTCGGGCCGGATCGGTGGTGCGGTCGCGGCAGCGGGTCACGAGGTCGTCGGGGTGGATGCTGATCCGGCTCAGGCTTCCGCGTTCGACTCGGCGGTCGGTGAGCGAGGTCGGTTCGTGGTCGGTGATCTCGCGGGGCCGCTTCCGAGTTCTCCTCATGGATACGACGCGGTGCTTCTGCTCGGCAACGTGCTCATGACGGTCCGCGAGCCCGCGAGGCTCCGGGCGATCTTCGCGGCGGTCGAGACGGTGCTCGCTCCCGACGGCGTCGTGATCGTCGATGACTTCGCGGAGGCTGGCTGGGATGAGATCGCGGCGGGACGGTGGGCCGACGGGCTCGACGACTCGGGGTCGATGCAGATGGTGTGGCTCCCCGGTGATCCCGAGTTCGTGGTGCGACTGGGTGACGAGGTCGATCCCGACCAGTCGACGCCACGACCCGACGAGCGCATCCTGCGCCTGTGGTCGCGCCGGGAACTCGACGACGCCGCGGACTTCGCGGGGATCGGCCCCGGGCGTCATCGCCCCGATGGACTGGTGGTGGTGCACGCTCGCCGAATCTCCACCTGATCGGGGGAGGAAGATTCCCGCCGCTATCGGACTTCACCGATTCCTTCCGCCTGAACCATCGTCATCCGCGTCACGGGTGCTACCCTGAGGCCTCAAGGCCCAGGTCCGGGGTGGACCAGGCGCCCCTGACCGGTCGATGTACCCGTGACGGGGACGGTCGTCGTCGAGTCGCACCGACGAGGACCCCCTTGGAATCCGATCGGAAAGCGAGTCACCGGCGTGCCGGCATCCAGAAGCAGAACCCACGAGT
>CAYZSH010000133.1:0-7420 GCA_964481025.1 uncultured Isosphaeraceae bacterium
GCCCCCTCAGTCGCCTTCGGCGACAGCTCCCCCGGTGCGGGGGAGCGGAATCGTCTCTGCGTCGTCCGCGCCCTGAGATTGGCTCTTCGAATCTCGAATCTCGCCGTCCCTTCCACACGACCAACCCCCCCATGCCACGATTCGCCACGTTCGCACTCCTCGCCTTCCTGATCGGCTGCGCCACACCTCCGCCGCCGTCGCCCGAGGCTGCGGGACCGTCCGCACCTGAACCGCCCGCAGCGCCGCGCATCGTCACCCTCGACGGTGACGTCCGGGTCGAGGTTGCTGCCGGCATCGTCTCCTTTCCCGGCACCATCGCCCTCGACGAGGGCTGGCTCGAGGTCGGGGTCTGTCGCGTCGGCACCCGCGAGCACGAGGCGGTCGTCGTGACCGGCTCGACGCCTTCGATCGTGCACGCGGGGCTGCTCCTTGCCGGGTTCGAACCCGGAAAGCCCGGCGGCTACCACGAGAACGGCGCGGCGTTCGGGCCGACCGGTGATCGCGTGACGGTCGAACTGCGTCCGGTCGATGACGCTGGACTCCCCGTCGGCGAGCCGATCCCGTTCGCCTCGACCGTGCTCGACGTGCGGGATCCCGAGGCGATCCCCGAACTCGGCTGGGTCTTCTCGGGGTCGGAGGTCCTGCCCAATCCGCCGTCGATGGGACCGGGCGAGTACTACGCCGCCGACTTCGGGGGCTCGCTCGTCGGACTGAGCACCTTCGGAGACGAGGTCGTCGGGGCGATCGAGGTGCGGTCGCCGGATTCGGGCGTGGACGATGCGGTCTGGAAGATCCGGCCCGGCGTGCTGCCCCCAGCTGGAACCCGGGTGCGGGTCGTCATCCGTCGAGCGACCGAACGTCCCTGATCGTCAGGCCGTCCAGTCGATTCGCGGCGCACAACGCGATCGCCAGCGCATCCGCGACGTCCGGCGGTTCCGGCGGCTCCGCGAGGCCGCATCGCGCCGCGATCGCGAGCTGCATCCGCGCCTTGTCGGCGGAGCCGTCGCCGGTGAGCGACTTCTTGACCTGGGCGGGGGCGTGCTCGACGACGTCGAGGTCGCGCTGGGCTGCCGCGAGCAGGATGACGCCCCGCGCGTGACCCATGCGGACGCCGGTCGAGGCGCGGTCAGGATGCGTGAACACCGACTCGACCGCGACGAGTTTCGGTCGCAGTTCGTCGATCACGCTCGCGATGTCGTCGTGCAGGCGTCGCAGCCGTACCGGCAGCGGAAGATCCGGCGGGATCCGGATCACGCCGCCCTCCACGATCCGAGGTTCGCCGTTGGGAGCCGACGCGTCGATCTCGACCACGCCGTAGCCCGTCACACGGAGGCCGGGGTCGATGCCGAGGATTCGCATGCCGCCTCCCGTGCCGGTCGCGTGCCTTGCGTCCGACGGATCGTGATCGTCAGCGGCCGCGGCCGCCGGCCACGTCGCTCTCGATCTCGCCGTCCGCGAGTCGGACCACCCGCTCGCACCGCTCGGCGACCGAGTCGTCGTGCGTCACCATGATGATCGTCAGCCCTTCGGCGTGAAGTTGATCGAAGAGGTCGAGGATCGCGGTGCCGGTCCGACTGTCGAGGTTGCCGGTCGGCTCGTCGGCCATGAGGATCGCGGGATCGGTCACCAGTGAGCGGGCGATCGCGACCCGCTGCTGCTGGCCGCCGGAGAGTTCGCTCGGGCGGTGGCCGAGACGATCCGCGAGTCCGACGAGTTCCAGTCGTTCGACCGCCTTGCGGAGGCGCTCCGCGCGGGGCAGTCCTTGGTAGAAGAGCGGCACCTCGACGTTCTCGACGATGGTGAGCTCGCTGATCAGGTTGAACGCCTGGAAGACGAAGCCGATCCGACGACCGCGGGCGCGGCTGAGGGCGGTGTCGTCGAGCGTCGCGACGTCGAGTCCTTCGAGCAGGTAGCTCCCGGCGGTCGGGCGATCGAGGCACCCGAGGACGTTCATCAGCGTGCTCTTGCCGCTGCCGCTCGAACCCATGATCGCGCAGAACTGCCCGGCCGGGATGTCGAGATCGATCGACTTCAAGGCCTCGACGAGGATGGTGCCGTCGGGCTTGTAGTAGTGCTTGCTGATGCCGCGCAGCACCGCGGTGTGGGGGCGGGTGGCCGGTTGGGACGCGAGATTCGAGTCGGGAGAGACCGCGGACATGCGGCGAGTTTAGCACCGCCCGGCCGCTCGTCACCGGTAGACTCCGCCGCCGTCGCTCGTGCGTCCCTGTCCGTCGGAGTCTCGCGTCCGTGTCCACCTCGCCATCAGCCGTCGCCTCCGAGACGCCCCGTGCGGTGCAGGTGATCCGTCGGATCTTCGCCGACCAGCTGACGCCGGTGCTCGCGTACCGCCGACTGGTCGCGCCCGACGATCGGACCGCACCGAGCTTCCTCTTCGAGTCGGTCGAGCAGGGCGGCGGTGTCGGTCGCTTCTCGCTGGTCGGGGTGCGTCCGCGACTGGAGGTCCTCGGTCGGGCGGGTGAACTCCGGATCCTCCGGCACGACGCCGACGGCGATCGCGAGGAGAACCACGACGGCCGCGATCCGTTCGAGCTCGTTCGCAGCGTCCGCGCCGAGTGGGCGCCGGTCGCGGTGGTCGGCGACGGACCGGTGCCCGAGGCGTTCCGGGCCGGGCTGGTCGGGTTCGCAGGCTACGACTCGGCCCGCTGGGCGGAGCCGGGCAAGCTTGGCTTCGATTCCGCCCCGCCCGACGATCGCGGGCTGCCCGACCTGCATCTGGCGATGTACGGCCGCGTGCTCGTCTTCGATCACGTCGGCAAGACGGTCCATGTCGTCGCGACCGAGGCGATCGCGGATCATGCGGACGCCGACGCGGCCCGAGCGGCCGCGGCCGTCTCGGCCGACGAACTCGTCGCGGCGGTCAGCGACGATCGCGTGCATCTCTCGCCCGGTTCGATCGATCTCGATCTTGATCGGCCGCCGTCACCACCGACCGAGTCGACGATGACCCGCGAGGGATTCGAGCAGGCGGTCGACCGAGCGAAGGGGTACATCGCGGCGGGTGATGCCTTCCAGATCGTGCTGAGCCAGCGGTTCGAGCGGCGCACGACCGCCGATCCGTTCGATCTCTACCGGGCGCTTCGGATCGTCAATCCGTCGCCGTACCAGATCTATCTTCAGGCTCGCGGCTGCATGCTGGTCGCGGCGAGTCCCGAGATCCTGTGTCGCGTGCGGGATCGCGAGGTGGTGAACCGACCGCTCGCGGGGACGCGTCGTCGAGGTCGCGATGCCGCCGAGGATCTCGCCCTCGAACAGGAACTCCTCGCCGACGAGAAGGAACGCGCCGAGCACGTCATGCTCGTCGATCTCGGCCGAAACGATCTCGGGCGGCTCTGCGAGCCGGGCTCGATCGCACTCGAACAGGTCATGGGCATCGAGCGGTACAGCCACGTCATGCACATCGGTTCGGTCGTGACCGGGCGGCTGCGGGCCGACGTCGATGATCTCGATGCGCTTCGGGCGACGCTGCCGGTCGGCACCGTGAGCGGGGCGCCGAAGATCCGCGCGATGCAGATCATCGACGAGCTCGAGCCGGTGCGCCGCGGTCCGTACGCGGGCGGCATCGGCGCCATCGATCTTGAGGGCAACCTCGACGTCGCGATCGCGCTGCGGACGATGGTGGTTCCGACCGGGAGCGGCGACGGTCCGTGGACGGTGCATCTGCAGGCGGGCGCGGGCGTGGTGCTCGACTCGGATCCGGCGCTCGAGTGGCGTGAGACCGTCAACAAGGCGGCGGCGCTCGGTCGCGCGATCGATCTTGCGGAGTCTGCGTTCGGCGCCTGAGCGTGCCAGTCAGCGAAGGTCGCGGCGGATCGGCGGTTTCGCCGGTTCGAGCGGCAGCGGGTCGTCGACGGCGGGCGTCTCCGGGCGGTGCGTCGGGATGCCGATCTCGCGAAGCGGATCGCGGCGGGGCTGCAGGTCGTCGATCGCGGTCGAGATCGCCATCGCTTCGACGGAGAGCAGCAGGACTCGCGTGATCAGGACGGCGGCGATGCCGCCGCCGAGGGCGAGGAGCATGGCGGCCACCACGATCACCGTGCCGACGCCGCTGATGCTCACGGTGCCCAGGACGTTCCAGATCACGACGCCCGCGAGACCGGCGGCGGCGACGCCGGCACCCACACCGAGGCTCGTGGTGATCCAGCCGGCGATCGGTGCCCAGTTCGAGCCCGCGTGGCGTCCGAGTCGTCCGCAGGCGAGTCCGATTCCGGCGATGCTCCCGGCGGCGGTCAACATCCAGGCCGCGGCGGCGGAGAGCCACCAGACCCGCGATGGACCGACCGGAGGCGTGGCGATCAGGAAGGCCAGCGTCGCGAACGCGGCGGCCAATTCCATCGCGGTGAGGATGAGCAGCGTCCGCCGGAACCACGTGGGCAGCACGCTCGGGAGTGATCCCGATCGAAACCGCCAGACGCCCGCGACGCGGAACGCGACACCGCCCACCGCGACGATCGCGAGGATGCGTCCGACCAGTCCGAGCAGGAGGAGACCCGTGATCGCCGGAAGCGACGCGAACAGGCTGATGGCCACGAGATCGAGTCCGCTGGCGGCCGCGATGTCGGAGGGGTCGAGTGGCCGGGCCGCGCGGGCCGACATGAGGTCCATGCCACATTCCGGGCAACGGGCGGCCGCAAGGGTGCCGCGCAGGTCGTAGCCGCAGTCCACGCAGCTTCGGACTGGTCCTTCCGGGATCTGGCGACGTGTCACCGGTCTCATAAGAATTCCCCGTCACGTTCGCGACCGAACTTTCGGCCACCTGTAGGGTATGAACCCGGCGGACCTCTCCTTGGAGTGGATCCCGGGGGCCGTCCGCTCGATGACCTCCGGATCTCTCTTCGAATCGGTCCGGTCGATTCGCCAGAAGCAGGAATCTCAGCCCATGCGCATCCGTCATTCGTCGTACTCCCGCGTCCATTCGTGCCTTGTGATCGCGGGAGCGATGGCGTTGACCGGGGGGCTCGTCGCCGGCGTGCCGTCCGAGCCGCCACAGGTCGCGGCGACGACCGTGAGCGTTCCGGAAGACCTCATCGGCTGGCGGGCGGGGATCTGGGAGGCGGCGCTCGACGGTGACGACGCCGCGGTCTCGGCCTTTCTGGCCGACCTCCCGCGCGGGGCCGACCCCGGTTCCGTGACCGACCTCCGTGAAGCCCTGGCTGCCCGCGAGACGCATGCGGCCGCGACCGACGAGGATCGCGCCGAAGGCCGACAGGCCGCCGCGAAGAAGATCCAGGACGCCCTTGAGGCGAACGACCTGACCGACGCCCTCACCGCGGCGGTTGAGTTGCAGACGCTCTCGGACGACTGGAACGCGGTGCTCGACGAGCCTGGCATCGTCGAACTGATCCGGGTCTGCGAGATCGCCGAGGCGAAGGCCCGGGCCGAGAGCGACTGGTTGTTCGTGCAGGAGATCCTCTTCCGACTCCGCACGCTCCACGAGGACACCGACCGCAAGGCCGAGCACGCCGAGTACGAGCGACGCCTCGATGAAGTGAACCGCCGGATCGGACTGCTCGCCCGCTATGCGCCGCGGGCGCTGCACGAACTGCGTGGTCGGCAGGCGGCCCGCATCGAACCCGAGACCGAGTTTCCGCCGTTCAACGAGGCGTTCGCGGAGGACTGGAAGGTTCCGCTTCAGGGCATCACCGAGCGGATGGTGCGATCCGCGATGCTCATCGGCGCCACGCAGCACATCTCCGCCTGCGGATGGGAGCCGCTGCTCGACGGCGGGCTCGAGGCGCTCGAGATCTTCGCCTCGACGGAACAGTTGTCGGAGAACTTCCCCGGGCTCGCGGACCGCGCGAAGGTCGACGCGTGGCTCGATCGCCTCCGCGCCCAGCGGGCTCGACTGGCCGAGACCGATCCCGCCGCGGTGGGGCGTCAGGACTATCACGCGATCATGCCTGAACTGCTCGTCGCGAACCCCGAGACCATCGACGTGCCCGAGGCGGTCGTGCTGCGGGAGTTCGCCGAGGGGGCGACGTACCGACTCGAGGACGTCTACGAGGACCAGTACACGCAGATGATCTGGCCCGAGCAGCTGCGTCGCTTCGAACAGCAGGTGCAGGGCGACTTCGTCGGCGTCGGCATCCTCATCCGCCACGACGACAAGCGGGAGCTCATGGTTCAGAACCCGCTCGAAGGCTCGCCCGCATCGCGGGCCGGCGTCGAGGAGGAGGATCACATCGTGTCCGTGGACGGCGTGCCGACCACCGGCTGGAGTCTCACCCGCGCGGTCGATGAGATCACCGGACCGCAGGGCGAGGAGGTCGTGCTGACCGTTCGCCGCGAGGGCGAGGAGCAGCCGATCGACATTCCGATCGTGCGGGACCGGATCAAGATCCGATCGGTGAACGGCTGGTTCAAGGAGTCGCTCGCGGACGATGGGACGCCGAAGTGGAACTGGTTCGCCGACGAGGACGCGGGCATCGGCTACGTGCGTCTGACGTCGTTCAACGACGACAGTTTCGACGACTTCCTCACCGCGGTCTCGGAGATGCGGAAGGAGCGTCCGCTCAACGGGCTGGTGCTCGATCTCCGCTTCAATCCCGGCGGCCTGCTGGAGAGCGCGATCCGCTTCTCGAACCTGTTCGTTCCTGAGGGTCGCATCGTCTCGTGCGAGGATCGTGACGGGGTCACCGTCTGGTCCCGGCCCGCCCAGAAGCAGATGGCGTTTCTCGACGGCCTGCCGCTGGTCGTGCTCGTCAACCCGGGCAGCGCGAGCGCCAGCGAGATCGTCTCGGGATGTCTCCAGGCGCACCGCGCCGCGGTGGTCGTCGGCGAGCGGAGCTTCGGCAAGGGCAGCGTCCAGACCGTGCACGACGTGAGCGATCCCCGGGGCGGACCGGCGGCCTTCAAGATCACCAACCAGTACTACGCGCTGCCTCCCGCGGCGGGCGAGGTTCGTGGGCGACTCGTGCACAAGATGCCCGGGGCCGACGACTGGGGCGTCAATCCCGATCTCGCGGTCGAGATGACCCCGGAGCAGACCCAGGCCGCGTACGAACTTCGTCGCAAGGCGGACCTCATCGCGGACTGGGACGAGGACCGTGACCCTGCCGACCGCCCGAATCCGGACGGACTGATCGCGGAGGGCATCGATCCTCAGCTCGAGACCGCGATCCTGCTCCTCAAGGCCCGCCTCCTGCGCGAGGCGGCGGACGCTCGGATGGCCGAGGCGGGCTGAGGCTTCGATCCGGCCGGAGCTCCGGGGCACCCGGGGACCCGGCCCGGCGACTCGGGATCGCGGTTCCGGATGACCGCCTCGGGATCTCCATGCCCGACATGCTTGCCGTGAGGGACGCGGACCGCCATAATCGTCGGTTCGCGGTCGAACGCGTCGCGTTCGATCTCCCGTCCCCCCGGAGAAACGGATGTCATCCGTGACCGACCCCGTACGATCCGC
>CAYZSH010000134.1:0-7392 GCA_964481025.1 uncultured Isosphaeraceae bacterium
GCTGGATGGCGGTGAGCCTCGGCTACTTCGACACGCTCATGTCGTGCTCGGCGAGTTCGACGTCGAGCGAAATGACCGACGACGCCCTCGCCGCGGCGGGCATCTCACCCGGCCTCGTCCGCATGTCGGTCGGCTTCACCGGAAGCGTCGAACAACGCTGGGCCCAACTGGAGTCCTCGTTGCGGCGGGTCGGGTTGGTTTGACGTTCGGGCTTACCACGGAGGGCACGGAGGTTCACGGAGGGCCGCGGAGGGGGAAATGGGTGCATGCTTGAACACGAAGTCTGCTTGAACGGCGGCTACTTGAGACCTCTGATCGGCAAGGACCTCGCCGGTGCAACGCCGTGTTCAAGCATGCACTCCCCAAGAACTCCGTGGCCCTCCGTGCCTCTCCGTGCCCTCCGTGGTGAACAACCCGGAATCACCCAAGCGCCGACTCGATCACCCGAAGCGTCTTCTCAAGGCCTTCCTTCGCAACGTCGAGGTGGTCGCGTTCCCAGTAGGTCGGGTTGTAGAGCTCGAGCGACACGCAGCGTTCGAAGCCGATGTCGCGGAGGTCGCGCAGGCATTGTTCGAGCGGCAGAATCCCGTCGCCCGGGAAGACGCGGTGTTCGTCCTTCAGTTCCGCCTTGGCAGGTGACGCCGGGGCGTCGTTGAACTGGAAGATCGCGATGAAGTCCCCCTGCAGCCTGCGGAGTCCGGAGAAGCCCGAGTCGGCGATGTGCATGTGGAAGACGTCGGGGATGATCCGCGCCTTCGGATGGTCGGCGTCGAGCGCGATCGCGGCGGCCTGTCCGAGTCGGGCGCAGCCGGGGAGGAACTGCACGAAGACGAGGGCGGGGACGAGGTCGTAGTCGTTCACGCCGATCTCGATGAGCTCGCGGTAGCGGGCGCTGGCCCAGGCGAGGTCGAACTCCTGCCACGGACGCTGCGGCTGCGGGATCGTCTGGATCTGCTGTGACCCGATCGCGGCGGCCATCCGCATGCGGTTGCGGGTCTCGGGCAGCCCGGCGTCGAAGGCTTCGCGGGTCGGGGGAATCGCGTTCCAGAGTCCGATGACGCTCGGGACGAACAGGCCCGCATCGGCGATCCGCTTGCCGAGATCCTCGAGCGACCCGCCGGCGTTCTCGTAATCCCGGAGTTCACCGTCCCACGGCTCGATCGCGTCGTAGCCGGCGGCGGCGGCGATGCGGATCTTGTCTTCCAGCGACGCCGGGCGGATCGTCGCGGTGTCGAGGCAGATCGGCCACGGGCTGCGTCCGTTCTGCCAGCGCGGCGAGGACGGGGCCGTGTTCGTCGCGGTCGGGACCGAGGCGCAGCCCGGCAGGCCCGCGGTGACGCCACCGGCGAGTCCGGCCATGCCCGCGAGGGCGGTGCGACGATCGATCGACGAAGGGCTGGACATGCGTGGGTTCCGGAATCCTGGGCGTCGGTGAGGGGGAAAGGAAGGCTGCGTGGTACCGACCGCTCGGCCGAGCGGTTGCGTGTGCTAGATTCTCGGCGGAGGCTTCCCCGAATGTCCAGACTCGTGCCCGTCGTCATCGCCGCCGCGATGGTCCTGCTCCCGAACGTGCCCGCGATCGGTGCCGACGCCGACCCCCGGCTCGATGCGGCCCTCGTCGCTGCCGGTGACAACGCCGCCGAGATCGAGCGGGCGATCGCCGACGCACCACCGGCGCACCGCGACGCGATGGCCTGGCTCGTCGCCCGGATGCCGGCGCGTGACCTTCGATCCATGTCGGCCGACGCGCTCCTTGAGAACTGTCGTCTCGCGCACGAGGCGATGGCCGCCGCGCCGTGGAAGGACGCCGTGCCGCACGAGGTGTTCCTCGATGCGGTGTTGCCGTACGCGGTCGTCAACGAGCGCCGCGACGATTGGCGTGCCGACTTCCGTGAACGCTTCGGTCCGATCGTCGCCGACGCGACCACCCCGGGCGAGGCGGCGGCGCTCCTGAATCAGAAGGTGTTCCCGATGGTGGGCGTGAAGTACTCGACGAAGCGGCCCAAGGCCGATCAGTCGGGGCTCGAGTCGATCGAGGCGGGCCTGGCATCGTGCACCGGGCTCAGCGTGCTGCTCATCGAAGCGTGCCGCGCGGTCGGCGTGCCCGCCCGGTTCGCGGGTGTCCCGCTGTGGTCGGACGGCAGCGGCAACCACAGTTGGGTCGAGGTCTGGGACGACGGCGAGTGGAAGTTCACCGGGGCGGCGGAACCGTCGGGGATGGATCTGAACCGCGGCTGGTTCAGCGGACGCGCGAGCGGGGCGGTTCGCGACGATCCGCGTCGAGCGGTCTGGGCGACGACCTGGAACGACTCGCCGTCGCACTTCCCGATGGTCTGGGCGGCCGATGACGAGACGGTCCGCGCCGTCAACGTCACCGATCGCTACACCCGGCAGCCCGCCGAGATTCCCGAGGGCGCGGGACGCCTCTACGTGCGGCTTGCTGATCTCGACTCGGGCCGTCGGATCGCGGCGGACGCGGTCCTGCTCGTCGATGGCGCCGAGATCGCCCGCGGTCGCACCCGCGATGACGGCTTCGACGCGAACGATCATCTCGAGTTCGTCCTGCCGCTCGGCAGCGAGTTCCTCGTGCGCTTCGAGGTTCCCGGTGGCGAGGTCGAGGGCGGGCAGACGTTCGAGCGCGACCAGCAGTTGCTTTCGGTGGAGACCGCGATCGCGGCGGCACCCGTCGAGGCGAGGGGCGCCCGCGCCGGTCGACTTGCCATCCGCGAACTTCAGCAGGATCTCAAGCGACTCACTCTCGCCGACATCGCGACGCAGGACTACGCCACGACGCCGCTCTCGTCCCGCGAGGCGACGCGTGCCATCGCGGCGATGTCGAAGGCCGAGGCGGACCGCATCCGTCGTGAACGGACGGAGGAGTTCGATGGTCGGGTGCTTCGGGACGGCGATCTCTCGATGCCGTTCTGGTACGCGGTGTACGGCGATCCGCCGCGAGGCGAGGGCCGGGCGCTCTACATCTCGATGCACGGCGGCGGCGGGGCGCCCAAGGAAGTCAACGACCAGCAGTGGGAGAACCAGAAGCGGCTCTACAAGCCCGCGGAAGGCGTCTACCTCGCGCCCCGCGCCCCGACCGACACCTGGAATCTGTGGCACCAGGGACACGTCGACACGTTCTACGACCGGTTGATCGCCGATCTCATCGTGTTCGAGAACGTCGATCCCGACAAGATCTACTTCATGGGGTACTCCGCGGGTGGTGACGGGGTGTATCAGCTGGCTCCCCGCATGGCCGACCGGCTGGCGGCCGCCGCGATGATGGCGGGGCACCCGAACGAGACCCAGCCCGACGGTCTGCGGAATCTGCCGTTCACGCTGCACATGGGCGGCGAGGACGGGGCGTACAAGCGCAACGAGATCGCCCGCAACTGGAAGGTGAAGCTCGCGGAGTTGGCGGCGAGCGATGAGGGTGGCTACCCGCACGAGGTCGTCATCCACGAAGGCAAGGGGCACTGGATGGACCGCGAGGACGCGGTCGCGGTGCCGTGGATGGCGGCACACCGTCGGAACCTGCGGCCCGACCGCATCGTCTGGCTGCAGGACGACGTCACGCACCCGAGGTTCTACTGGCTGGCGGTGGATGAACCGAAGGCCCGCGAGCGGATCGTCGTCGAGCGCGATGGCAACACCGTGACGATCCTCGAAGGCGCCGCCAACGGCCTTCGGCTTCGCGTCGATGACGAGATGTTCGACCTCGACCAGCCGATCGTCGTCAAGCGGGGCGACGAGGTGGTGTTCGAAGGAAGGGTTCCGCGCACGATCGCGGCCATCGCCACGACGCTCGCCGAGCGTCACGATCCGAAGGGCGTCTTCACGGGCGAGATCGTGGTGCCGGCTGCGGAGTAGGACGTCGCCTCGACTCCGGGGCGTGCCCCGGCATCAACGAGCCCGAAGGATCGGTCTCGCCACGAGCATCACCGCAAGCGTCGCGGCACTCGCGGCGACGGGGCGCCAGTCCTCGATCGCGGCGCTCGTGACGAGCCAGACGCCGAGGGCGATCGAGACCAGCGGCGGAACCGGGAAGAGCGGCATGCGGAAGGGGCGTGGTTCGTCGGGGCGGCGGAGTCGGAAGAGGATCGCGGACGCCATGGTCAGCGCGACCGCGATCGTCACGAGCACGCCGACGTATTCGAGGAGCGCCTTCAGCCCGGTGATCCACACGATGCCGATCGACGCCGCGATCTGGACGACGATCGCGAGCGTCGGGGCCCCGCGTCGGTTGAGGCGGCCGGCCGCGACCGGCAGTTCGCCCTTCCACGCCATCGCCGCGATGACGCGACCGCAGGTCATGACCGCGACCGACAGCGTCGAAGCGAGCAGCAGCACGATGGCTCCGGTCACCAGTCGCCCGCCGACCGGCCCGAGCAGTCGCTCCGCGACCACGGCGCCGATGCTCGTCATCGGGCGAAGCGTGCCGTCGTCCCCGAGTTCGACCATCGCCGCGGGCGGAATCACCCGCAGGTAGACGACGTTCACCAGCAGGTAGAGCGTGCCGACGGAGAGGACGCTGCCGACGATCGCGAGGGGGACGTTGCGGCCCGGCCGACGCACCTCGCCGGCGACGTCCGCCGCATTCGACCAGCCGAGATACGCGAAGGTGATCGACACGACCGCGGCCCCGAGCGCGCCCGACCAGAGCGGCGGGGCCGTCGCCGATCGCAGATGCGCGTCGATCTCCGCGGGCGACGCGGTCAGCGGGACGGTGGCGAGCACGCTCGATGGGTCGAGGGCGCGGGCGGCCTCGACGAGTTCCGGGGTCGGTACGAACATCTCCGGCACGATCGTGAAGCCCGCGACGATCAGAAGCACCACGACGCCGACCTTGAGCACGACCAACGCATCGTTGAGCCGCGTGCCGCCCAGCACCGTTGCGGCGTGGATCGCACCGAGCCCGAGCAGCAGCACGGTCGCCGCGAGTCGCGGCTCGATCCACGGCGCCAGCGACTGGAGATACGCGCCTGCGATGAGGGCGACCGCGGCCATCGACGCGAGGTAGCCGATCAGCAGGGTGATCATGCCGTTGAAGTAGCCGACGGTCGGCCCCAGCATCTCGTGGACAGCGACGTACTGGGCGCTCGCCCGGGGCCGCATCGCCGCGATCTCGGAGAGCGTGAGGGCGCCCGCGAGGGCGATGACCGCCGCCACGATCCAGGCGATCAGGATGTTCGAGGGCGAGACGAGGACCGCGCCGATCTGCCCGGTCACCGCGAAGATGCCCGAGCCGATCATCGAGGCGACGCAGATCCCGAGGGCGCTCGGGGCGGAGATGACGCGACGCTGTTCGGGGGCCTCGGTGGGGCGGATGTCGGAGTCCTCGATCATGCCGGGACGCTACCGTGTCGCGCGGATCCGCTCGCGACACCAGGTCGTCAGCGGCGCCACCCGAGGACCACGTCATCGACACTCCGCTCGCCAGTTCCCCGTCGTTCCTCGACCGGCTGCCCGCCGGTCGGTGGGGCGTGCTGGTCGTGGCGGTCGGGTACTACGTGCTGTTCAGTCTGGTCTGGACTGCGGCGCATGAGTTGAGCGACCTGCGGGCCGTCCGGCTGCCGCTCACCTTCCCGTGGGAGGCGGACATCCCCTTCCAACCCTGGATCCTCCCGCTGTACTTCTCGCTGGACGTCGCGGTCATCTCCCTGCCGCTCGTCTTCCGCAACGCCCGCGAGGCGTTTCCGCCGATGGCGATCTTCCTGCTGCAGGTCGTGATCGCGGCCCCGTTCTTCGTGCTGCTCCCGATCGAGAACGCCTACACCAACGACATGCCGACCGGCGTCTGGGGGGCGTACCTCTTCGAGCCGCTCGGCATGAAGAACGTCTCGCAGTGGAACCAGACGCCGTCGTTGCACGTGACGTATTCGTTGACCGTCGCGCTGGTGGTGGCGAGACGATTCGGTGGACCGACCCGTCGCTGGGTCGCGCCGCTCGCTTTTGCGTGGGCGATCCCGGTGTCGCTGAGCACGATGCTCGTGCACGAGCATCACGTCATCTGCGTGGCGGGGGGACTGCTGCTGTATCTGTTCACGGCGCCATTGCTGGCGAAGTGGTCGCCGCGGTTCGGACTGGACGCGCGAGGGGTCGAGGCGGCCTGACGCTGAAGGATCAGGCGATCAGATCGTTGACCACCTTGCCGTGGACATCGGTCAGGCGATAGTCGCGACCCTGATGTCGGTACACGAGCTTCTCGTGATCGATGCCGAGCTGGTGAAGCATCGTCGCGTGGAGGTCGTGCACCTCGACCGGGTTCTCGACGACGTTGTATGAATAGTCGTCGGTCTGCCCGTACGAAATGCCCGGCTTGACGCCGCCGCCGGCGAGCCAGACGGTGAAACAACGCGGGTGGTGGTCGCGGCCGTAGTTCTCGCGCTGCAGGTTGCCCTGGCAGTAGACGGTGCGGCCGAACTCGCCGGCCCACAGCACCAGCGTGTCCTCCAGCAGGCCACGCTGCTTGAGGTCCTGCAGCAGTGCCGCCTGCGGCTGGTCGACCGCCTTGGTCTGGGCGCGGATCTCGTTGGGGAGATTGCCGTGCTGGTCCCAGCCTCGCATGTAGAGCTGCACGAATCGCACGCCGCGCTCGCTGAGCCGTCGGGCGAGCAGGCAGTTCGCGGCGAAGCTGCCCGGCTTGTTGACGTCCGGTCCGTACATCTCGAGCGTCTCGGCGCTCTCGTCGCTGAAGTCGGTGAGTTCCGGCACCGACATCTGCATGCGGTACGCCATCTCGTACTGCGCGATGCGGGCGTTGACCTCGGGGTCGAGCGTCTTCTCGAACTCCTCCTCGTTCAGCTTCGCGGCGAGGTCGAGCATCTGTCGGCGATCCTCACGGCTGACGCCGTCGGGATCTCGAAGGTGCAGGACCGCGTCGCGACCGGCGCGGAGCTTGCAGCCCTGGTGTTCGCTCGGAAGGAAGCCGCTGCCCCAGAACCTCGCGGAGAGCGCCTGCATGTTGCCGATGCCTTGCGTGATCATGACCACGAAGGTCGGCAGGTCGTCGTTCATGCTGCCAAGGCCGTAGCTCATCCACGATCCGAAGCACGGGCGCCCTGGAATCTGGCTGCCGGTCTGGAAGAACGTGATTCCCGGCTCGTGGTTGATCGCCGACGTGTGCATCGACTTGATGAAGCAGATGTCCTTCGCCATCCGACCGGTGTACGGAAGCAGCTCGGACAGCATGATGCCGTCCTCGTTGTTCTCGTAGCGATCGAACTTGAACATCGTGGGCGCCACGGGGAATCGGGCCTGCCCACTGGTCATGGTGGTGATCCGCTGGCCGTTGCGGATCGAGTCGGGGAGATCCTTGTCGAACTCCTCGTGGAGGGCCGGCTTGTAGTCGTAGAGGTCGAGCTGGCTCGGCGCGCCCTCCATGTGCATGTAGATGAC
>CAYZSH010000135.1:0-7348 GCA_964481025.1 uncultured Isosphaeraceae bacterium
TCGTCGTCCTCGTCGTCGTCCTCGTCGTCGTCCTCGTCCTCGTCCTCGAGGTCGTCGTCCTCCTCGTCGTCGTCATCGTCGTCCGCGTCGTCGTCGTAGAAGCCCTCGTACTCGTCGTCCTCGTCGTCGCCCCAGCCCACGATGACCGCCGAGGATCCACCGCCGATGGACGGCTGCACCGGCGCCGTGACGCCGATCAGGTCGGCGGCGAAGACCGGCACGTCCAGAATGGAGACACCATCGAGCGAGTCGAGGCCGTCCACGTCAACGAGAAGCGAGGTGCCCATGTCGGGTGTCCTTCCGCAAGCGGGTGCGGTGCATCGAGAGGATCGTCCGGGGTCGATGAAGACGGCGACGCACCGTCCTCACACCGGATCCGGAGGGGAGTTATGCCCGATCATCGAGGCTCCGTCAAGGACGACCCGACAAATCGGAGTTCGACTCCGGAGACGCCGACATCGGCACAGCGTGCGTCTCGACTTCAGTGGAGAGCAACAACCATCCGTCGACCACACGAGCGTCGGTGTAGGGCCGCCCTCCGGCGATCTCGAACGGCTGCCCAACGAGCTTCAGACCCGCCTCGGAATCCAGTCGCTGGATGCGATGCACCGCCCCGCCGGGAGCCCCTGCCGTGATTCGGGTGACCAGAAGCAGGCCGTCCTGCACCAACAGCACGCGTTGGTCCCGACGACCGGGAATCGCCATGGCGTCCATTCCGAGGAGGTCGCCGTCGGGATCGTGCATCACCAGCCGTGCGTCCAGATGAAGCACCCGCCGGTCGCCGAGATCGAGCGTCGCCAGCGGCCGGCCGAGAAGTTCCTGACGATTCTCCGGAATCGCCCAGCGATCCGCCTCCACCCGACCGGTGGCGAGATCCCAGACCACGATCGCGGACGTGTCGTCGAGCAGGACGAGGTCGCCGTTGGAGATCCAGCCCAATCGGGCCTCTTCAGCACCCGTCCGTCGCCGTCGCCAGCGATCCCCCCCGCCGAGCATCGAACCGATCGGATCAAGGACATGCACCTCGGTGGAGGTACCGACCGCCACGCGACCGAGCGGATCGGGAACCGCCCAGCGGATCTCCCCCGAGTCGATCGTCTCGTCGAGCACGATGCGTCCCGACGCCGGATCGAGCGAGACCAGTCGACCCACGACCTCGCCCCGATCATCAACGCCGCTCCCGTGGATGTGCACGAGACCGCCGCCCGACGAGACGCCATGCACCCGATCGAGCAGTCCACGCCTGCTCCAGATCACGGTGCGTCCATCGACCCGATCGACGAGCGACGCCGCACCGTCCCGCCGCACGAGAAGCACCCCAGCATCGATCGGGCGGGAGAGGATCTCCCACGGCTGGAACATCCTGCCATCGGGCAGGAATCCGTCCGCATTGATCGCGTGACGATCCGGGGCGGGCAGAAGTCTCGAGACATCGGGCGTGGACCAGCGAACCTCACCGGTCGCCGGATCGAGCGACGAGAGAATCGGCTGTCGCTGGCCCGCGCTCTCCCAGATCAGCAGGTCCGGCGACCATTCGACGAGCAGATGGTCGATGGTCCACGGACGCCGCCATCGCTCGACCAGACCTTCCGCGTCACGGGCCACCAGTTCCGCCGTGCCCGCGTCGAAGAGCAGCACGAGGTCGGAAGGCGCCGATCCCACGACGTCGGGGGCGACGCTCACGAGTCGGCCCGGGATCGCCTCCAGATGATCCGGAACTCCGGCGATCCGCGGCCGTGGCGTGGTGGACGCGACGCCGCTGGTCGCCGAACGCAGCGCTCGGGCCAGGGCGGGTCGTCCCGACTCCGCGCACGCCGCGGCCGCGCCGGCCAGCACCGATGCGCGTCGTGGATCATCGAGTTCGAATCCCCGAGCGACCAACAGTCCGACCGACATGACCGACAGTGCGTCTCCCTCGTCCCGCAGTATCTCGATGGCGCGGGCCGCGGCGGTCTCCGCGGCATCGGTGCCGGTCCAACGCCGCGCGAGATCGACGAGTACCGATGCCGTCACCCGCGACTCGATCGCATCGGCGACCTCGCGGGAGGCCTTCAGATCGAGCCGGCGATCGAGTTCGGGATCGGTGTTCCTCGCGTCGCGCAGTCTGGCGCGGGCGATCGTGCCCACCGCGATGTCGAAGCCTCCACCTTCCGAGACCAGCAGACTCGACGCCTGCGCGTCGCCCATGATGCCGAGCCACTCCTCCACCGCCTCGTCCCCTCGACCTCGGGCCTGCATCCAGGCGGCGCGGGCCAGCCGATGTCGGACGATGCCGGCGAGATCGCCACCCGCGGCTTCCGCCGCCAGATCCAGAAGGGCCAGACCGTCCTCGTCACTGGCCGACGGCACGGCGGCCAGAAGCAGGTCGAGCACCTCCGAACGCCATTCCTCGCCGCCCGGAGTCCTCAGGCCGTCAACCGCAGCGGACGCGGCAAGACGCTGCAGATCGGGTCGGCCGATCCGCATGGCGAGATCGAGCAGGGCGATCGCCTGCGGGACGGCGTCCTCGGACTCCCGGATGCGACGTTCGAGCGTCGCGACCGCGTCCATCACCGGCATGACGGTCGCCACGGACTCGCTCCCGACGACGTGGATCGCGTCCGCGGCGAGCACCGGGTTGACCGGGCCGTCGAAGTCGAAGAGGCGACGCACGCGACCCGTCGCGGCATCGACCGACATGACGCCATCGACCACCGGCACCAGCACGCCGTCGGAGGCGATCGTCACGCGGCCCCGCACGGCCCCGGCACCGTCGCCCTCCTTCAACGCGCCGGCGGCGGTCGCCATGGATCGCCATGACCAGAGCGCGGTGTCCGGCGACTCCGGATCGATCGCGATCACGTCGGTTCCGATCGCGAGCAGCAGATCGCGTCCGTCGAGCACACCCCGGACCACACCCAGCCAGCCGACGTCACCTGCGATGGTGCCGGCCCCGATCGGATGACGTTCGAGCAGACTGCCGGTCTCGGGATCGAGGAGCTGCCAGTGCGTGCGCGACGCGTCGAGACTGGCGATGCCGCGGTCGAGCACCACCGGCGACGGAACCTGCCACGCCTCCGTGAAGCGGTTCACGCCCCGCAGCGGAACGTCCTCCCGGCGCAGCCAGACCACCGATCCGGTCGGCCCGTCGAGACGGGCGATCGCGCCGGCCGCGGACGCGACCAGCACGTCACCGTCGATCGCAGCGAGTCGTCCGTACGGCCGCGGCTCGACCGCACGGAGGCTGGCGCTCGACGCGATCGTTCGAATCCAGCGCACCGCGCCGTCCCGTCGGTCGAGCGCGAGCACCAGATCGATCGTCTCCAGTCTCGAGGTCGTCTTGCGCAGCGGCACCACCACGAGGTCGCCCAGCAACAGCGGCGGGCCCGACGGCTCGCTGTCCTCGAGAATCGGATGCTCCGAGATCCGGTCCGGATCGACCGACCAGCGTTCCATGCCGGTAGCGGCGTCGAAGCGGACGATGGAACGCTGGTCGCCGCGGCCTCCCGAGAAGGAATGTCCGAGCACGGTGTACGCGTCGCCGTCGTCGATCACGATCTCGTTGAGATCGCCGGGGAGTCCCGATCCACCGAGCATCGAACCGGTTCCGAAGTCGCGGAACCATCGCAGGCGGCCGGTGAATCGATCGATGCCTTCGAGCAGGTGCCCCTCGTTGACGATCACCAGATCATCGAACACCGCGGGCACCGACGTGAGATACCGCGCTTCGCGGCGCAGCCGCTCCATGTCCGAGTGAAGGTTGCGACCGGTGGCGCGGTCGGTCGTCCGTCGCAGGAACAGCGTCTCCTCCAGCGGCGCCTCCCAGAGAACCGTCCAGTCCTGCCGACCGGACTCGACCACCGACATCGGAATCGATGCGGCATCACCGGAGGGCTCGACCGCCGCCCAGGACGCCAGTCGCGCCGCGAGCTCCGGGCTGTGCGACCGCACCTTCTCGATCGCGTCGTCACGCCGTCGCCGGCTCGCCGGTGCGGCGTCGCTGCGAGCGATCGCGATCCACGCCTCCGCGGCGAGCAGATCGCGCCGTCGTCGATCGTCCTCGAAT
This sequence comes from uncultured Isosphaeraceae bacterium, assembly GCA_964481025.1. Taxonomy (GTDB): domain Bacteria; phylum Planctomycetota; class Phycisphaerae; order Phycisphaerales; family SM1A02. The sequence goes on from CAYZSH010000135.1 coordinate 4,046, forward strand.
CGATCCTCGGGCCACGCGTCGAGCGCCTCGAGAAGCCGGATCGCGGTCTCCGGCGATCCGGTCTCGGCCGCTCGCTGTACCAGTCGCAATCCCGCCTCGCGGCCCGCCGGGGTGAACGGACGTCGACGCCAGGTCTCGGCGGCACCGGAACGCTCGAGCAGTGCGTCGGCCTCGACGTCGAACTCCCGACGCCACGCGCTCTGGACCGCGGGCTCCCGCACGAGCAGACTCAGGACCGCCGATCGCACGGACCGGAAGCCCTCGGGCTCGTTCGGGATCGAGACCACGCGATCGGCGTATCCATCGAGCAGCTCCGCCAGTAGCTCGACCGCCCGCTCGGGATTGTCCGAGTACTGGGCCTCGACTTCGGCCAGCAGCCGATCCGCCACGGGCGAGTCGTCGATCGCGACGGGCGCGAACTCGCGGATCTGTCCCAGGGCTCCGGTCGCCGAGAGGAGGACGCCGCAGAGCGACATCGCCGGAAGCGAACCGAATCGGCGAACGAAGCGGATTGGACGCACGGCATTCCCTCGACTCTTCGAAGACGCGGCAAGATCCCGAGACCCGGGTTGACCGGGAGCGACCGGGGGCCTCCGGTACAGTACGCCAATGATGCCCGCCGCCGTCCGCAACACGTTCGCGATCGCCCTCCTCTCGTGTCCGCTCGCCGGATCCGGCTGCGGATCTGCACCACGCGTCCACCCGATCTCCGCCCGTCCGGTGGTCGTCGCTGGTCCGGTCGGTGCCGCCGACGCTGCAGGGTTCCTGATCGATCTGGACCTTGAGAATCCCGGCGACAAGGACATTCCGCTCGAACGATTCGACTACGCGTTCGAGGTTCCCGACGTCGGCCGCTTCGAAGGGCGCTGGGCGGCGTTCCTGACGCTTCCCCCGAAGACGACGCGACGGGTGACGATCCCCGCGTCGATGCGGCTCCCCGCCGATGTGGCCGCCGAGGTGGATCCATCGCGGGACATCACGTGGTCCATGGACGGCACCATCCGGTACCAGGCACCGGGGCTGTTCGGCCAGATCCTGTTCGACGCGGGCATCCGCCGCCCGGCGGAGCCCTTCTCGGGTTCCGGGACCTTCCGGCTGGAACGACCCGCACAACCCGAACCCACCGCCGCGGTTCGCGCCGGGGACGCGATCCCCGACTCCGCCTGATCACGACGGTTCCAGTGAATCGGCGCCCGTCGGGATCCGATGGTCTCCATACCGGGGATCCGCTTCGGACCTCGGCATGGAGCGCGGCCGATGCACCTCAACGACATCCTTCGCCAGGCGTTCGATCAGGACGCCTCCGACGTCCACCTCGTCGCCGGCCACCCGCCGATGATGCGGGTGCACACCGTGATGGCCCCGATGGAGTGTCCCGCGCTCACGCCGGACGGACTTCGTCGGGCGCTCGAGCAGATGGTGAGCCCCGCGCAGCTGGCGACGTTCGACCAGAACCTCGACCTCGACTTCTCCTACGAGGTCCCCGGCCTGCAGCGATACCGCGTGAACGCCCACATGCAGAAAGGCGTGGTCGCGATGGCGCTCCGTGGCATCAAGACCCAGGTGCCGCCGCTGGCGGATCTCAACCTGCCCGAAGTCATCTCGCGGCTGACCTACCTGCCCCGCGGTCTCGTGCTCGTCACCGGCGACACCGGCTCGGGCAAGTCGACGACGCTCGCCGCCATGATCCAGGCGATGAACGAGCGGTACCGCAAGCACATCATCACCCTCGAGGACCCGGTGGAGTACGTCTTCGAGAGCGACAAGTCGCTCATCGAGCAGCGTGAACTCGGCGCCGACATGCCGAGCTTCGCCAGCGGTCTCAAGCACGCCCTGCGTCAGGACCCCGACATCATCCTGGTGGGTGAGATGCGCGACCTCGACACCACGCAGCTCGCGATCAGCGCGGCCGAGACCGGCCACCTCGTGCTCTCGACGCTGCACACCGTCGATGCGTCGCAGACCGTCGAGCGCATCATCGACATGTACCCCGCGGGTCAGCAGAACCAGATCCGCTCGATGCTCGCCAACACCCTGCAGGCGGTCGTCAGTCAGACGCTCTTCAGCCGCATGGACCGGCCGGGCATGGTGCCGGCGATCGAGATCATGCTCTGCACCCCCGCGGTCCGGAACATCATTCGCGAGGCCCGCACGTTCGAGATCCCGAACGTGATCGAGACCAACCGACAGCTCGGCATGATCAGTCTCGACAACGCGATCGCGGAACTGTTCTTCAACGGCATGATCAGCCGCGAGGACGCGATCGCCCAGTCCGCCCACCCCGAGAAGCTCGAACGGATGCTCGCCGCCTGAGGCGGGAAGGGACGCACGCATGCCGCAGTACCGCTATCAAGCCCGCAACGGACAGGCCGTGGTCGAAGGCGCCCTCGCGGCCGCCGATGCCGCGACCGCCGCGGCGATGCTGCGCGGCAAGGGTCTCCACGTCGTCCAGCTCTCGCCCGCGACGGCTTCGGGATCGGTCAAGAACCTCTCCTCGATGCTCAACTGGTCGAGCGGCCCGGGCAAGAAGGAGATCCTCGACTTCACCACGCAGCTCGCGGTCATGATCCGCGCGGGCATCAGCATCCGTCAGGCGCTCGACGGCATCGCCGAGCAGACCAGCAACGCGAAGTTCAAGTCGATCCTGATGGAGATCAAGGGCGACATCGAGAGCGGCAAGCAGTTCTCGGAGGCCATCGCGAAGCATCCGAAGCTCTTCGGACCGCTCTACATCAGCATGGTCCGGGCCTCGGAGATGAGCGGTGCGTTCGCGCGGATGCTCGACCGCATCGCCGCCTACCTGCGGCAGGAACTCGAGACCCGCAAGATGGTGGTCGGCGCGAGCATCTACCCCGGCATCATCGCCACCATGGCGGTGGGCGTGACGGTGTTCCTGCTCACCTTCGTGCTTCCGAGGTTCGCCGGCGTCTTCGAGGGCAAGGAGGAGGCGCTGCCCACCCCCACCAAGTTCCTGATGGGCGTCTCGGACTTCATGATCGTCTACTGGTGGATGCTGCTGATGGTCGTGGTCGGTCTGATCGCGGGCTTCATGCTCTTCGTCAAGACCGAACTCGGCGGATTCTGGTGGGACCGGGCCAAGCTCTCGATGCCGGTCGCCAAGCGGATGTTCCGGGCGCTCTACATCAGCCGTTCGCTCCACACCATGGGCGAGCTCCTGAACGCAGGCGTCCCGATGCTCGACACCCTCGCCATCACCGGCGACATCTCGGGCAACCGACTCTTCAAGCGGATGTGGCGCGGCGTGCACTCGTCGGTGCGACAGGGCAAGAAGATCCAGACCCA
>CAYZSH010000136.1:0-7324 GCA_964481025.1 uncultured Isosphaeraceae bacterium
TTCGTGAGCCGCGAGCGAGACGAGCCGCCCGACATCGACATCGACTTCGAGCACGAACGTCGCGAGGAGGTGATCCAGTACGTCTACGAGAAGTACGGGCGAGATCGCGCGGCCCTGGTCGCGGAGGTCATCTCGTACCGGGGGCGGAGCGCGATCCGCGATGTCGGCACCGCGCTCGGGCTCTCCCGCGATCTCGTGCAAAGGCTCGCCGCGGACATCGAATGGTGGAGCGACGGCGTCGTCGACGAGGCGCGGATCCGGGCGCTGGGCGTCGATCCCGCATCGCCGGCCATCCGCCGTCTGCTGGTGATCGCCCGCACGATCCTCGGATTTCCGCGTCATCTCTCGCAGCACGTCGGCGGGTTCGTCATCGCGGATCGGCCGCTCTGGGAGATCGTGCCGGTCGAGAACGCGGCGATGCCGGATCGCACGGTCATCGAGTGGGACAAGGACGACGTCGATGCGATGGGCATGCTCAAGGTGGACTGCCTCGCCCTCGGCATGCTCTCGTGCATCCGCAAGGCCATGGATCTGGTCAGCGACGACCGGGCGACTCGTCCGTCCGATGCCGTGGTCGCACGGACCGGACCGCGACGACTCGAGCTGCACACGATTCCGTCGGAGGATCCCGAGGTCTACACGATGGTCTCCGCCGCCGACACCGTCGGGGTGTTCCAGATCGAATCGCGGGCACAGATGTCGATGCTTCCCCGGCTTCGGCCGCGGTGCTTCTACGACCTCGTGATCGAGGTGGCGATCGTCCGGCCCGGGCCGATCCAGGGCGACATGGTGCACCCGTACCTGCGGCGGCGCAACGGCGAGGAGCCGACGACGTATCCCGATGATGCCGTTCGTCGCGTGCTGGAGAAGACGCTCGGGGTTCCGCTCTTCCAGGAACAGGCGATGTCGCTTGCGGTGGTCGCCGCGGGGTTCACCCCCGGCGAGGCGGACTCCCTGCGACGAGCGATCGCGGCGTGGAAGCGGAACGGCAACGCGATCGCCGCGTTCGGAGAGCGACTGGAGGACGGCATGGTCGCCCGAGGCTACGACCGCGACTTCGCCCGTCAGGTGTTCACGCAGATCAAGGGGTTCAGCGGCTACGGCTTCCCGGAGTCGCACGCGGCGAGTTTCGCGCTGCTGGTGTACGCCTCCAGCTGGCTGAAGTGCCGGGAACCCGCCGCGTTCGCCGCCGCGCTGATCAACAGTCAGCCGATGGGTTTCTACGCGCCAGCCCAGATCGTTCGGGATGCGCAGGAGCACGGGGTCGAGGTGCGGCGGATCGATGCCTTGGCGTCGTCGTGGGACTGTACGTTGGAACGCACGCCACGCGAGCCGTGGGACGAAGTGGAACGTCCTTGCAGTGGTGATCGTGATGGTGGTGGGTGGCCTCGGAGACGGCGTTCGGTGGCGGTCGATCAGCCGGCGATTCGGCTGGGGCTTCGGTTGGTCCGTGGATTGGCGGAGTCCGATGCTCGGGCGTTCGTCGATGCCGTCAGGCATGGCACGCGGCCGCGATCGCTCTCGGAACTGCATCATCACCGTCGCATTCCGATCGGCGTGCTTCGTCGGCTCGCGCGGGCCGACGCCTTTCGGTCGCTTGGCCTTGATCGGCAGCGGGCGCTCTGGGAACTGCAGCGCCTGCGAGACGAGGCGTTGCCGCTCTTCGACGATCTCGTGGCGGAGGATGCGACGGCCCGGCGAGCGACGAGCGATCACGCCCGGTGCCATGGACGCATCGATGTGGACGACGGCGATGTCGGCGCATCCGAGTCCGCGAGCGGCATCGCCGAGCCCGAGGCCGTGCTTCCGCCGATCTCGCGGCTTCGATCGATCTCCGACGACTACGAGTCGCTGGGGCTCTCGCTTGATCGTCATCCGGTCGGATGCCTTCGGGCCGAACTCGATCGGCGGGGGATTCGGCCGGCGGTGCTGCTTGACGATCCGCGGGCCACGCCGGATGGCTGCCGGTTCGGTGTGGCCGGAGTCGTGCTCGTGCGGCAACGGCCGTCCACCGCGGGAGGCATCGTCTTCATGACGCTCGAGGACGAGACCGGCATCGCCAATCTGGTCCTCAAGCCGAAGATCTATCGTCGTCACCGTTCGATCGCACGGCACGCGGTCGCGATGGTCGCGTTCGGCCGGGTCGAACGACGGGGTGAGGTCGTGCATCTGGTGGTGGGACGGGTGGAGCGGATCTCGACCCCGATCTTGGAACGGGACCGGATCGCCGGACGACCATCAATGCCACCCGATCAAGAGACATGCCCCCGGGAACGGACGTCGCTCCCCGACGGTCCGTCTCCCTTGGAGCCGGAATGGCGAGTCCGATCGCGGTCGTTTCATTGACGCTCGGAACCACCAACGGTCCGGGGATCGCGGTCAGCGGTCTCCTCATCGTCTTGCGTCCGCGACTCCCGTGGCCTTCGCCGGGCCTTCGCCGACGTCGCCTCGGCCGGCCCACTTCACCTCACCCTGCCGAGCACACCGCCGGATTCAACTCCGGAGTCCGCATCCGATCCGCAGGCCCGGGAGAGCCGACGGTGTGACCGTCTGATTCGATCGTGTCGATCACGCGGAGTGCGGATTTCCGGACATGGTCGTACCACCCGCGTGGCCGGACCCAACTGCCCGGATCGACCGACCGGACGAATCGGATTTCGTCCCCCCGGCTTGCACGTCTGTCGACGAATACGAGCGTTGAAACAGCCCGGATGTGGAGTCCGGTACCAGGGAAGGCAAGGACATGAACGGTCATCGCATCATCCCGAATCTGCTGGGGGCCCTGATCGTCGCGGGCGCGACGATGGGGGCGGACGCCGGTGATTCGAGAGGGAACGACGCGACCGGGGGGCGTCCACAGGTCGTCGCGCATGCCACGGTGGAGGTGGCGACCGACGGAGGGGAACCGACGGCGTTCGAGATCGAAGGCGTCGCGACCGACGAAGGCATTCGATTCCAGGGATCGCGCCGCGACTCGGCTCGACAGGTCACGATCTCGTGGAACTGGCTCGCCGATCTCGATCCGCGCGGCAACGCTCGGCTGGCAGGCGTCGCCTCGATTCTGAATCACTCCGCCGAGAAGCGGGAATTCGACGTTCGAGTCGCCATGCCGCTTGATCCACTGATCACGGAAGGCAGTCGGATCGGCGGTCGCGTCCGAGTCACCCTCGTCATGGACGACGATGGTGGCCGGCTCGACGTTCCGATCGGTCAGGCCGTCTGGTCGGCGATGGTGGACGACGAAGTGGGCAAGACGCTGCACAACGGGCCGTTCGCCATGGGCGGAACCGGTGCGGGCACCGCGGTCACGGACGCGAACTTCGGTGCGCCGTACCCCGGTTTCGAGTCGGCGTCCGTCGAGGATGGCTTCGGCATCCGACATCACTTCCGACTCACCGGTGGCGACGAGGCCCGATTCGAGAGCGAACTCCTGCTCGGTGGCGACGAGGCGAACTTCATCCGTCGCCGTCCCGACGGTCCGATCCGCATCGGGGGCGGGGACGATCGCATGGTGATTCAGATGGGCGGTGCTTCCGGTCGATCCGGCACCGTTCGACGAGGCACCCGCTCCACGCGGTCGCCGGTCGCCGCGCCCCGACGGGAACTCAAGATCACGCCGTCGGGTCGTTGAGCAGCAGCAGACACCCCCGTCCGGATCGGGCCGGTGCCCGGTGTTCGATCCGGCAGGACCCATGGGTGGCGCGTCCCGGTGCTCGTCCCGCACCGGGACGCGTCGTGCGCGGAACGTTCGAGATCACCGCGAAGACGAGCTTCGAACGGGCGATGTCTGCGTCGGTCAGGGGCGCACACGGCCGCGACTGACGAGAATCGGCGTGGTCACATCCACGATGCGAAGTGGCGCGCGGACGACGCCCGAGATGGTCCAAGCCCAGCCTGCGGGCCAGTCCTGGATGAAGCCCTGTCGCACCGGCGCAAACTCGTAGGCGATCGCCACCCGTCGATTCAGTTCGTCGATCGATCCGAACCACCGCCACGGCTTGCGAATGTCCGCCTGAGGGAGCCCGGAGCCGCGCATCTCGTAGGGATCGAATGGCACCCAACCCGCTCCCGGGAGATGAAACTCGGCCCAGCAGCACAAGGTGGTCTTCCCCCCTGGGAGCTTGGTGCTGCCGCGATCACCGTCACCCGAGTAGATCCCGATGACCGGACGGGCCGGAATGCCCGCGGCGCGGAGCACCGCCACGCACACGCAGACGAGGTCCCCTGCGGTTCCGCCGGCAGTGCCGTCGGCAGTGCTCGCCGCGATCGAGGCACCTTGCAGGCGGAATCCGCGGACGGCGCCGCGGCCCTCGCGGACGAGCGTCTCGCTCGAGGTGTTTCGGAATCCGAGGATCGATCGGCGGACCAGATCCTTGGCGGCGAGATACACCGGCACGCGACGCAGTTCCTCTCCCGCGACGCCCGCCACGAAGTCGCGGAAGATGGGTTGATCCGAGTCGATCGCGAAACTCGGCGAAAGATACGGCTGCGCCTCCGGGGCCCAGGCTCGTGGCCACGCGATGTTCGCCGCCGCCGCCTCATCGACCTCACTGTTGAACGCGATCGCGGCCCAGCTCGTGCGGAGGCTCAGCGTGTTGACCACGCCATCCGGGATCGAGATCACGACTCGTCGATGGTCGGACTTCGGGTCGCCCTCGATCTTCGTCTCGAACGGGACCGGCGAACCGTTCAGCCGGACGGAGATCTCGCGTTGATCGAGATCGGCGACCGTCCAGTTGTCGGCGACCACCGGCTCGATCGTGACCGTGCCGCCGGTCGAGGTGAAGGGATCCGGAACCTGCGGCAACTGCGAGGTGGCCCCGACGTCGATGGCGAGTCCGACCGTGTATCCCCGGGGTTCCGAACGGCGAAGCGGGGGCGGCGGCCAGGCGGGCCAGGGGTCGGTGGGGACCGGGCCGGCCTGAGGTACGGCCTGACCGGGGGCCCCGCATGGCAGGGAGACGGTCGACAGGCACCACGCGGCGGTGAGGGCGGCGATGAGCGGCATTCGTCGTCTCCAGAGGTTCGCTTGCGTGGTCAAGGATCCGCGGTGGCGATCGCCGCGGTTCCGCGGGGAAGGCGAATCAGCCGAGCACCGACTTCACGCCGGTCGGGAACAGGAAGTAGTACATCTCGTTGAGGAAGCTCGCGAGAACGAGGTTCAGCACGATGATCGCGATGAAGCTCGTGACGAAGGCGCTGGTCGCCGCACGCCCGACGCCGCTCGCCCCGGCCCCGCAGTTGAATCCGCGATAGCAGGCGACCAGACCGATCGCGGCGCCGAAGAACACGCTCTTCACGAGTCCGGCGAACGGGTCCCACCAGTGCACCACGAGCCCCGTGTAGTACCAGTAATCCGCGCTGTTCACTCCGAAGACGCCGGTCAGGATCGCCCACGCGCCCCAGACGCCGAGGGCGTTGGAGTACATGGTCAGAATGGGCGTCATCACCACGCATGCGACGAAGCGTGGCACGACGAGATTCCGGACCGGATCCACCGACATCGCCCGCATCGCATCGAGCTGCTCGGTGACCCGCATCGTCCCCAGTTCGGCGGCCAATGCGCCCCCGACCCGACCCGCGACCATCACGGCCGCCAGCACCGGTCCGATCTGCTTCACGACGCTCGAGTTGATGATCCCGCCCATGCGATCGGCGAGTCCGATCGCGTCGAACTGGTTGAAGCCCTCCAGCGCGAGAATCATGCCGATGAACATGCCGGTCGTCGCGACGACGGGAATGCTCGCGACTCCGACCGTGAACAGTGGGGGCGAGATCCGTCGTCGGCTCAGCCAGCTTCCGGGGCTCGCCACGGTCCACGCGATGACCGCCAGTGCGAATCGTGTGAACGCACCGACCGGTGCGAGCATGCGGACGACTCCACTGCCGATCGCTGCGGGGATGAGGAGCAGGGGATGGATGGCGGCAGCGGACATGACCGAGGATCGTACCCCTGTTCCGCGATCACGATGACGGCGGGTCTCATGGCCCGGAAACGACACGGGGGCGGCTCCCGATTCGGAAGCCGCCCCGCGTGTGGTTCAGGTCGAGCATTCGCCCGGGATCAGGGGCAGGCGCCCCAGACCGAGAGAAGCAGGCCGACGTCGGCACCGCTCACGATGCCATCGCCGTTGAGATCCTCCGGGCAGCCGGCGCAGGCGCCCCAGGCCGCGAGGACCGAGCCGAAGTCGGCACCGTTGACGATGCCGTCACCATTGAAGTCACCCTCGCACGAACCGCTGTCGCAGCCGAGCGTGGCTTCGAGGTCGACCACCCAGTTCACGTTGGGGAAGCCGATCGAGGTGAGATCGGTGAAGGTCGTGAGACCGCAGGCGGTGCTCAGGATGTAGGTCGGGCTCGCGCTGGGGAGCGTGTTGGCCGCGAACACCGCAAAGCCGTCGGTCGAGGGATCGACCGAGAGCGTCACGACGATCAGGCTGTCGGCGGGCACGCAGATGGGCTCGTCGAACGCCGCTCGCTGCATGTTGAGGGCGCCGGCCGCGACGACCGTCTCCCGGGTGCCGAGGAGCTGGAGGTCCTGGTCGGGCGCCGTCGGCACGCCACCGTCGGTGTCGAGCCAGATCTGGACGCGGGCCGGAACCGGCGAGCCGCTGTTCTCGGCGCCGAACTCGACGCAGGAGATGGTCACGTCGCTTCCGGAGGTGGCGCCGTCTGCGAGGTTGATGCTCACCGCCCAGATGTTGTCGCGGGAGATGCCGCCACCCGCACAGGCGATGCCGCCCTGGGTCGGGATGAGGTCGCTGTTGGGGGTGATCGACACGTCGCCGCCGGGGCAGTCATCGAAGCCGGGGCAGGTCGGAAGCGGCTCGACCTCGAGGTTCAGGACGTACGAGGCGTAGTCCGGCAGATCGCAGGGCAGGTTGCCGCCGTCGGTCGCCGGCGCGACGAACGCGTTGTAGGTACCGGGAAGAAGACACGCCGAAAGGGTGCTCGGGCACTCGCCGGAACCCGCGGCGACGATCGCCACGTTCGCGCAGTCGTTGTTGACGATGAAGACGTCCACCGCCACGCGGCTGTACGCGGTCAGATCGACGTTGCTCGTCGAGTCGAGGGTGAACTGGTACCAGTCGGTGTCGCGGACGCCGGAGACGCCGTCGACCTGGTAGGTGCCCGCGATGAAGTCGCCGGGCGAGATCGAATCGAACGCCGGGACATCCATGTTGCAGCCGCCGTTGGTGTCACCGCCGCAGCTCTCGTTCTCGACGCCGGTCGTCGCCGGGAAGTCACAGTCGAAGCCCGTGAAACCGCAGTAGGTCTCGGCGTAGGCGGCGCAGGTGTCGTCCCAGGTCACGTCGCAGCAGAA